>JBARNX010000070.1:0-46053 GCA_049641805.1 Minisyncoccales bacterium
GTTAAAACCTTATTATTCCATTTGAATTCGTAACCAAAAAGCTTCCCCTCTCTTTCCTCCACAAAGTCAACCTCTTTTTGGTCCCATGTCCGCCAAAAATAATTATTCGAAAAAACTTCCCGGTAAGAATTTCTTTTGAGCCGCTCGGAAACCATGAAATTCTCCCATAACGCGCCGACATCGTCGCGTAAATTCAAATCATTGAAATTTGAAATCACCGCGTTGCGCACGCCATTGTCATAGAAATAATATTTGCTCTTTTTGGTGATTTCTTTGCGCAAATTGCGGCTGTAACCGCGCAAATTATAAAGTACAAACGATTTTTCAAACAAATCCAAATAGCGAGCCACGGTTTTATAGTCGATTCCCAATTGATTCCCCAGTTCCGACAAAGAAACCTCGCCGCCAACTTGGAACGCCACCAAGCGCAAAAGATCCAAAAGCATTTTCGATCCCTTGACTTGTTCAATTTCCAAAATATCTTTCAGCAAATAGGAATTGACGATTTCGGCCAAAACCTTGGCGCGATCCTTATTGCTGGTTGCGACAACCACTTCGGGGTAACCGCCAAAAATCAAGGATTGAGCCAACTCGTTTTTCAGATCAAATCTATTCTTGATTCTTCCCAATTCCAGTTGAGCCACCGGATAAAGAGTGACCGTGGTTTTCCGTCCGGTAAGAGGTTCGCCCACTTGGCCGGACAGCTCAAACGACGACGAACCGGTGGCAATGATTTTTAAATTCGGAATTTGATCAGCTAAAATTTTCAATCCGAAACCCACATTCGGAATCCGCTGCGCCTCATCAATCGCGATCAATTCATAATCCGCAGCGTAATTTTTCAAAATGTCAAAATCCTGCGACGCCAAAATTTCCCGCGTTTTAATGTTGTCGCCGGAATCGAGCCTGTATTTCAATTTGCAACCCGACAAAAAATTATTAAGCAAAGTGGTTTTACCCACGCGCCGCGGCCCGTAAATCACCAAAACCTTGTTCGGCTTCAAATACTTTCCCAAATCATCATAAAAACGAGGGATTGTCATAAATTTAGCAAAACTTAATTTATGCCATTATTATACCAAAATCCTCGAAATAAGCAAATTTTGAGGATTTTGGCTCCTCGAAATAAGCAAATTTTGAGGATTTTGGCTGAAAATCGCATTACTGGCCTGGCTGGTAAAAAGAGAAATCGAAGGCACTGTTTCACCGAGGGTGCTCAACCAACGGATACCAAAGGTCAATCCTCGGCTTGTGAGAGGTTTGACTTTTGGTATCCGCGCCATCCATTGCCGCGAATTTGTTGAGGATTGACCTCAAAATACAAATTCCCGAGGTCAAACCTCAACAAATTCGCTCCCCGGCGAGGGGCTGAACTTCAATCCGATGTAAATCCTGCGATAGCCAAAAAATACATAATGGCAAAAATAAAAGCATGGAACCGCTTCGGTTCAATGCTTTAGTATGGGCCGAAATAAAACTCGCCCATACCGCCATCTTCTGTTGGGTATTTTACCAACAAATAGACGGTGCACAACTCTTCCTCTTGAAAAAACAAGCATTCCTTCTCCCTCATCTTGCTTTTCGGAATAGGATATATATACATCCTATTCTTAACCAGGAACCTAAACGCTTTTGTTTCGCTTATCATTCATAATCACCTCTCAGTTTTAGAAATTTTTAATTTTGAATTTTTAACTACAAGAATGTAAAGGTGGTGGTTTTGTGCTGATGTTATTTAAGCATACTTATTAATTTATGTCAAGATGGCTATCCCATCCCATAAGCGTATAATGAAGTTACTTTGAGTTTCTTCTTTGTTTGAATTATTCATAAATCTTAAATCATAAATCTTTATTCATGCTTATTTTAGGTATTGATCCCGGCTTGGCCACCACCGGCTTTGGGCTGGTGTGCCCGATTAAAAACAACGAATCCAAACTCAAGTGCGTGGCTTACGGAACCATTGATACCACGCCGGATATGATTTTGCCCGAGCGGTTGAAAAAGATACATAATGATTTGGCGCGGGTGATCGCGCAATACCAGCCGCAGGCTTTGGCCATGGAAAATGTTTTCTTTTTCAAAAACGCCAAAACCATTGTGCCGGTCTGCCAGGCGCAAGGCGTGATCCTTTTGGCCGCGGCCAAAAAACACTTGCCGGTCTACCGCTACACCCCCATCGAGGTCAAAATGACTATCACCGGATTCGTGAAAAGCGACAAAAAAGATGTCCAGCGCGAGATCCGCAAAATTTTGCGGCTGGAAGAAATTCCCAAGCCCGACGACGCGGCCGACGCGCTCTCGATCGCGTCCACATATTTGATTCGAAGTCTGAATCTTTAATTTCAAATATCGAAATGAAACCCTGTTGAAATCAAATTTCAACAGGGTTTCATTTCCAAATTCCAAAGAAAAATCTGTTGAAATTTGATTTCAACAGATTTTCCAATAAGATATTAACAAAGTTATCAACAGGGTTGTCCACAGTCACCGCCTATGCCACTTTAAAGAATTTTGATTTGCCAACTTGGACAACCATACCCGGCTTGATCTCAATTGTTTCTTTCCAGTTGTTTTTTATTTGGCTGTCGATTTTAACCCCGTTTTGTTCGGCCAAGCGCCGCGCTTGGCCTTTTGATTTTGCCGCGCCTAAGACCACCAGTAAATCCGGGAGATCAAGCGTTTTTTCTTTTATCGCAATCGTTGGAATATCGGTTGGCAATTTTCCTTTTTGGGTAATATTTACAAATTCCTCTTCCGCGGCTTTGGACGGCTCCACACCTTTGTAAATTTCAACAACCCTCTTAGCCATAATCATTTTTGCGTCTTTTGGGTGTTTTTTCCCAGATTCAATTTCTTTTTTTAATTCCTGTATTTCATCCTGTGGCGCATCCGTAAGTAAAGTCAAATATTCCCATATCTGCAAGTCCTGCACCGCCATCAATTGCTCGTACATTTTTACCGGCGCCTCATCAATTTTAATATAATTGCCCACTGACTTGCTCATCTTTTTGGCGCCGTCAGTACCGATCAATAACGGCACGGTCATCACATCTTGTTCGGGACGGCCGAATGCTCTCTGAACTTTGCGGCCGAACAGCAAATTAAGCCGCTGGTCATAGCCGCCCAATTCGATATCGGCATCAACCGCCACCGAATCATAGCCCTGCAACAACGGATACAAAAGCTCCAGCATACTCACATCCAAACCTTCTTTCAAGCGCTTTTGGAAATCTTCGCGCTCAATCAGGCGCGCCACGGTGAAACGGCCCGCCAAATCCATTAAAAATGACATCGGTTTTTGTCCGAACCATTCCCGATTGTAATGTATTTCGGCTTTATCAATATCAATCACCTTGGAGGCTTGCCGGATATAATCTTTCATGTTATCCCGAATTTGCGCCTCGGTCAGGGCGGGCCGCGAAGTCGTCCGGCCCGAAGGGTCGCCGATCAGCGAAGTGAAATCGCCGATTATTAATATCGCTTGATGGCCGATATCTTGAAATTGGCGCAATTTGCGCAGAGCAACGCAATGGCCAAGATGAATATCGGCCGCGGTGGGATCAATGCCGAATTTAACGCGCAACCGTTTTCCCGAGGAAAGTTTTTTGGCCAGAGAATCTTTATCGATCGCCTCTTCCACTCCGCGTTCCAATATTTCTTTGATTTTTCGCGAATCGGTATTTATATCCATACGATTTCATTTTACAATAAAATATTGTTTTAATATATAACTTTTAAATAATTCCAAACAAAATGTCAAAATTTAAATTTCCATCGTTTTTGCGGTTTGGGAAAAAACCGGGTATTTTCGCCAAAACCGGTTCTGTGTTCGCCCGGTTCTTGGGCGCGCTGGCGGTATTGTTTTTGGCCGCGATAACTCTTGCCGGAATGCTTTTTATTTATTACACCCGCGATCTGCCGCGGCCGGAAAAATTTTCGGAAAAAACCACCGCCCAATCAACCAAAATATACGACCGCACCGGCACCATCCTGCTGTATGAAATATACGGCGAAGCCAAGCGCGATTGGATATCGTTTGACCAAATCCCCGACTCGGTCAAAAAAATGGCCGTGGCCGCCGAAGACAAAAATTTTTACAAAAACAACATCGGCATCGACATCGAAGGCATCGCTCGTTCGTTTTTAAATTATTTCAAAACCAAAAAAATCAATATGGGCGGATCAACCATCGCCCAGCAACTGATCCGTTCAACCTTCCTCACCAACGAAAAAACCGCGGAAAGAAAAATCCGGGAAATCGCCATGGCGATCGAATTGACGCGGCGCTACGAAAAGGACCAAATATTGGAATGGTATTTAAACCAAGTTCCTTTCGGCCAAAACACTTACGGCATTGGCGCGGCAAGCATAAATTATTTCAACAAACCGCTCTCGGATATCAGTCTGGCCGAACAAGCCACATTGATTTCGTTAATCCAACTACCGTCATATTACCCCACTCATTTTGACGAATTAATGAACCGTAAAAATTATGTTTTAAACCGTATGGTTGAAGACGGTTATTTGTCCGGCCAAGACGCCGATACCGCAAAATCATTCGAGGTCAAGTTTGTGGAAAAGAAAAACGAAATCAAAGCTCCTTATTTCACCCTCTGGGTAAAAAAACAACTCGAAGAACAATACGGAAAACAATTTTTGGAAGAAAACGGCTTAACCGTGCACACTTCGCTGGATTGGAATATGCAACAAACCGCCGAACAGGTCGTGCGCGACGGGGTTAAAAAAAACGCGGCGTATTACGCCTACAATGCCGCGCTGGTGGCGCTCGACCCCAAAACCGGGCAAGTGTTGGCGATGACCGTGGGCAGCGGCGATTATTACGACGACCCCTACCCGGAAGGATGTATCGCGGGAAAAAACTGTCTGCTCGACCCGCAATACAATGTCGCGGTAATGCCTCCCGGACGCCAGCCGGGATCGTCGTTCAAACCGTTTGTTTACGCCACCGCATTTGAAAAGGGTTATTCGGACACCACTATCGTCAACGATACGCCGACATGTTTTGGAAAATGGGGCGGCAAAGAATATTGTCCGCAAAATTATACCGGAACTTTCCACGGCGCGGTTACTTTGCGCAGCGCTCTGGCCGGATCGCTCAATATCCCCGCGGTTAAGGTGTTAAACTCGCTCGCGGGGTTAAACGACAGTATTACCAAAGCCAAAGAAATGGGCATATCAACACTCAACAATCCTTCGTCTTTTTACGGCCTCTCGCTGGTCTTGGGAGGCGGCGAAGTCACATTGTTGGATATGGTGTCGGCTTATGGGGTCTTTGCCACCCAGGGTTATCGTATGCCCGCAACCGCGATCGTGAAAATCACCGATAATAAAGGGTTCGCGATTTACGAAAATAACAAAACTCCGCAAAAAATTCTAAGCGCCCGCAGCGCCAATTTAATAAGCAGTATTCTTTCGGACAATGCCGCGCGCACGCCGATTTTTGGCGCCAATTCGCCGCTTTACTTCCCCGAATACAATGTCGCGGTTAAAACCGGAACTACCAGTGATTATAAAGACGGTTGGATTATCGGCTACACTCCATCGCTGGCCGCCGGCCTCTGGGCGGGCAACAGCGACAACGAACCCATAAAAAAAGAACCTGGTTCGGTGGTTGCCGGACCGGTATTCCACTCGTTTATGGATAAGGTTTTGCCCGGATACCCTCGCGAATCATTCCCGGCGCCATAACCGACAAAAAAACTCCTCTAAATAAGGAGTTTTTTTGTCGGCGGTTAATAATTTTTCTTGATCGGCATTAAAATATAAATAAAACTTGGATCGTCGGCGGGTTTTAAAACTCCGGGGCCGTCTTCGTTTGAAAACTCAAAAACGCATTTATCGTTTTTTATCGAATTTAACCCGTCTTCCAAAAAGCGGCAATTAAAAGTGATTGAAATGTTTTTCCCCGCCGCGCTGTCCAATTTCATTTCACTGTCATAAGCGCCCAAATCCGACGACTTGCTGGAAATCGCCATCACCGCTTCTTTTTCGCTTATCTTCACGCTTATCTCATTGTTTTTTCCCGCAAAAAGCGATGCTGATTTTAAATGGTTTAATAATTCTTTTTTTGAAAAAACAATACTCGCCACAAAAGAAACCGGGATAATCGCCTGATAATCCGGAAATTCTCCCTCGACCAGCCGGCTGATAAATTGGATATGAGGCTGATTTATATCGTCATCCGGCGACAAATCAATGGTTATTTGGTTGTTTGTGAAAAATATATTTATATTTTTTTGTTTATCGCCAAATATTGAAATTATTTCTTTCACCGCCCGCAACGGAAGAATTATTGATTTGTCTTTGGATAATGTTTGTTGTTTTTGCCCGATAAGGGTTTTCTCTCCCAAACGAAAACTGTCAGTGGCGACAATTTTAATTTCGTTTTTGGTAAAACCCAAATAAACACCCGTAATCTCGGGTTTAACCGAAGAAGAACTGGTAAAATTCACCACCTGCAATAACGCCTGGCATAAAATATCGGCGCGGATTATAAGTTGTTCTCCTTCGGTATTAACCGGTAATAACGGAAAATCATCCGCGGATAATCCGTTTAAATTTGATTTTCGGCAATCATTGATAATCGCAACTGAATTTCCTTTTGTTTCAATAACAACCGATCCGCCCGGAAAAGACCTAATCAATCCTGAAAATGTTTGCGCCGGCAAAACCACACTTCCATCCTCTTCGGTTTTTGAAGATAGTTTCCATGATATTCCGGTTTCCAAATTGGTCGCGACCGCGATTAAGGAATTTTTTTCGGCCCTTAATAAGATATTTCCCAATATCGGCAGGGTTATATCTTTCCCGGTGATTTTTTCCACTTGAGTTACGGCTAGTTGAAGTTTTTCTTGCAAGGTTTTAGTTTTCATTTTAAGTAATTTATTAATAGTATTTATTAAAATTTAATAAATTTATTTATTAGTATTATTATTGGTTGTGTAAAACTTATATTTAAGAATAATTTACCTTTGAATAAATTGTGGATAAGTTGGGTTGTTTATGTGGTGATCTTGTTGTTGATAAATGACGGTAATTTTTATGGCGCGGCAATCCACAATTATTGAAGTTTTTATTAGTATTGTTTTACCCGACAATATTAACAATTTATCAACATATTAAGAATTGTAAATTTTTTGTTTTAAAAGGTTGATTTCTTCCTTGAATGTTTCATTTTCTTTTAATTCGTTGGATATTTTTTTATAGGCGTGCATTACGGTGGTGTGGTCTTTATCGCCCATTTTTCTTCCAATAAAAGGAAAAGACGATTTCATTTCCTCTCTTAATAAATACATTATTACCTGGCGCGGTTTGACAATTTCTTTTTTGCGCGAATCGGACAGTATGTCTTTTTCTTTAATATCGTAAAAATTAACCGTGTCTTGGATTATTTTTTTAACATTTATGATTTTTTTAGGGTTGATTGACGATAAAATCGATTGGCACACTTCTATTGTCGGCGCGACATTTTTAAATTTGGCGTGCGCGGCCAATTTGGTGAGCGCCCCTTCAAGTTCGCGAATATTGCTTTGGACGGAAGAAGCGATCATTGAAAGTATTTCATCGGAGAATGAAATGTTTAATTGTTGGCATTTGGTTTTTAATATTGCCACCCGGGTTTCAAAATCGGGCAGGCTTACATCAGCGATCATTCCGCCTTCAAAGCGCGACCGCAGGCGGTTGGAAATTTCCGGGATGGCTTTGGGCGCCCGATCCGAAGACAGTACAATTTGGAGATTTTTATTGTAAAGAGTGTTAAAAATATAAAAAAATTCATCTTGAGTTCTTTCTTTTCCGGAAATAAATTGAACATCGTCAACAATAAACACCGCGGTGTCCAAGTATTTTGCCCTTAAGGTTTCAATGGTTCCTCCTCGGATCGCGGTGATGATTTCCGAGGTTAGTTTTTCCATTGGGATATAACGGACTTTTTTGTTTTTAAAACGAGTGGTCACTTCATTGCCGATTGCCTGTAAAAGATGGGTTTTGCCGAGGCCGACGCCGCCGTAAATAAAGAGCGGGTTATAAATTTCTCCGGGTTTTTCCGCAGCGGCGACAGCGGCGGCGTGAGCTAATTCATTATGCAGACCGACGATAAAGCAATTAAAATCGTATTTCGGGTTAAGATTGGTATCTTTGTTGAATTTGAATTCGTCAAAACCAAGCTGGCCGCCGGAAACCGCCCCGTTGGCGGATTTTATTTTTTCAGTTTTTGCCGGCGGTTCTTTGACCACCCGGAAAAAAACTTCCCGGACGGATTTGTTATGGGTTCGCAAAAAACCAATTGTTTGTTTGCGGTATTTTTGTTCAAGCCATTCTTTCGCCAGCAAATTGGGAACCGCGATGGTTGCTTCCCCGCCTTCTATCGAAATAACATAGGTGGATTTAAACCATGTGGCAAAAATCGCCGGAGAAACATTTAATTGGATTTGCGCCAGTATTGGTTGCCAGATTTCTTCATTGATCATGTTGGTAAATCAAGTATTTAATTGCAGAGGAGTCTTTTATTATAACCCAATATTAATCGCGGCGAAAATTATTTGGCAACCGCCGATATTTGCAGAAAAAACAAGAAAAAATCAAAACAAAAAATGTTTTTATATAACAATTCGGCTAATTACTCTCAAAAAAAACCAATACACAACAATTCGCGCAAAAAATCAATACATTCCCTATGTTGAAAACTTGTGGAAAAATATGGGTAGAATGTGGATAAAACCGGGAAATTAACACTATTGACACCTTATCACTTTTTAAATGGGTTTGTCGAGAGACGCGCCAAACGAAGCCTTTACTTTTTGCCGCTTTAGAGTACAATGGGGGTGTATTAAAACAACCATATGAGCGTAACTTATCAGCCGAAGAAAAGAAAAAGGAGCAAAGCGCATGGTTTTCGCAAGCGTTCGAGAACCACGGGCGGGAAACGCGTTATAAAAGCGCGCCGCGCCAAGGGCAGGGAAAAACTTACTGTTTAATTTCGACATCCATGTTGCCGCCGGCCAACCGCCTTAGAAAAGAAAAAGATATCAAGCGGGCGCTTGCCAGCCCAAAGAGCCGCAGGTTTGGCTTGTTGGTATGCAAAACGGCGGCCAACGATTCGGCGGTCGCGCGTTTTTGTTTTGTCGTATCTAAACGAGTATCTAAAAACGCGACCGCGCGAAACAAACTTAAGCGCCGGTTGCGCGCTGCGGTCGCGGCGGTTTTAAAGAATGTTTTGCCCGGTTTCGATTGTGTCATTATCGCGAATCCGGGCGCGAACAAGAAAGAATACCGGGAACTGGCGGCCAGCGTGGAAAAACTTTTGGCAATGTCGGGGGTTCTGTCTAATTTAAAATTAAAAAACCAAAATGAAAAATGACAATGTAAAATTGTGAAATACCCGAATTTTGACATTTTACATTGTCATTTTTATCTTTGATTTTTATGTTTTTAATTTAATCCATGAATTTTTTTGACGCCATTCTTTATCAGCCGTTTTTTAATGTTTTGGTCGTTTTATACCAATATCTTGGCGATTTCGGATTTGCCGTGATCGCGCTCACGGTGTTGATCCGCGTGCTTCTTTATCCCCTTGCCGCCGAATCGATCCGGGTTCAAAAAGTTACCGCCCAAATACAGCCCCGGATGAAGGAGATACAGGAAAAATACAAAAACGATAAAGAAAAACAGGCGTTGTTGATGATGGAATTGTGGCGGGAAAACAAAATCAATCCGTTGAGCAGTATTTTGTTTTTGATTATCCAGATTCCGGTTTTGTGGACGCTGTACCGCGTTTTTTTGGACGGTTCAAAAGACAGTTCTCTTTCCATGCTTTATGGGTTTGTTCCCAATCCGGGGACTATCGACCCGGTATTTTTTGGAGCGATAAATCTTTCCGCCTCGTTTCCGGCGTTTGCGGTTGCCGCCGCCGCATTGCAGTTTGTCCAGACAAAGATGATGATGCCCAAGGCGGCGGATAAACCCGATAAAAAAGAAAAGAGCCAGAGCGAGCAATTTGCGGCGATGATGCAAACCCAATCTCTGTATGTGTTCCCCGCGATCACGGTATTGATATTTTGGGGATTACCGGCGGCATTGAGCCTTTATTGGATTTCCACCAGCCTGTTTTCGATTGTCCAGCAATATTATATATTAAAGAAAAAATGATATGGAAGAAGATAACAATTTCGATTCAAAGAACGCCAAAAAAATTGCCGAAGATTTAATCGGGAAAATCGCGCCCGAAGTTCGGATTTCGGTTTTGCCGCAAAAAGATTTAACGGTTTGCATTGAGGCTAAAGTCGACGACCCGCAAATGTTGATCGGTTCGGACGGCGAAACTTTGCTGGCGCTCCAGCATCTTTTGCGGGTGATTATGAGAAAATCGCGCCCGGAACCGTTCTATGTTGATTTGGATGTCAATGATTATAAAAAAAACCGCAACCGGCATTTGAAAGAATTGGCGGCAACCGCCGCCGACGAAGCGGCGCGAACCAAAAGAGAAGTGGCTTTGGCGCCGATGAGCGCTTATGACAGGAGGATTGTCCATATGGAATTGAGCCGGCGGGACGATATCGCGACCGAAAGCTGCGGCTTGGGGCCGGAAAGAAAGGTTGTGATCAAGCCCAGAATAGTTGGCGGAGAATGATCCGATAAAAAAGCGCCTTTGAGGGCGCTTTTTTATCGGATCATTGCGGCGGCTGCATTTCTGCTTTGGCTTTTTTGATTTTGTTGATTTCTTCGGGGTTGGTGGTGATGATTTGGTCTTCGATGTACGATGCGACCACTTTCATCGCCACATGTTTTTGCCCGGCGAAAAACAATCCCTCGCCTATCTCGGCTTCCAGCAGGAACCCTTTTTCCCTTTCGGTGAGATTGAATGTTTTTTGGACCACATCGATGGTGGCTGGAGATTGTTTCATCAAGAATTGCAAGGACGAGTTGGTGATGATGGGCGCGCCGTAATTTGAGCGCATAAAATCGGCCACATCTTGGGTGATGGTGGAAACTCCCAGCCAGTATTTGCGCGCGCGTTTGCAAAGCCCGTATAAAAACGATGCGCCGTCTTCGCTTTGCATCAGCACCCAGGCTTCATCGACCACCAAAATGCGCTTGCGCAGTTTTGAACGCACTTTGTTCCAGATATAATGCATAATAATGTACATTGCCGCGGTGCGCAGTTCGTTTTCCATATCGCGGATGCCGAAAACCACCAGCGGTTTTTCCATGGAAATGTTGGTTGGCTGGTTGAAAAATCCCGAATATGTGCCCTGGGTGAATTTGCGGATGCGCCGCACCAGCGAATCGGTGCCATCCATGCCTTCCAGCACCGCTTCCATATCCTGCATCAGCGGCGTGCGTTCCGGCCATAGCTGGGGGTCGGTTTCGGGGGTGATGTCTTTGGCGGCGTAGACTTCGGTCAGAGCGCGGTCGATGATGGAATCTTCTTCCGGATTGAGGCCCCCCAAAAGGATGCGCACCAAGCCCACAATGTTGATGATGTTGGAGCGGATCACATCGGCCGGGTTTTCGTCTTCGCGCGGTTCGGGCAGGTCAAACGGGTTGATATGGTAGGGAGATGCCAGAGAAACATTTAAAAACGATCCGCCGGTGGATTCCGCCAATGTTTTGAATTCGTTTTCCGGGTCGACCACGATGCCGTCGATTCCAAGCATCATTGAACGCAAAATTTCCAGTTTGACGCCGTAACTTTTCCCCGAACCGGATTTGGCGAAAATGACGCTGTTGGCGTTCTCAAGGCTGAAGCGGTCGAACAATATCAACGAATTGTTGTGCAGGTTGGTTCCGTAAAGAATCCCTTCGTTGGCGCTTAGATCAAACGAAACAAACGGGAATGTCGATGAAAGCGGCCCGGTGTTCATGGGCGTGTATATCTGTATCTGGTCAAGACCGTACGGGCAGGTGGTGATAAAGCCTTCTTTTTGCTGGTACATTGACGGTTTTATGTATACCAATTTCGACTCGAGGATCGAGCGCAGGGTGGTTTCGATGTTGCGCAATTTTTCGAAATTATCTTCATAAACCGTCAGATAGATTCCCAGACGGAACATCCGTTCCGTCGAGGTTTGGAGTTTGTCGCGCAAACTTTCCAAGTCCTGATAGGCGATTTCCAGCGCCGGGTCGCGCACCAGCCCTTTTTCTTCCCTTTCCATGATTTCGGCTTGCACTTCAGTGAGTTTTTTCCGCAAGTCCCGCAAAGTTTTAGCGGTGTCGATCGGGTTGATGTGGAAAGCCACATCCATGGGCGTGTCCAGATTGATAACCGGCGTGAACCAGCCGGAATTCAAATAACGCGGGTAGGAAAAAATAAAGAACGATTTTCCGCAACGCTCGCTTAATTTCAAATAATCCGGCGCCAGCATTATCGACGACGGCGCCACGATGTCTTTAATCGTGATGGTTTTCATTTGCAGTTCCTGGCCCGGCGCCGCGTTTTTTTTGTTTTTTTTAGCCATGTTTCAAGTTAAAAATGCAAATATCAAAAATTAAAATTACAATGTAAAATGTTTAAATTGTGAATTCCAATTTTTAAATTTTACACTGTCATTTTCCATTTTAATTTTTAAACTTTCAATTATTGTATGAGTTCGGGCGGAATTTCCGGATAATATCCCCTTTCGGATTCTTCCAAATGATGGGTGCTCCAGAGAAATTCAGCCAATTCCAGGCTGTTTAACGGCACGCATTGCAGACTGCATCGCCGCAAACCCAGCGCCACGAACTCCATGCGCTGCATTAGCTGGGACCGTCCTTGGTTGAATTGCTCCTGGGCCAGCTCCACGGTTTTCGAGCGGTCGATTTTTTTGCCGTCTTTGTCTTTTGTGCCGCCGATGCCGGTTATCAGCATGGGCTGGAAGGGCACGATCACATAGAAAGATTTGTTCATTATCGATCCGCCGGCAACGATTTCGTTGATGAAATTGCGGTATTCGATGATTTGCGTTCGCAAAAGATCGTTGTTTTGCCGGTTTTCCAAATCTTTTAATTTATCCAAATAGCTGGTGATGTTGAGCTTGCGGCTTTGGACGATGACTTGCAACGGGAAATCCAATGAATTTAAAAAATTTTGGTAGTTGCCGATGATCGCGCTCTGTTCGTCTTCGGACATCAGCGCGAAATTTATGGAATTAACCATCATCGCCCCCCGCAATCCCTTATTTTTCAAAATCATTATTCCCTCTTTGATCTGGTCGATCTCGAGGAATTGTTGAGTGGAAAGTATAGCCATGCTTCTAATTTAAAATGTAAAAATCAAAGATCGAAATGACAATGTAAAATGTTAAAATTTATCGTTTGCCCTTGAGCGTTAAAATGCTGGAGGCAAGTATGTTGGATATTTCAATCAGCTCTTTCAAAAGCCATTCCAATTCAATTTTATCGCCTTTGTTCGTGTCTCTTAACAGTGTTAACCATATCTTGGATTCATTCGCCGATTTCAAAGAATGGGTAAAAAAATTTATAAAATCCTTTTTGCTGCTTGCTGAATTTGCTTCAATATAATTGGCCAATATGCTCGTGCTGCTTCTTAATAGTTGCTTGTCCATAACGCCACAGACTGTGTCGTTGGGTAGCTTGTCTATAAATTTTATTATTTTTAAAATCCAGCCATACAATCTCTTCTTAAATTCATTTTTAAACTTTGCATTGTCATTTTCCATTTTGATCTTTCAATTTTCAATTATATTGTTTCAAGATAGTCGCGGATCTTTTGGAGATTGTTGCGGTTGGGCGAAGTTTCGATTTTCACGCCGGAGGGGGCTTTTTTGATGAGAATTTTTTCCTGGGTAGCCGCGATCTGTTTTGGCATGGCAAAATTTTTCCAGAGGTATATTTGCGGCGACATCGCAAACGCTATGTAGTGGCGGATCATTGTGAGCAGGTCGATGCCGTTGACTTTGGCGAATGCCAGACCGCAGGAAACGCCCATAATTATCGCGATCAGCGCGATGGCAAACGGCAGGCTGGCTTTGCCCAGCGAAAAATAAATTATAAACGACAACGCGCCGCCGCCGCCCACGAACGCGAATTGTTTGAGCGTCAGCGGTCCGACGATCTTGGCTTCCATGTCAATGAATTGCGGCAAAACAAAATTCATACGAAATGTATTTAATAATTAAGTATACCACACAGAAAAATATCGCAAAAGAAAAACCCCGCCAAGGGCGGAGTTTTTCGCGGCGGAAAACAAAATTATTGCACTGGCTGATCTGTTCCTTGCGCTTGCGCGGTATCTTGCGCCGGAGTCTGCGCGGCTTGCGGTTCCGCAACGGCGTCCGCGGGGCTTGCCGCAACCGGAGCAGTCTGCGGTTGGCATTGCAGATTGTAAATTTTTTCAATCGATTCTTTGTAGGGAAACAGCAAAAAATTATTGATTTCGGTGATAATCTGCCCAACCCCATTCTTCCCTTTCAGCTCGGTTTTCAGCGCCGCGAAAAAATCATTGGGCGACAGTACCCCCAAATAGATATTTTTTATTCCACGGATCATAAAATCCAATGATTGCGGTATATTGTTCCGTTCGCAGATTTTTTGGATGTTTTCGGAATTCGCTTGCGCGTAGATCGCGTCTTGCAAATCTTCGGGCAATTTTTGGAAAAGTTCGTCAAACTTCGCTTCATCGATTTGGGCCATAATTTTTAAGTTAAACAATCTTTAAGTATAACACCTGCCGCAAGCGGGCAAAGTATTGACAAATATCATTTTTATATTATAATAACAATCAGAAAAAGGAGGATTTCAATGTTTAAGGGAATGGCCAGAACATTAAAAGACCTAATCATAATCGAATGTCTTGTTTTTTTGGGCGGAATGGTGTGCCGTTTCATACTTTTTCCTTTGATTTTCAGAATTGACGGAAACGCGTTTTATTTTAAAACGCTGGGATTGTCGCTAATTTGGGGCGCGGCTATCGTGTTGGTTCTGCTGGTTTTGGGGCTATTTCTTTCCAAAAAAAACAGCAGAATTGCTTGGCTGGCAGTGCTTCCGCTTGGCGTTGCGGTAATTTTTACGGCCATAGAGGTTAATTACTTGTATAATCGCAAGTATTTAAGTACAACCGATTTTCTACCCTATCTGTTTAGTGGCACGGTTTCTATCGTGGAAGTCGGTTGGCCGGTAATCCAATACGCTCCGTATATAGTATTAACCGGAGCGGCATTGTTCGTTTGGTGGTACGAAGGGCGCGAATGATCCATTTTATGGGGACGCGCCATTTTTTATACAAAACCTTGACATTTATAAATTTTCTGTCATAATAATGCCAGCATTTACCCTAAATGACGGGTATTAAAGTTTTATATCCCCTCTCGGAATGAGGGCGAATCGAATGATGGACAAAAAAGATATGGAGATGATTTAGATGACATTGTCAGAAACGACTTACAATGAATGGCTGAAGGGCACAACGCAAAATACAAGTGGTTTAGGAAGTTGGGTTGGAGATATTATTAATATTGGTCGGAGTTTTATCCCTTCGTTAGGATGGTATACGTTGCCAATTCTTGCGGGGGCTGGCTTAGTGACCGTGAGTGCTGCGATTGCAGCGGCAATAACAATCGGTCCAAAATGGGGAGTGTTTTACGGCAATCCGCCTCCGGGTTATGCTGGGACAATAATCCAAGCATTTTTCCCGACAAGAGTAGAGCGCGCCAAAATAAATCCGTTGGATGGCAAGCCGTTCACAAAAACCGTGGAAATAAACGGCAAAAGCACGGAAGTCGAAGATACGGAAAAAGTTTGGACCAGCGTTGGAACGTATGTCGGTTCATTCGTTAATTTAGAAGAAACTGACATTGATGCCGTAGGCTATGTTACCAAGGAGGGTCATGTATACAACCCTGAAACCGGCGAAGATGATCCTGTGCCGGAACCCAGCACCGACGATAAACCGGCTGGCGGTATAAACAGTTATCTGGCTCATAATTTCGCCCATTATTATTTGGGAAATTTATGGCTTTTGGCCCGGACACCAAAACGCGAAATCGCTTGGTTTACGCGGAAAGGTCATGCATTGGTAAAGCGTCAGGAGTGGGATAGATATATTCGGATTACCGAAGTTGATACCGCTTTCGATGTTACCGAAAAGGAACCCAATCTGGATAGAACCGGTTTTCCATGGTGGGTACAAGTGACCATTATCTATAAAATCCGCCACCTGGGAAAAGCGTGGGTTTGGATTCCCAACTCCGATGATTTGATGATCCGGCTTGTCAGGGGCGCTCTAAGCGACTGGTGGCAGGAAAATGCCATTTTGGTCTATGAGGGTCAAGATTTGGATGCACCACCAGAGAAGAACCCAACGCCGCCGTCAGTCGAGGCGCTTAAAGGTTTAATGGTGGGCGCTGAAGGAAACAAAGATTTGGCGGAACGATTCCTTGAACACTTGGGTCGGAGTCCAGAACCAAAGCCAGAAACAAAACCAGAGGAAGAAACAGAGTCGGAAGCAAGGCCAAATGCAGAGCCGGCTGTCGAACAAACTGAAAAGGCAAAGCCACCCAAAATGACAGGCCTTTGCTTGGAGATAATGAACAAATATGGCCGGGAAATAACAAATATTGTTTTTGAAAGAAAGGGGTTGGCGGGTAAATATGCAGACCTTTTAACAGATATAAAGGAAGCAGAACTCGAAAGGCGTGCCGACATTATCCGCTCGCAAGGCAGAAGGGTGGTAATGGATAATGTAAGCAAAGGTATGAAATCCCAAATAAATGTAATCAAAGAAGGAGGTGAATCGGCCCGCGTAGCGGTGCTTGCGGGGTTATTCAATGAAAATGGCAAAGAAGAACCGACTAATGAAGATAAATTGACCACAGCTTTTCTGTATAAAAAAGAGCTTAAGCAAGAAGTAGCAGAAAACAGCGGTCAGGAGAATAGTAGCGGTTCCGGCGGTCGGAAAAATTTCCATAAGACGGCAAAAAAACAAGAAGGTGAAAAAAAATAAAATTTTACATTTAAGTTCAGCACAGAATCGCTGGACTTCTTTTTTTATGTAGATGTGGGTTGCGGCTTCCCTCCCCTTTTCTATAAAAAACCGGACAATGTTTGATTGCCCGGTTTTTAGATTTAAGAATGGCTATGTCATTGATTCGACAATATCTTTCAATGCGTCTTCGTAGCTGGTATTCGGATTTTGTCGGTGGATAGCTTCTGCGGAAGCCTTGATGTTTTGCGGAATTAGGTTGCCATAGCCTTCTCTGTCCCGCGGGTCAAGGGCGATGGCTTTTGCCAGATCAGGGTTGGCTTTTGCTATTGCGGCAAAATTATTTTTTGTGGCTTCGACCATAATATCGTAAGTTTTTTTATTGACGCTTGATCTGGCATAACCATACATACCCGTATCGCCGCTCATCAGCAAGGCTTGGACATTTTTCTCGTTTTCAAAGACGCTATCGGGAAGTTTTTTGAAAGAATCCCTTCGGACGGTTGCGCCCTTGAGGCTCATTACTCTGGCGCGCATTTTTTCATTTTCCTCGGCTTGCTCTTGGGCGGTTAGCGTGCTGGGTGTTACGCTGGCAAACCTTTCAACCTTGGCCAATTGCAAATTTTGCTTGTCTTGTTTTTTGTAATAATCTCTTAATTGCTGTGACGATTCCAAACCGCCTGATCGCGCCGCCGATTCCGTAACTCTGGGTTTTATCAAACCATATTTTACCGCGTAATCAAGATTGCGTCCGGTATTTTTACCGAAACTGGAAATGAGATCGGGCAGATCTTCGGATTTGGCATTTTGCATCGCCCAAGCCGCTTCCGCAGGGCTTGCGCCAACTCCTTTGGAAATAACGTTTTCGACAGTGTTGTCCTTGCCCGTTTCGCTCACTTCTTCTTTTATCAAGGAACCGATATCCGAGAATTTATTGCGTTTGTTCAGGTCCCATGTTTTTCCGGCTTTTTCGCCAATCTCGCTGACTTTGTTCGGATCTCCCGAAAATGCGCCGCGCCAAGCCGACATTGTTTTTTCATTGGCGATATTGGCGGCTACGCCCGAAACGTGCATAACCGCTTTATCGTAGAAATGCTCCTTATCCGTGCCGATACGCATGTTCGCGTCTTCGCGACTGCGCATGGCGCCTTTTCTAACACCGCTCAAGGTTGGCTTGACCACATGCGAATATGCCACGGCACCGGCGCCTACCATTGCCGTGCGGAACATTTCGGCCATTACCGCGTCGCTTCCAGCCATACTTTTTACCAAAGCCAGATAAACGATCAAAAACAAATAATAGAACATGGTATTATCCATATGAATTCCCTCAAGCGCTTTTACATCCGTGACTGCGTCCGTTTCATAATTTTTTGACAGAATAAAATCCGCCGATCCCAGCCCCAATACAAGAAAAAATAAGACCCAAACACCGGCAAATGTCCATTTTACCAGTGATTTCCACCAATCGCCGAAATAGCGCCGAGTTTGCGGCAACCCATATGCCATAATGGCCAGGGGCGAGATCACGGCCAGGATTTGCAGCATAAAGATGCGCGATACGAACAAAACGATATAACTCAAAAATATGCCGGACAATATAGTGCACGCGAAAATCTGGAATATTCCTTTTGCCACAAAATTGGTGGCAAAATAAATAGTCGCGTTACCAATCGCGCCCACCGCCGGGTCGGTATTGATTCCCAATATGGTGGCCGCGGCCGTGGCGATGCTGCCGATTGTCGCGCCGATGGAAAGAAGGTTAACCACCGGAATTGCGTATGATACCATGAGCGCGGCCATGGCGGCGAGCGTTGTGGCGATTGAAAATATCGCGCCGGACATTAAATCATGGGTCGCTTTTGATAATAAATCGCCGTTATTGGCCATAATTGTGTTGATGGCAATATTGCCGATATCCACCATCATTTTGACCAAAAGCACGCCAAAACGCGTGGCGATTGCCGCAAATATCAGCTGCGGTATTATTTTCTTGGCTTCAAAATCAAATAATTTAAGAATTATGCAAAACGCCGCGACCACGAACGCGAGCAATAACAATAAATCAGCCAGCCCTTGCGTGACCGCCAATCCGTGGGAAATGAAACCATTGTTGAAATTTATCAGCGAAGTTTGATTATTGATCAGCCATTGCAAAGCGGTGGTGGTGAGCCAAAGAGATGCCAGCGCGGCGAGCACCCAGATAATTGTTCCGGAAACAAATGATAAAAGATCTTTTAGCCCCGCGGTCGCGGCACCGGTCACGCCATCGGCATCAAACGCGAAAACCGTTTTCGCGCTAAAGAGAAAAACAGCGAGCAATGCCACTCCGCCAAAAATCAGGGCGTGTTTTTTTGTATTGGTTTTTTTTCGGGTTGCGTCTGTGAAAATCATATTAGGTATATCTTATTGCTTGATGAGCATAACGCAAACCGTGGCTTTGGCGTTTACATATGTTTTGAGCGATTTGTTGTTTGTCGCTACAAAAATATCGGTATTCTCGCATTCTTTGGTTGTTCCGCCGCCGGTGTTTGTGCTTGATTTGGTAAATAATTGCAGGCCGCATTTGCAAACCGGATTTTTGGTATCTCGCAGAGACTCATCGTCGGATGTCGGGTCATAACACGGAGCGCCCGCGCCGTTTGATTCGCTATAAAACACCACCGATCCGATTTGTTTTTTAGGATCGATCGTATGCTCGTTGTTGAAATCGTTGATTGGGTAGTCGCCGCCTGATTCATAAATAACTTTTGCGGATTTGCATTCCGTTTTATTCCATCTCGGCCAGCAATAACCGGCTTTGCCGGCGGCGGGATCATATCCGATGCAGGTATAATATTCGTCTTTGCAATTTTTAATTTGATCGCCGTCTTTGTCTTTGCAACAATCAGGGGCAGGTTCTTTTTCCGCGCTTTTGCAAATAGTGGCTTGAGAAGAGAAATTTTCCTGGAATGGAGTGATTTTAATTGAGTTTAAGTTTATTCCGATCAGGGACAAGATTGCGTAAGAGGAAAGGAGGATTACCAAACCGATGACCGCGTCGCGGATGCGGTTGAAAGCATCTTGCATTTTCGACGGGTTGCCGATTGAGGTGATATATTCAAAACCAGCCAATATCAAAGCAATAAATACTGCCAATCCGCCTAGCCCAACCCCCCATTCGTAAACATATTTAATGCCTTCCGCCAAAGTCGGATTGGTGTCTTTGGCGATGTCGGTGCCCATGGGCGAAGCGGGCCATTGAGCTTGGAATTTAAAAGTGGTGGTGGCGGTGTCCGCGGCGTTTGCCGAGATTGCAAAACCGGCGATTGCGAAGAACAAAATCGCTAAAACAATGCCGCCGGTTCTTTTTGAAAAAAATTTCATAATTATCGGTAATAATTTTTACGGTTCGAATTCCGTTGCTTCTTTCGTGCTGGTCGCGATCGTGCCGGTTGCATTTTGCTCGGGAACTTTGATCGATATCGAGCCAAATAAAGTTTGCGCCGCGGCTTTGATATTGGGCCAGTTTTTGTCCGTGGTGATCGCGGCCACAATATAAAATCCATTTTCTTTTTTGACCAGCGCGGCCGCCGCCTGCCATTTGTTGAATCCGTTCATCGAGTTGGCGCATTCATAGCTGGTGTTGATTATTCCAAATATCGCGGGATTGGTTGAGCTGGCATTCTGGACATCGGCGGCGCATTGTTGCTGGCCGAGGGACTGTTTCATTTGCTCGGCGATGTCTTTGGTGGTGGTGCTGTTGGTTTCTGATGCCAGTATGTATGAAGGTTGAAGATCGGGAATTGAAATTTGATAGGCAAACAGCAGGATGTTGTTTAATTCTAACTTGGCCAGGGTTTCTTGTCCAAACAAATTTTCGCCGCCGGAAAATGCCGCCGGATATTTGAGAGTTAAACTGCCGTCCGGGCTGGTGAAATCAACATAAGGTTCTTTTGCCGCTTCATAGTCTTTTTGGTAAGGGTTTTTTAAATAAACCGATTTGTCGAATTCCGGGAATTGCAAATTTTCGCCGCCGATGTTTAATTTGCCGCCGTTGAATTGCCAGCAAACAGACATTGCCAAAGCGGCGATTGAAAACAGAACTATGGCTAGCGGCGCGGGTAGTTTCATAAAAACAAAGATTTACAGGATTTTGAACCATAATCCCGGGAAGCCGGCGATTTGCAGAATAAAGCCGGTGATAATCCATGCAAAAACCAACAGCGCGTAGCCGATGCCGATGTATTTCCACCAGGTTTTGACTTTTTCGAGAATGTCGGGCGTGCCGAAGGGCGAATAGAAAAGCAGGCCGGTGGCCAGCGCCAATATCGGCAGGAGCCAGATCGACAGCTTGAACAGCGCGAAATCAATGGCGATTTTTATCAATAAAAGCGTGTGCTTGGGCTGGCACGCTTCCCTTTCGTTCCATTGAGTGTCCGGGTCGTCATAGGCGGTGCCGCAAACCGCGAATGAGGATTTATTTGCCGGAACATGCTGGTCCAGCGTGAATTTCGACTCGCTTTTCGGCCCCTCGCTTTTGCAAGCCGCGTCCACGCAGGGCTGGACGGTTAGCTGGTATTCTCCCAAACAATTTAATTGCACCGTGTCGGAAACGCGAGAAATAGTTTTCTCGATTGGCTCTTGGGTGCAGCTTTGTTTTTCTTTTGACGCGGTTAGAGATAAAACATAATGATAGGCGGACGCGCCGGTTACCGCGTCCCATGAGATATTTTGCGACAGCTGATCGGCGTATATCGTTGATTCCATGGCGGGTTCTACATTGGCGGCGGCGGTTAGCGTGGGCGCGGCGAAAGTTTTTTCCTGGCTCCAGGCGCCGCAAACTGTTCCGTCCGCGTGGGCGCAAGTTTGCACTTTCCAGGTATAGTTTTGCGACTGGTCGATATCGGGATAGCCCAAAGTGTGCTTTGGGTTTTTTAACAGATCGGAATCGTTTAAAATTTTTATCGTGCCGTCCGCGCCGGTTTTGCCGATACTGAAATTATAGGATTTCGCGCCCGGAACCGCTTCCCAGGAAAAGACTGCCGGTATGCCGCCGGTTTGCGCCATTGATTCGGCTTTTGCCGGCCGGCCCGTGGTGCGGAAGACAAACCAATCCGACCAGCCGTCGCAATCCGTGGAATCGAATTTGGCGCACGCTTTGGCGCGCCATTTATATTGGGTGTCGGGTTTTAAATTGTCGGCGTCGAATAAAAGTTTTTCCGCCGCGCCGGAATTATTGTTTGGGACAATCGGCCAGCCGGTTTTTTGGTCTCCATCAAGGAAAGATGTTTGGTACACAAACGAATTGGCGCCATCGGTTATCGTCCATGATATACTCAACGGCAACGCCGCTAAGTCGTTGTCTTGGACGCTGTTTTTCGGAGTAACCGCTTCTGGAATCCCGATCGGATCGTTTTTGGTGGAAAATTTCCAAGTTTGTCCGTAATCGCTGCAGTTGGCGGCGGTATCGTCAAAGCAAGTTTTCATTTTCCACGCGTAGGTGCGGTTGCGCGTGAAAAGCGCGTGATCTTGGCGGCCTTGCACCGGAAAAATATTTTTTACCACATTGTCGTGGTCGGTGATATATCTGACCTCGCCTTCGTTGGAATCGGATAAAATATCGTCATCCCGGCATTGTCCGTTGGAAACCATCAAAGGATGGCAATTCAGGGTATTGGAGCCTTTTTCATCGGAAGTTACCATCAGCCGGTAAGATTTCGCGAATTGGCCGGACTCCGGCAGCGGTACGCGGCACCATTTTATTTGATATCCTTTGAACGGTATTCCGGCGGCTTTGTTTTGGCCGTTCCAATCCGGGTCTTTGGCAATTATCGGTTCCGGAGCGTAACTGGTGGTAAATTCCCACCATTGAGCTTTGTCGGCGGGCATACAGTATGATCCGTCTTCACCGCAACAAGGCCGTACGCGCCACTTTATCGTGCGGCCGGAATTGAAAAAACAGGGGTAGAACTGGTCGGTCGGGTTGAATTCCGTGGTTTTCAGTATTTGGCGGAAAATTTCGCCGTCGCTTTGAGATTCGTTTAATTCGTGGTTGGCGTTGTCGATCTCAAGAAGATAGGAACGCGCGCCGAAGATTTTGGAAGTTACGGTTTCTTGGCCGTTTAATCCAAGCCCGGACCAGACATATTCGCCGGCTTCATTCATCCAAGCTTCCACGGGATCCCAAGCCAGAACCACGGGCAAGGTTATGGCGTTGGCATCGGTCTGCCGGGTTTTGGCGACCGGATCGTCATAGTAGTAATGATCCGGAGGCATGGTCAAACAGGTATTGGCGCAAATGCAGGTTGCGACTTCAATGGTTTCCACCGATGTTTGGGAGCCTCTTTGATAATTTTTGCATGTTATGGTCGCCGGGCCGCTGATGGTGGCGCCGCAACTTTGATCGAAATTGAAAACAGTGGTGGTCGCGTTTTCGGCGCGGCAAAAAAGCGGGATTGCCAGCGCGAAAAATAAAAACGCTGCCGCAAATCTGAAATTTTTGTATGTCATTAAATTTATTATAAATTCTTTTTATAATATTTTCCACCAATCGCCTTCGAATCCGGCGGCGGCCATAATCCATGAAACCAAAAGCCAAGCCATAAACAGTATCGCGTAGCCGATGCCGATCCGGATCCATGCGTCCTTAATGTATTTGACGGTGTTGGGCCCTTCCTTATCAAGGTAGAAAAACCCGCCGGTGATCAATGCCAATATCGGCAGGATCATAATTGACAATTTGAAGAGAAAGAAATCAATTATTATTTTTATCATCATAAAAATATGCTTGACTTCGCATTTTTCAGTTTCGTCCCAATCGGTTTTTGAATTGTTAAAAGTTTGGCCGCAGACCGCGATAGTGTCTTTCGATTCGGAGGTTTGTTTGACGACCAGAAACGAACCGGACAGGCGGTTGTCGTTGCCTTTGTCGGAACAATCGGGATTGACGCAGGGTTGAACCGTCCACTTATAGGTACCGACGCAGGAGCCTTTAATGTTTGAAGGAATACATTCGTTTGAAACGGAGCAGGAATTTTTATCAATAATTTTATCAACAGCCGGATTTTCCAAGTCGCAGCCGGATTGTTCCACGGTCCCCTTTTCGTAGTTTATTGTTACTTGGTAGTATTTTGTTTGCCCCGTCCACGAAAAACCGGCATCGTTGAGAGAGCCGTTGATCCGGTTTTGATTTTCAAGCGTTGGAGTTTTGGGCCGCGCGGTTTTAAAATATTGCGATTGCCATTTGCCGCAATACTTTCCGTTTTCATCGGCGCAGGTTTGCACTTTCCATGCGTAGGGTTTGCTGTCGACGCCCACGGGCGGCAAAATATTCGGATAGTCGGCTTGCGTCCCCGGTTGGCCTGAATCCGCCGTCCCGAACTTTATGGTTTTGGCCGCGGCGGCAATTTCCGTCGCGCCGTCGAACAGCTTGAAATTATAGGATTTTGCGCCCGGAACTTTTTCCCATTTGAAATTTTGCGGAAAAGTTATCGTCGACGACAAATTTGGTTCCATTGAACTTTGCAAAGGCGGCCGACCCGTAGTGCGGAACGAAAATTCTTCCGACCATTCATCACAGCCGCTGGAATCAAATTCCGCGCAAGATTGGACTTGCCATTTGTAGCTGGTGTCGAGCTTGATATTTGAATTTTCCAAAGTAAAAAGCTTTTTTTGGCTGTCGGTAAATTCATTGTTGGGTATGGAGCTCCACGAAGTTTTATTTTGTCCGATTCCCGGGATCGTGGTTTTGTAATTGAATGAATTGGCGCCAGTTGGGATTGTCCATGAAATACTGATCGGGAAACCGACCGGTTCTTTTCCTTCGGGATCGTTTTTTGGCGAAATCGTATCCGGGGATGAGATTGTTTCAAAAGGAGTTTTGACTTTCCACTCTTGGCTGTATTCCGAAGATGTTCCGCCGGTGCATTCGGTTTTAGCTTCGCCATTATCGCAAAAACATACTTTGGCGATGTCGTCGGTGCAGCTCTGCAGTTTCCACGAATAGACGCGTTCGCGCGAAAAATAAGCCAAGTCCTGGCGGCCTTGGGAGGGATACCATGTTTCCACGCTGCCGCGGTTGTTAAGAGGAGAATACCAGCTGTAGATATTTCCGCCAACCGGCTTGATTTCATACAGCCAGCCGCCATTGATAATCGAAAGCGAATGGGTTATCTGATTTGAATTTGTTTCTTGTCGGTTCAAACCAAGCAAAGAATTTGCGTCGATAACCGCGCCAAGCATATTCCCTCCGCGAGAAAGTATGTTCAGCAGTTTGCTTGTAAAATCGTTTTGTTCATCAGAGGTAACTTCGATTTTGTATGATTTGGCGTATTGCATCGGTTGACCGGCGATCTGGTATTTGGCCGGCAGTTTGGCCGCGCACCAGCGCAGAGGTTCTTTTGACGGAACAATGTCTTTGAAAGATTCTGCCGCCGCGCCATTTTTGCCGTTCCAATCCGGGTCCATCAGCGCGCTGATTTTATTCGGCGGTACCGACGGTTCGGGCGCGGTGCTGGCGGTGAAGGTCCACCAATCCCGGGGCCAGTCTTTGCATCCGGTGCCGTTGGCGTTGCAACAAGCGACCACCCGCCAATGATAGGTGTCGGTGGAGTTGAAGAAGCACGGCCCGCCGTTTTCAAGGGAATTGAAAGCGTTTTTGTCCAGTATCGCGTAGAACGCTTGCTTGCCGTTATCCGCGGTTTCGATTTGGCTGTTTTTTATAGTGGGAATGGTCAAGTTGCCAATTCCGCTGGCGCTGTCGTCTTGGATTTGGATGCGGTAAGAAATCGGGCCATAGCCGTCGCCAGTGAGGGTTTGGACTTTTTCAAGATGGTGGCAATCGTTATGGTGGCTGTCGTAAACGCAGGCATCGCGCTGGCCGCGGTTGTCGCCAAAGCCGCGTACATTATCCCATGCCAAAACCACCGGTAATTTTATGTTTTGCTCGTTGTTTTGGATTCCGGGAGTTTTTGGATCGTTATAGTATTTGGGATTTATAACCTTGTCCAAACAATCTTTGTGGCAAACACCGAAGATGGTATCGGATTCGGAAGTTTTCTTTCTCACGCATTGCTGCCATGTTTTAACGGTGAATTTTGTTGTGTACACAGGATGAGACCCGGTTTTATCATAAACAACATCCATATCTATCGCGTTTTCGTTGCACTGGATGCCATTGTCGCCGCTGCGTCCGCCTTCGCAATAATAGTTGATGTGGTCGGCATTGGCCGTCCGCGGCAGGATAATAAAACAAAATAGCGCCAATAAAACCGGCAAGAATGATTTTTTCGCAAAAGTTTTCATTTGGCGTTTGGTGTTCACTATTTAGTATAATCCATCGGCCGAGTTTGCGTAAGTTTCGTCCAGTCGGCAACCGCCAGAGTTTCGGCTCGCCGGTTGGAATCAATGCCGCTGCCGGCCAGCCATACGGTAATTTTTTCTTTATTGAGTTTTAATTGCCTGGCCAGGTTGTTTGCCAACTGTTTGCGCGGGTGGGAAAATCCGGCTTTTGCGATTTCGAAAAATCGTTCGGCGAATTCTTTGCCAGTCTCTCTCCCTTCATATATATGCATATGCGGAATGACTTGCAGAATGGCGCAATCAACCTTAGGTACGGGCCAGAAATTTCCCTTGGAAATGTAACCAATAATCTTGGCCGTGGCGTAAAACTGCGTCGAAATCGCCAGCAAATTCATTTTGGGCGGTGTGGCGCATATTCGTTGGGCAACTTCTTTTTGTACGATCACGGTTAGCGATAATGGCGGGTTGGCGCTTTCCAAGAACTTGCGGAGCAGAGGCGCGGTTAAATAAAACGGCAAATTGGCCGCGATTTTATATGGAGAAGAAATTTCGGTTTCGTTGAAGCGCAGCGCGTTGCCGTTTAATATTTCAACATTGGGCGTTTTAAAAAATCTTTTTTTTAAAATTGCCATCATATCCGAGTCTTTTTCAATGGCGATAATTTTGTTGCCGCATTTTGCCAGTTCGGCGGTTAAATTGCCGGTGCCGGGTCCGATTTCGAAAATCGTTTCTCCTTGTTTTATTCCGGCGGCTTTAACCAATTTTTCGATCACTCCAATTTGCGCTAAAAAGTTTTGTCCCAGCCCTTTTTTGGGAGTTATAGTTTGTTTTTTTTCAAGTTTTTGGTTCATATTTTTTTGGCGCCGCACGGTTTTATTTTAGCATAAAGGCATTGACATTTTAAGCCGTTTTTATACCATAATAGTTGTCAGATGAATATCAAACTTCAATTAAAAAATTTCGCCAAACTTCTTCTTATCGGAGCGGTTTTGTTTGTTGTTTGCTCGGCTGTGTCAAATTATGTCGTTAAATGCGTATCGGCGAAAACAAGCACCGTTTGCCAAGCGGATTTAGCCAAGGATATGGTTGCCCGGTCCGATAAACAGACCAAACCCGAGTCGCCCAGCTATTTGATGGCGGGCGACGCTTGCGTTAAAGCGGCGGTGCCGCCGATTGTGGTAACCCCCAAGGTACTGGGGGCGATTGTTGGCGATGCTCAAGATTGCGAGATGAATGAGGATTCGCCCAAAACAATTGTTGAATATCAGACGGAACAAAACGATACGATATCGAGCTTGGCGGAGAAATTCAGCGTCAGTTCGGATACGATTCTCTGGGCAAACGATTTGGCAAAGGGGGCGGTTTTAAAGCCCGGGCAGCAGTTGATCGTTTCACCGGTTACCGGCGTTATCCATTATGTTGTTTCGGGCGATACAATGGCAAAAATTGCTTTGAAATATCAAGCCAAAATCGATGAAATAGTCGCTTTTAATGAGCTCGACGGAGAAAACGATGTGTTTATCGGCGATGTGATTATCGTGCCGAATGGCAAAATGCCTAAGCCGGTAATCGCGAAAAAACCGCTTTCTTCGTCCGGAGCCCAAAGCTCAAGCCATGGATCGCAAGATTTGACAATGGTATCAGGTAATTATTTCCTTTGCCCGGTAGGTACGGCTTGCAAAAAGACGCAAGGGTTGCATTTTCGCAACGCGGTTGATTTAACCGGCGGTTATTGTGGCGCGCCGATATATGCCGCCGCGTCGGGTACCGTGACGAAATCCAAAACCGGCTGGAATGGCGGCGCCGGAAACAATATTTCAATTTCTCATTTGGGAGGAACGATCATCACTCATTATTATCATTTGCAAACCCTTTCCGTTGTTCAGGGGCAGGAAGTTAAAAAAGGCGATGTAATCGGTTTTATGGGAAAAACCGGGCAATCAACCGGATGCCACTTGCATTTTGAAGTTATTGGCGCGGCCAATCCGTTCAATAAATAACTTATTCTTCATATCTTTGGATAGAAAAACGCACCGCTTGAGCGGTGTTTTTTAATAATGCAAAATGTAAAAATCAAAATGAAAAATGACAATCGAAAATGTTAAAATGTCCGGTTTTGACACTTTATGATTTTACATTGTCATTTTTCATTTTGATTTTTACATTTTAAATTTAAATGGTTTCGATCGGCCGGTATGCCAAAGCTTCGGAAATATGATTAAATTTTATTTCTTCCAATCCGGCAAGATCGGCGATGGTGCGGCTGACTTTTAACACGCGGTGGTAGCCGCGGGCGGAAAGCTTGCCCGAATCAACCGCGGCTTTCAAAAGTTTTTCTGAGTCTTGATCTATCCGGCAGTATTGTTTAACTTGGGAGATATTCATTTCCGCGTTGGTGTGTTCGTTACCGAATCTTTCCCGCTGGATGTTGCGGCACAAACAAACGCGTTCCCTTATCCGCCGGCTGGAGTTTTCCGGGTCGAATTCCGTACTTGCGAGTTTTTCATACTTTACGGCAGGCACATTGATAAAAAGATCAATACGATCCATCAACGGACCGGAGAGCTTTTTGCGGTACATCGCGATTTGGGAGTTTGAACAAATGCACCGTTTTTCCGGGTTGCCGAAATTGCCGCACGGACAAGGGTTTGACGCGAGCACGAGAGTGAATCTCGCTGGCAAAGACAATGCGTGCCGGGCGCGCAGGACATTGATTTCCCCCTCCTCTATCGGCTGGCGCAATGCTTCAAGAGTGTCGCGGTGGAATTCCGGAAACTCATCTAAAAAAAGTATTCCTCGATGAGCAAGGGTAATTTCACCCGGACGCGGCGGATTGCCGCCGCCGATAAGCGCGGCATCGGAAGTCGTATGGTGGGGTGCCCGGAACGGGCGGTTCGCGGCCAACGGCGAATCGGCGGATAATAATCCGCAAATGCTGTATATTTTGGTGACTTCAAGCGATTCGTCAAAAGATAGCGGCGGGAGTATTGTGGGCAGAGCTTTTGCCAGCAGAGTTTTTCCGGTTCCCGGCGGTCCCCACATCGAAAGATTATGCCCACCGGCGGCAACAATTTCAAGGGCGCGCTTTGAAGATTCCTGGCCCGAAATAAGCCCTAAATCGTTTTCAAATTTTTTCTCCTCGGGCGCGGCTTTGTCTTCCACCACCGGGTCAATCGCGATTCGGTCTTCCAGATAAGCGATTGCTTGTTTCAATGTTTCAACTCCGATTACCCGTAGCCCGTCAATAAGGCTGGCTTCTTTGGAATTTTCTTTGGGAAGAATAATTTCCTTTATTCCTTTCTGGCGGCAGGCGATTGCGAAACAAATCGCGCCTTTGGCTGGCCGCAATCTTCCGTCCAAAGCCAGTTCGCCGAGAAAGATTTTTCCTGCCGGATCAAATTTAATTTTTTCGCTTGCGGCAAGGTATCCCAAAGCAATTGGAAGATCATATAAAGAACCTTCTTTTTTCAGATCAGCGGGCGCCAGAGAAACCAGGACTTTGACTGGGAGATGGTGCGGCGATGTGAAGCCGGCGCTTTCGATTGCCGCGCCAACCCGTTCCCGGGCTTCCTGTACTGATTTGTCAGGCAGGCCGACAATATCGAACCTTCGCAATCCATACGAAGTTTCCACTTCCACTTCAATTATTTGGGCGTCCAGTCCGGTAATTGCCGCAGAAAATATTTTTGACGGCATAGACGGTTATCTATTTTGGTAATTGGTCGAAAGTTTTTTTCAGAGTATCGGCCGAAGTCGCGAAAATAAAATACTTATCGTTGTAAATCGCCCAATTGATTGAAAAGTTATCGGTTTCCGGCAGAAAAACCATTGATCGGTATTCGGTTCCGCCGGTTGAGTCTTCGGTTTTAAATCGAAGCTCTTTTTCCGGGTCTTGGGTTTTTCTGCCCAATAACTTGAACAGATTGTCGGTATCGGTTCGCAGGCTTCCCTCCCAACCTTCCATTGCCGTTTCCAACGATTCGGCATTGCCGGCCGAGGTAACAAAACCCAGACGGTTCTTACCGTTATTCGAATAGATGAAAAGCGTGAAATCGTCGCTTACGGACGAGTAGAATATTTCGGGCGCGTTAATTTTGTATATGTTAAAAAATTGTTTTAATCCAATCTTGGAGTTATTCTTTTTATCCACGATGGAAACCTGATAGTAGCCGGTTGATCCGAGCGATGTTTGCAGATAGGGTGAAAGCAGGTTCGGGACGCTTGCCAGATCTTCGGTATAGATAGGTATGGTGGAAACTGTCGCCATATAAGGCGATTCGCCGTTATTTTTTTTGTTGTTTTCGGCGGTTGGTTCGGTCGTGTCTATTTTTTTGCCGGTGGTTGTGGTAGTTGAGTTTCCTCCGGTTGTTTTTTTAATGATTGTCGGCGTATTGTTTTTGGTTAAAACAACGGCCAAAATAATCCCAATTATCCCGATCAGCGCCACGATAACAAGCGCTCTTGCCAAAATTTTGTTTTTGCCGGTTGGTTTAAGTTGCTCGGGCATTGCCAGGGAGGCTTTCGGAGGCGCTGCGGTTGGTGTTGCGCCTGGCGCGGGCGAGGATGATTTTTTGATTTGTTCCCATCGGCTTTCCAAAATACGGGCGCTGGGCCTTTCCGCTTCCGCGGCCGGATCGTTTATCTTTGGTTTTTTTATGGTTTCGCCGTTATCCAAGGCGTTTTCGTTATTTTTTTCAGGCGTTTTTTCTTGATTTTTCGGCGCGATAATTTCTTCTTTGGCGGGCGCGATCGGCAATGCGCGAATTTTTGTTGCGCCAGATGATTCAATTTGTTCTCGGTAAAAAGATACGGTTTTCGATAAAGATTCTTCTATTTTTGAAGATTTTGCTTCAGGTGCGGTTTTTGTATTATCGACAGGCTCTGTTTTTCCAGCGATATTGCCCGGTTTTGATCCCGGTTTCCAAATGCTGTCTTCGGACGGAAAATCTTCGTGGTTTGAAACGATTTTTGCGGGATTGCCAACGATATTTTCCGCCGGTTTTTTTGAACCGGCGCCGGGAGGAACCGCGAGCGGTTTGCCGGGAATTTTTTCTTCCGTTCCGTTCCGTTCTGGTTGTTCTTTTTGAACTTTTTCGGTTTGTTTCGCGCCGGTTGTTTCCGGTGTTGTTTGTCCGGGAGCAGTTTGAATATCGCCAACGCCAACCATATCCGAATATTGCGGATATTTAGCCAGCATCTTCTTTCCCAATTCCGCATCCGGTATATCGCGGTATTGCGGATATTTGCGTTTAATGGCTTGTCCGAATTGATCAATTGTCATTGCCATATGCGTTTATCTTATGCCTAGCGGGTCGTTTGGCGCGGAATTATCCGGCGCCGGTTCTTCTATCGCGTTTTGTCCGGCTTGTTTTTCAGGAGAATCGTTTTTCGCGATTGGATTTCCCGGGACAAAATTGGCGGTATCCGGCGCCGCATTGGTTTTTATTTCCGTCGGAGCGCCAATTTTTTTAACCGTGGTTGCCGCGGGAATTTTTTCTTCAAGAACAGAGTCTGGTTTTTGGGGCTGGTCGTCGGTTTGGATTATGTCTTTTAAAAGTTCTTGATCAATTTTAATGTCATTTTCTTTGAACAAATCGGAGATTGAATTGCGAATTTTTCCAATCGGCAACCCTTCTTTCCCCAGAGCGGTTTCTTTATTGAAAATTTTGCTTTGTATTTTATCTATTGTTGCGCTGATCGCGTCAATTTCTCCTTGAATTGATTGTAGCCGGGTTTTTGCGTCTTTGGCTTTTTCATCGCTTTCCCATTTTGCCCGGGTGGTTGACTTTAAAACGCCGGTAACGCGCCATCGTTCCTGTTCAGCCGCTCTTTTTTGAGCTGGATCGGCGGCTTGTTTTTCTTGTTGTTCGATTGCGTTCAGTTCGGTGTTGGCAGAGTTTTCTTTTTCGACCAATTCTTCAAATCTGTTCATGGCGGAATTCTTTCTTTCGATCGCTTCTTCGAGCAAAGGCAAGCGAGATTCTCTTTCTTCGATATTTCCAATCAATTCTTCTTCCAATTTTCCTTTTTCGATCGCGAATCGAACCAGTTTTATTTGATTGTCCGTGTTTTTTATTTTTTGCCGGATCGCTTCCTCTTCTCCGTCTTTTTCTTTGATTAGGTTATTTGTGATTTCGGCTTCGGCAAGTATTTTATTGATGCGGTCTTCAATATTCCAGCGTTGTTTTTCGATTTCTTTGCGCCGGTCTTCGATGGACCAAAGTTTTTGTTCGATTGTTTTTTTCTGTTGTGGCGATAATTTTTGGCTAAGTTTCGCTTTTTCATCCGTTCCCAACCTTTCGATTTCTTTTTCCCGTTCTTCCGTGATGGATAATTCCTTGTCTTTTATCGCCGAAGCTTCGTTTTCAAGGCCGATTTTTTTTTGTTCAAGCGGTATTTTTTTTGCTGGAAAACTTGCCAATTCGTTTTCAAGGCCGATTTTTTTGCCATCCAATTTTATAATCAATCTTCCAAGCGCGCCGTCTAAATTATTTGTTTCCCGGCTATCGTCGATCTCCGCCGCTTGTTTTTGCGTTTCTTTGTTGCGCCGGAGAGTTTCCTGTTCTTGCCGTTCTTTTTCTCTTTGCAAATTCTGTTCGCGTTCTGATTCCAAAGCCGCTAGCCGCCGCCGTTTTTCTTCTCGCGCCTTTTCTTTTTCTTCCTGGGCGCGCAAAGCCTCTTGTCGTATTTTTTCTTGGGCGATTCGTCTTTCTTCTTCGAGTTTTTTCTGTTTTTCTTCGCGCTTCGCTTTTTCTTCGGCCAGCTTTGCCGCTTCTTGCGCCCTTTTTTCTTCTTCGATTCGCAACCTTTCTTCTTCGGTTTTTTGCGTTTTTATTTTTTCCTCTTCTTCGCGCTTCGCTTTTTCTTCGGCCAGCTTTGCCGCTTCTTCGCGTTTCGCTTTTTCTTCTTCAAGTTTTTCTTTTTCGTTGAGTATTTGCTCCTCTTCAGTTTTTTGCGTTTGGGCTGTTTCTTCTTCGCGCTTCGCTTTTTCTTCGGCCAGCTTTACCGCTTCTTGTTTCTGTCGTTCAAGCTGTATTTTTATATTTTCCAAATCTTTGATTTGGCGGAGTTTTTCTTTATCGGGTTTTTCCTCGTTGTTTTTATTTATCGCCGAAGAATCGGTAATAATGGTAATTTTATCGTCGTTTTCTCTATTTTCTTGCTTATTATCTTTGCCATCCTTATTTTCTTTTTGTTGGGGAATTTGTTGGACGGTCAAAGTTGCTTTTGGCGGTGTCGGGGCGGTTGTTGCTTTTACCGCTTTCCATTGTTCTGCCGGCGTATTTTTTATGTCAGCCGAAATGCCAAAAGCTTCGTTCAGTTTTTGGTTCAAATCGGCAATTTCTGGCGATTCCATCGCGGGTTGTGCCGGAATATTGCCGCTAGCCAGATCTCCAGCCATTGTTTTGATCGCGTTATCTTTTAATTTCAACATGTTTTAACTATTGCCGCGGATAGATGCCTTGCTGCCGCGTTTCGCGCCCGGGCGTTTTTTATTTTCCTTGTCATTATTTTAGCATATGCAAATTTTGCGCGAAAGTGTTTTTGCGCCGTTTTCGCGGCGCAACAAAAAAACGGAGAGTGGTTTCCGTTTTTTTTGTTCTTGGAGCTAATTTTTTTTTGCATCTTTTAATGACAGGTTGATTCGCCCATGGTCGTCAATCTCGACGACTTTCACCGATACCATATCGCCGATACTCACCACATCTTCAACTTTATCAACGCGATGATCGGCCAGTTTTGAGATATGCACCATTCCTTCCTGGCCCGGCAATATTTCCACAAACGCGCCAAAGTTCATTATGCGTTTTACCACGCCTTGGAATATCTCCCCCACCTTGACTTCGCGGGTAATATTTTGTATCCATTCCATGGCTTTTTGCCCGGCTTCCGGCTTTTCCGCGGTAATGAAAACCGTTCCATCGTCTTCAATATCAATCTGAACGCCGGTTTCGGCGATAATTTCATTGATCATTTTACCGCCGGGTCCGATGACTTCGCGAATTTTTTCAGGGTTAATATGGATAATAATGATACGCGGAGCATAAGGCGACAGTTCTGGCCGCGGTGCGCTTAATGTGTCTTCGATTACATCCAGTATTTGATAGCGCGCTTTTTTGCCCTGTTCCAGAATATCAGCCATCATCTTTTCGGTAATACCGTCAATTTTAACATCCATCTGAATGGCATTGATGCCGAGCCGGGTGCCGGCCACCTTGAAATCCATATCGCCGTGATGGTCTTCGGGGCCTTGTATATCGGTGAGAATCTTATAATTGTCCGCGCCCTTTGAGACCAAACCCATTGAGATGCCGGTTGCAGGCGCTTTGATCGGCACGCCGGCATCCATTAGCGCTAGAGTCGCGGCCGATAAAGCGGCCATAGAAGTTGATCCGTTGGAAGAAACGATTTCGGAGGTTACGCGGATGGTATAGGGGAAATCTTCCACCGAAGGAATCAGCGGCAGAAGAGTTTTTTCGGCCAGCATGCCATGCCCGATTTCGCGCCGCCCCGGCGCGCGCAAGAACCTCACTTCTCCGCAGGAATAAGGCGGAAAATTATAATGATGCAAAAATCGCTTCTTGCCGGTGATTTCCATTCCGTCAAGCAACTGCTGGTCTCCGGGTGCGCCCAAGGTGGCGCTGGAAAGGGCTTTGGTCTCGCCTCTTTGGAAAAGAGCGGAGCCGTGAGTCCGCGGAATGACCGCCACTCGCGCGGAAAGCGGTCGTAACTGATCAAAAGTTCGTCCATCGGGCCGCAAACCCGTGGTTAAAATGACTTCGTGCAAAATATTGTCAATTTCTTTTTCAAAGAATGATTTGGCAAACTTGAGTCTTTCCGTGTCTTCCGGGTAGGTTTTGGCGATGTATTCTTCGAGTTTGGTTTTAGCTGCGTCCATTGATTCCTGGCGCGCGTCTTTTTGTTTTTGATAGAGAGCGTTTTTCAAATCGTTTCCAAGCTGGCCGCGCAATTCGTTTTCATAATCGGCTTTGAATGCCGGTTCCTTGAGCGCCATTTTGGGCTTGCCGATACTCTTGGCGATTTCGTTCTGAAAATCAATCAGCTGTTTGATGTAGGGTTTGGCGAACCGAAAAGCTTCCAAAACCATTTCTTCTTGAGCTTGGTCAAAACCGCCTTCGATCATATTGGCGATAATATCATTATCGCGGATGATCCCCGCGAACACTACATCAATCGCGCTTTTCGCTCTTTGTTCGTAGGTTGGGTTAATGATATATTTGCTGTCAAGATAGCCTACGCGCACTGAGGCCGCCGGGCCGTTCCATGGGATATTCGAGATTGTTAGCGAGCAGGAAATGCCGAACATGCTAAGAATATCGGGTTCGTTTTCCGCGTCCCACGACAAAACTGTGGCAATGGTTTGGACTTCGTTCTTCAGGCGGTCGTCAAAAAGAGGCCTTATCGAGCGGTCAATTTGGCGCGCGTTGCAGATCGCTTCGTCGGAAGGCCGGGTCTCTCTTTTGATGAACCTTGGCCCTTTGATTTTTCCGGCGGCATAATATTTTTCTTCATAATCAACCATCAACGGGAAAAATCCCATATCGGGTTTTTCTTTTTTTGCCATAACCGCGGTGGTCAGCACCATGGTATCGCCGTAGCGCACTACTGCCGAACCGTTGGCTTGTCCGGCCAAATCGTTGGTCTCAACCGACAATTCTTTATTTCCCAGCATCAAGGAAAACTTATTTTTTCCAGCGTCCATTTTTTTAAATGCCAAAATTATAAGTTCAAATGTCAAGAAAAGCTCTAAGCTCAAAGTTCAAAAGGAATGCGGTATTCTTTTTGATATTTGAAATTTGGGCTTGATTTGACATTTGAAATTTGAACTTTGGAATTGATTATTTTTTAAGTAAAAATCGTTCCGGTTCTTTTTCCATATCAATAAACGCGTCGGCGATTTCTTTTAATTTTGATGATGCCGACCGTCCGAAAGCGATTATTTCCACCCGCTTGCCTTGGTTTTCCAGATATTCAACCAATTGTTGAAAGTCGCCGTCTCCCGAAGCCAATACGATCGTGTCCACCGAAGGCGAAATACGGATGGCGTCAACCGTAATACCCACATCCCAGTCCGCTTTTTTCAGCCCGTCATAATATTCCTGCAAGTCGCGGATTCGTGTTTCGATGCCAAGTTTTATCAACGCGTCGAAAAATGGTTTTTCCTCGCCGGTTTTTGTGCGCACCACATAAGCAAACGCGCGAATCAAGCTTCGGCGTCCGACTGCGGTTTTTAAAATCTCGTTGAAATTGACGCGGGCCTGATAAAGGTTGCGCGCCGAATAATACAGATTTTGCACATCAATTAACACTGCGATGCGCTGGGCGTTTGGTTGCAATATCATGATAGTCGCGAGCCGCTGAAAATAGCAGACAACCCCCGCCAAGGCGGGGGAAGTTTTACTTTTTCAGACCTAATTGCTTTAGAATTTGCGCGTATTGGGTAACATTGATGTCGCGCAAATAATTAAGAAACTTGCGGCGTTTAGATACCATTTTCAAAAGTCCTCTTTTGGAATGGATATCTTTGCCGTGTTTTTTTAAATGTTTTTGCAAGCGGTCGATTTCTTCGCTTAACAGCGCGATTTGTACGCGGGGAGACCCGGTATCCTCTTCGTGCAATTTATACTTATCGATCAGTTTCGCTTTTTCTTCGGTGGTTAACATATTCTTTGTTTTATTTTCTGCGGAAAATATTTATTTTTAATTTATTATGTGCCCCCAGCAGGATTCGAACCTGCAACGAACTGCTTAAGAGGCAGCTACTCTACCGTTGAGTCATGGGGGCGCATCGTTATTCAATGGTATCGACCTTGCAATCAGGCGCCCAGTCAAGAGGGCTGTTCATTTGCGCATATCCCATTGAATCCAATATCAGGCCCACGACCGCATAACTGGAGAACATAACAACCAGTCCGATGGCAACCGCCAGCATTATTTCTTTGGATTGTTTGGCCACATCGGTATTCCCTTGATTGATCATCATTCTGAATCCCGCCCAAGCGATTATCAATACGGCGATCAGCGGTATCAACCCTTTCAGAATTACATCGACTGCGGTGTTGATCAAGGTGAAAAGATCGCAGATTCCACACGATGGCTGATTCGGTCCGCCGCATTCTAACAGTTTTTTATTTTCTGCGAAAGCGGTGAACGGCAATATAAACATTCCCAAAAACGCGATAAATTGCGTGTTTTTTTTCATTTGGAAAATTATGAATTTCCGATCCCCTCTTTTTGTGTGCCTCTGGAGGGAATCGAACCCCCGTCACCGGTTCCGAAGACCGGTACTTTGTCCGTTAAGCTACAGAGGCCAAACGGTATTGGGCGGCGGATAACAGGATTATTATACCAAAGAATTGAAAAAAAGCAAATAACGGGATATAAGAAAGCGTAAGGCGCGAAACTAAAAATGAAAAGCGAAAAAGCGCGAGAAATACTTTACGCTTTTCGTTTTTAGTTTTACGCTAAATTATATGCAAGATTTTTTCGATAAAATCCCAAAAGAGGTAAAATTTGCCATAGAAGAATTACAGCGGGCGGGGTTTCAGGCTTATGTTGTGGGCGGTTGCGTGCGCGATTTACTTTGCGGTAATATTCCTTCGGATTGGGATGTGGCAACCGATGCGGCGCCAGAGCGGATTCAGGCGGTTTTTCCGGAAAATTTCAGCGATAATAATTTCGGCACGGTGACCGCTAGGATTAAAAATCCGGGATTATTAGGAGAAACCTCTTTTTTTGAGATTGAGATAACCCCTTATCGTATTGAATCCAAATACACCGATAAGCGCCATCCAGACAAGGTTGAATGGGCCGACAATATTAACGATGATCTGTCCCGCCGGGATTTTACGGTCAACGCGATTGCGTTGAGCTATATAAAAGAAGGGAAAACCGGCAAACTGAAAACCGAAACGATAGATTTGTTCGGGGGAAAAGAAGATATCGCGGCAAAAATGATCCGCGCGGTTCGGGATCCCAATGAACGCTTTCTTGAGGATGCGTTAAGGATGATGCGCGCGGTAAGGTTTTCCGTGTCCTTGGGAAAAGGGTGGCATATCGAGGTCAAAACCGAACAAGCGATTATTGCCAATGCTAAATGGCTTAAAGAAGTTTCCCAAGAACGGATTCGCGACGAATTCGTGAAAATAATAATGTCGGACCGGGCGGCTGACGGTATCGATACATTGAGAAAGCTTGGCTTGCTGGATTATATTATGCCGGAACTTTTGGCATGTTACGGAGTGGGCCAGAACAAGCATCATATATATGACTGTTACGCTCATTTGATAAAATCTCTCGAATTTACCGCTCAAAAAAATTTTAGCATGCATGTTCGGATGGCTGCGTTGCTGCACGACATCGGCAAACCCAAAGCTAAATCCGGCGACGGTCCGGATTCGACTTTTTATAACCACGAAATAATTGGCGCCAAAACCGCGGCTAAAATTCTTTCCCGAATGAAATTTCCAAAAAAAGATACGGAAAAAATTGTGCGGTTGGTTAGATATCACTTGTTTTATTATAATGTGGGCGAAGTCGGCGAAGCCTCGATTCGGCGCTTGGTGCGCAATGTTGGCCGGGAAAATTTGGAAGATTTATTGCGGGTAAGGATGGCGGACCGAATTGGTTCCGGATGTCCCAAAGCCGAACCCTATAAATTGAGGCACTTGCGCTATCTGATGGAAAAAGCCTCGCTTGCCCCTATCTCGGCCAAGATGATCAAGAGTAATGGTAAAGACATTATGGATATTTTGGGAATCCCGCCCGGGCCAAAAATCGGCCAGATTCTTGATGTTTTGCTGGCGCAGATTTTAAACGATCCGGCACTTAACGAAAGAAATTACCTTGAGGCTGAGATCAGGCGGCTCGGAAGTCTTGGCGAAGAGGAATTATTAAAAATTTCCGAAACCGCGGAGAAACAAAAAGACGCGGTTGAAATCAAGCGCGACCAAATGACCAAGAAGAAATATTGGGTAATGTGAGGCGAAATTTTCGCGCTCGCTTTTTACAATGCGCATAATTTTTTGCTGAAAATTTGCTTTCGCTTGGCCGTCGCCTGCGCGGCATTGTAAAAAGCGAGCGCGAAAATTTCTTTGTTTTTTTGTATGGGCGGGCCTTGTGTCCTCCCTGTTGACTGATGTTGGCGGCAAGTAGACAAAAGAAGAATAATAGATTAAGATAATCATTGTAAATCCAGATGTTGCGCGCCAGCAGTGTAAAAATTGCGAAGCAATTTTGTATGTTGCGGGGAGGAGTATGCCGGCAGTACGCACGATTCGGGTTCGTGCAGACAGGGTTCGATTCCCTGCTCCCCGACATCGGTTCGCCGTAGCTTTGGCGGAGGCGACTATTTCCTGTCCGGTTTTAGCGGCCAGATGAGATATAGCCAAACAAAAAACCTCAATGAGGTTTTTTGTTTACCGCATTGATTTTATCACAAAGCGTTTTGCGGTAAGACAGGTATATTACTTTCAATCGCCGCGGGCAATTTGCGCGCTTCCTCTTCATATATTTTTTTAATTTGAGGGGCAAAATAAATCCATAATGCCGCGAGCGCGGCCATAAGAATAAAGCCGAGAATTGCCATTGAGCCGAAGATTTTTTTTCCTGTTGGCGTTGCTGAAACGGGCAAGTCCCCTTTTGTTTTTTTTAAATTTTCAAAAATCAGATAGTAATAAATTGTCGATGCCGGAGAAATTAAAAATCCAAAAATGAAATCAATAACATTGCCGGCTTGGGGGCCCGCCGCTTTATCCAGCGATTGGATAATCGAATCGATAAACAACATCGAAACTATTCCCAATGCCGCCAATAAAAAAATATTCCAAAAGTTGCCGCGGCCGTAGTCGCGGCTTTTTAATAATGCTTCCATTCCCTTTTTATTGTCGGTAATAACCAAATATCGGGAAAATAAAAACCAGATTGAGAAAATTATTCCCGGGATGATGAAGAAAATATATCCCAAAAAAAGGATTGGCGCGGAAAGAATGCCAACCCAGAGAGACGGCATTGCGTAAGGCTTGGCTCGCTTCAAAGCTTCTCGCAATCCGAATGTTTCCTGTCTGTCTTTTAAAACAATAATTGTTGCCGCGGAAATCCAGGAAAAAAGTATTAAGATAGAGACCGCTATTACCAGAATGGCAATCGCATTAACGATCAGCGCTGCAATCAAATTATTTGTTGCGGTTACGATCAACGAGTCAATCATTCTTACCAGTATAAAAATAGCGACTGTCGCTATCATTAAAATATAATAGCAAAGGGAAATGATTAAGAGCGATTTTAATTTTTGGCCATAGACCTTAAAAGTATCGTTCAGCAAAGAGAAAAATGATGGTAGTTGCGATTTTGTTTGCGCGGCCATATTTGTGTTTGGTTCCATTTTTTGAATTGATTATCTTTAATCATTATATATGTACTTCCCGGTTCTGCAAACGCTACAACGATGTCGGATTTTATTATTGGTTCGGCAAGAAAACAGAGGCCAGACAATGATTGCAAATTTTTTTGTATTGCTTAAGATATAATCAACGAAGAATTTTTTTATAATTAAAAATTATGGAACAACAAAACAACAATCAAGCACCCAAGGATTATATTCTTTCTCTCTACGAAGTTTGCGAGATGCTTGGTAAAAGTTCCAGGACGATCAGCCGGTATGTCCATCGGGACATTCTCCACCCGGTGGGTATAAAAAGCAGGCAAGGCACTCTTGAATATCGCTTTAGCCGGGCCGAAGTGGAAGTTCTCAAGCAAAGGGAAGATGAGATACGGCAGTTTAATTATATGCCGCAATTGTCGAACATGAGGCAGAATATGGCATCGTTCGCGTCGGTTAATTATCAACAGCCCCAAACTATGCCGCAATCGTTTGTAATGCCGGGGATTTCTTTTCAGAATGCGCCTGGCCAGACAATTCCCAGCCAGCACGGAGTGCCGGAGCAACCATTTTCCAAAGAAGCAAAAACGGTTGCCGCGGCGCCGGAAGATAATGCGCGGGAAAACACGGCAAGCGAACCGACCGCGAATCATAAAGAATCTTTTCAAGACACAGCGCCAAATCAAGATCACAGCAATGAACAAATAATCATACTTTTAAAAGAAACAACCGAAATGTTGCGCGACCAACTACAGGTCAAGGACGGACAAATTAAGAATCTTGATGAAAAAATCGGCCAGCTGATTGAAAGGAATCGCGAAACAAATATTTTATTAAAAGGATTGCAAGACAAGATGGTGCTTCTTGAGAAGCCGAAAAACGAGCGCAAGATCCAACCCAGAACGGAAATCCCGGCAGTATCAAGCGAAGAAGTTTCTCCATCGTCTTCGCCGGCGCCGAAAGTTGTCGAACCGGTCGCCAATCCAATAAAATTAAGGGTTACTTATCGGGAAGACGCGGTATGCGCGCCAGAGAACAACCAATCAAATATCAATCCGCAAAATAAAAATAAGACCGTTGCCAATGGGGCGGGGGATGGCGGACGGATTCCCGCGCAACAGAACGATGATCAACCCGGCAAGGGATTTTTCGGAAAAATTTTTAGGTAAGGCGTTGGAATAAAAATCAAAAAAGAAGGAAATCGCCCCCTTCTTTTTTGTTGCATCATAATCCAGGTTGCTTTAAGATTAGAATAACAGAGGCTGTTATTCTAATGCTTTGGAATAACTTTGAATTGCGAAACCAGCATTTGGGGAAATTTGACTTCAGCTTTTGGGAAGTCAATTTTCACCGAATGCGGCGGTAACCGCGCGAATTCTGGCAGCCGATGAGCGCGCGCCGCTCGCAATCAATTCTCCACGATTATGTTGAAAATTGATTTCAGAATTCGCTGTTTCGTAATTCAAAGTAAATTGGAAATTCTGACATTTTACTCGTATTTCCGCAACGCATCAATGGGCCGCAACTTAGCCGCGGCGCGCGCCGGCAAAATTCCCGCCAGACAGCCGATAAGAAACGAGAACGACATCCCGAAAATTATGATCCACGGCGAAAATGATGCCGTGAAATAGAACATCGGACTGGCCTGGCCGTAGACTTGCACAAGCGCCGCAACCCCCAGCCCCAAAAGCGTGCCACCGATACCGCCGCCAAAACCGATGATGCCGGCTTCAATCAAAAATATCGACATAATCGCGGCGTTGGTGGCGCCGATCGCTTTCATTATTCCAATCTCCCGGGTGCGTTCGCGCACCGAAGTATACATGGTATTGGTAATGCCGATGCCGCCCACGATGATCGCGATGCTGGCAAACGCCAGGATCACGAACTGGATCACCGCCATCACTCCGCCGACGATATCGTTGACTTTCTCGGCAGTAACCACCGCAAAATGAAGGTCGTCGGAGTCGGAACCGTAGGCGCGGCGTTGGACGCGACGCAGGCTGTCTTTGATCTTTTGCGCAATCAAATTCGGATCCATGGTTTCGTCAATTTGCACCATCGCGATTTGCGCCGTACCGCGCTGTTGGCCGGTGAGATCCTGAAATTCGGAGATATCCATAAAAATCGCGCTGTCGTCATCCTTTGCGCCCAAAGAATTCAGAATGCCCGCAACCGTATATTTTTTCCCTTTGATAATCAACTGGTCGCCCGGCTGAACCGGAGCGTTGAAAATATCGCGGCCGAATTGCATCCCCACCACCACCTCGCGCTGGCTGGCCGACGCCCAGCGCCCGGAAGACAAGCTCCATCCCTGGAACTTCCGCAAAACATCGGCGCCTTCAACCAGCGGAAACCCCTCCACCGTCAATGCCTTGTTCTCGGTATTGTAGCGAACATTGACTGACTGGTAGGAGGCTCCCAGCACGATTTTGACGCCCTCGGTGCGCCGGATCGCGTCCAAATCCCGGGCTTCCAATTTGTCGCCGCCGAACATCATTCCCGCCAGCGGATTACTGTCGTCCCCGGGCATCACAAAGATCATATTGCCGCCCAATGACATCATCTGCCGATTGATCGTTTCCTTGATGCCCTCGGAAAGCGACAGCAAAGTAATGATCAAGAACACTCCTATCACAATTCCAAAAACCGTCAACCACGACCGCAGCGACCGCATCTTGAGATTCCGCACCGCAATTTTGCAATATTCTTTGAAATTGGAAAACATAAAAAAATAGCAGGGTTATTTAAAAAATAAACTCGAAATTAAATCCCAAAATGCAGTTTGCCGAGGTCAGACCTCGGCGATTACGCCGAGGACTGACCTCGAATACAAATACAAAATCAAAAACTACAACAGTTTGCGGCCGAACGCGGTTTGTTCGTCCACCAGCTGGCCGTCTTTGATGAAAACCCGCTGGTGGCCGTAGGCGCCGATGTTGTGGTCATGGGTCACCACCAAAAGCGTGCGGCCTTGTTTTTCGTGAAAATCGGTCAAAATCTCCATCACTTTTTTGCCGCTTAACGAGTCCAGATTGCCCGTGGGCTCGTCGGCGATCACCATATCCGGATCGTTGACAAACGCCCGTGCTATCGCCACCCTTTGCCGCTCGCCGCCGGAAAGCTCGGCCAGTTGATGATTCGCCCGATGGCCCATATCAACCTGATCCAAAAGCTCCCGCGCCCGCTCCTTGCGTTGATTTTCCGGCATACCTTGGAAAATCATAGGCAGCTCCACATTTTCCCACGCCCGCAGATGATTAAGCAAATTGAATTCCTGAAACACAAACCCGATGGTTTTGCCCCGCAATTTCGCCAATTCGCTCTCCGGCATTTTGGCCGCATCGATTCCCTTCACCAAAAGCCGTCCCCTGGTGGGAACATCGAGCAATCCGACCATATTCAGAAGCGTGGATTTCCCCGATCCCGACGGCCCCATCACCGTCACGAATCCGCCGTGCGGCACTTCCAAATTTATCCCGCGCAAAGACTGCACCTCGGTCTTGCCCAGCTTGTAAATTTTCCAGACATCTTCCAATTTTATCAAAGGCTCCATATCGAAAATTTTCAATTACTTTATGGAATAACCACCTCTTGGCCTTCGCTCAATCCCGAAATAATCTCCGCCATTCCCTTCGACCTGATGCCAACTTCAACATTTGTCTCTTGTATTTGGCCGTCTTTCAAAATTTGGACAAAGTAACCGTCGTCCGGCTTCTTTTGAATCGCGGTTTCGGTTATTTGCAAAACATTCTCTTTAAAGGCGGTGATAATCACAATGTCTGCGGTCATTTCCGGTTTCAACCCCTGCGGCATTTCGTCGAAAGCGATCTTGGTAGGGTAATAGACCACGCCGTTCACCAGCTTGCCCGCCGGATCGATCGAAAGCACGCGGCCGGCGAAAACCTTGTCGCCAATCGCGGCCAGCGATATTTGCACCGGATCGCCGATTTTTTCTTTCACCACATCCTCTTCATATATGTCAACTTCAATGGTGTAAGGATCGGCCGGAATCATTGCTACTAAAGCGTCCGCGGTTATCATCGAAACCGTTTCTCCGACTTCGCCGTTCACTTCGGTGATCTGGCCCGCGACCGGCGCGATCAGCCGGCTGTCGCTGATCTGAAGATTGAGCAAATCCACCTGCGCCCGCGCCTGGGCCACCTGCGATTCCAACACGCCTACATCTTCGGCGCGCGGCCCGGCCACGGTTTTCGCCAGCTGGCCGGTGGCGGTTTTCAGCGCCGCATCGGCGGCATCAACTCCGGCTTGCGCCGAATTTACCGCCAAATCATTGGCCGCTTTCTGCAAGGCAATGACTTCCACCGCGGAATTAAAGGACGCTTGAGCGGACACCATATAGCCGATGTGCAAATCCAGAGTGTCTTTATAAGTTTGTTCCACAGCATCGCGCCACGGCGTTTTTTCGCAAATCGCGCGAATACTTCGCAACCTGTTCTCAATGTTCGCCAGCTGAACCTTAGACGCGGCAAAAACCGGATCCAGGGAAACATCGCCGCCGTTTAATTGCGCTTCCCCGGAATAACTTTTAATCAGCGCGATTGCCACATCCATTTTCTGCACCGCGTCCCAAACCGCGATTGAATCATCGTCGCGCGGCGTGAAATGGGCTCTCTGCAAAAGATCGGAAAAATTCCGGCCGTTATAGGCTTTAACATAAGCCGAACTCAACGCGCTGCCGGCATCTTTATATGCGCTGTTCAATTTTTGCCCGGCGTTATTTTGCGCGTCAACCAGCGATTGCCGGGCGCTGGCCAGGGCGCTTTGCGCCGCCCTCACCTGACTTTCAGTAATGCCGATATCTTCGGTTGCCGCGCCTTTCCGCAATTTTTCCAATTGCAGATTATATAAATCAAGATTTGCGCGCGCTTGCGCGAGTTGAATTTTCAACTGGCGGCTGTCCAATTCTATCAGAATACTGCCCGCGGAAACTTCCTGGCCTTTGGCCACATTTATACGATCAATCGTTCCCGAATTTTTGAAACTCAAATTAACCGTGTCTCCCTTTTTTATCGTACCGGTTTCGGCCACCTCCTGCGTAATCGTCCCGCGGATAACTTTCTCGGTTTCATAAACCGTCTCTTTGGGCTTCAAACTTGCATACGCTACATATGCCGCGGCCGCGGCCAACAGCAAAATTATAAAAAATTTTTTATTGAATTTCATAAGCCATTATTTATTATTGTATTCTAGCTCATAAAAAACAAATTGGATACCCTGTAACCAACATATTAGCGGGCTTGCCGTGCCGTAGGTACACCAAAGGTTCAGGGAAGCGACCGAAAGTCGCCTTCGCTGAAGCTACGGCGTACCGAAGGCGGGGAATTGTGGACAGCGTTAGAACCGTCTTTGAGAGGAAAAACGAGCCACCATCTACATTCCCGCCCTTAAATATGTTGAAAAATGA
>JBARNX010000071.1:0-23428 GCA_049641805.1 Minisyncoccales bacterium
CACCGATACTTGGCAAATAGCCAATTTAACGCAAACCTCCTGCGAATTAAAGGTTATTGTCAACGGCACCTGCACTCCAATAATAATGCGGCTGGTTTTATCTTTTGATTGAAATTCCGGCACATTACAAACTAAAAACCCGGTACCAAGCCGGGTTTTTAGTTGAGTTTTAAATAAATTTTGATAAAGTAAAAGATTGAACAACAGCTTGACATAAAGAATATGAAGTATTTTATCCAGGTTTTCGGATGCCAGATGAACATTTCCGACGCCGCGCGCATCGCCGGACTTTTTGAGTCGCGGGGAATGAAAGAGGCCCCAACGCCGGAGGCGGCGGATATTTTTGTAGCGGTGATGTGTTCGGTGCGGCAGATGGCCGCCGACCGCGTTTTCGGATTGGAGCAAAAATTCAAGCTGATCAAAAAGAAAAACAAAAAATTTACCTCGGTTTTAACCGGTTGCGTAGTAGAAAGCGACAAACCCCGTTTTGCCGAAATTTTTGACCATATTTTTGATATTAAAACTCTTCCCCGATGGCCAGAAATTTTGCATCTGGCACACGATGAACCCCGCGAAGGTCTAACCTTCGCAAGTTTGCGAAGGTTAGACCTTCGCGACTATTTTGCCATTCCGCCCAAACAAACTTCAAAATTCAGCGCGTTGGTGCCGATTTCAAAAGGGTGCGATAACTACTGTTCGTATTGCGTGGTTCCCTATACGCGCGGTCCGCTGGCATCCCGCCCGCCCGAAGACATTCTGGCCGAAATTGAATCGGCCGTAAAAAACGGCGCCAAAGAAGTTTGGCTGTTGGGGCAAAATGTCAATAATTATCATTTTAAAGAAGTTGGTTTCGCCAATCTTTTGCGTTTGGTCAACGATGTTCCCGGAGAATTTTGGATTCGCTTCACTTCGCCCCACCCCAAAGACTTTGACGCCGCCGCGGTCAATGCGATGGCGCAGTGCGCCAAAGTTACTCCGTATCTCAACTTGCCGATCCAAAGCGGCGACAACACCGTCCTGAAGGCAATGGCGCGGCCTTACACTGTTGAAAAGTACAAAGAATTGGTAAAAAAAATCCGCGCCGCGTTTAAAAAATATCGCACCGGTTTAGAAAAAGAAATCGCCGTTTCCACCGATGTGATCGTGGGTTTTCCCGGCGAAACCAAAACGCAGTTTAACAACACCGCCAAAGCGTTTAATATGATAAAATACGATATGGCTTATATCGCCCAGTATTCAAAACGGGCCGGTACGGCCGCGGAGAAATTGGACGACAATGTTCCAAAACCGGAAAAAAAACGGCGCCAAGATTCAATCAATGATATTGTGAAAATCACCGCCTTGAATCATAATAAGAAATATGTTGGCAAAACCGTTGAGGTTTTGGTTGATTCGGTCAAAAACAAAACTTTCGGTTTCGGCAAATCGCGCCATTACAAAACCGTAAAATTTCTTCTCGGCAACTCCGGCATAAAGGCAGGCGATATTGCCAATGTAAAAATAACCAAAGCGCAGTCATTCGGCCTCATCGGCACGCTGACCAAAAATGAAAAATAAACTGATTGTCATCGTCGGACCAAATGCTTCGGGAAAATCGGAAATCGCCGTAATGATCGCCAAAAAATTCAACGGCGAGGTGGTTTCCGCGGATTCGCGCCAAGTCTACAAAGGAATGGACATCGGTTCGGGCAAGATTACTAAAAAAGAAATGGCCGGCATACGCCATCATCTTTTGGATGTGGCGGCTCCCCGCTCGGTTTTTACGGTTACGCGCTACCGCAAGCTGGCGCTGGCCGCGATAAAAAAAATACAAAAATCAGACAAAATCCCGATCCTCTGCGGCGGTACCGGATTTTATGTCCAATCGGTCATTGACGGCATTGTTATCCCCGAAGTGAAACCCGACTGGAAATTAAGAAAGAATCTTGAACGAAAAACCGTTGCCGAACTTTTCGCGATTTTGAAAAAACTCGATCCGCGGCGGGCTAGGACCATTGAATCAAAAAATCCGCGGCGGCTTATCCGCGCCATTGAAATCGTTAAAACCACAAAAAAACCCGTGCCGGAACTGAAGAAACAGCCTCTGCCCTATCCGATTTTGATCATCGGCATTAAGAAAAGCGAAACCGAATTGAAAAAACTCATTGCCAAGCGCACGGAAAAACGCTTAAAAGCGGGGATGACCGGCGAAGTTAAAAAACTCAAAGAATCCGGACTGTCGTGGAATAAATTGGAATCGTTCGGTTTGGAATACCGCGCCTGCGCGCAATTTTTACAAAAAAAAATCACCCGAACCGAAATGATTGAAAATATCAAGAAAGAAGACTGGCAATATGCCAAACGCCAAATAATGTGGTTCAAGCGCGACGCCCGCGTAAGATGGATAAAAAACAAAACTCAAGCAACGGCGCTGGCAAAAAAATACTTTTCGAAGCGGTTTCTCAACAAAAAAACGGCCAATACCGCCAAATCTGAAAAAATGGGGCGAAGGAAAGCGGCCGCGGCAAATGGAGTTTGAGCTTTCCAAATGGATAGCCAAGCCATCAAAACAGCTTGGCATAGTTTTATTATGCATATTTTGCGTATTCTGTCAAGTGTTGCGCAAATAACCACCCACTGGGTATTTGTATTTTAAGGTCTAACCCTCGCGATTACGCGAGGGTTAGACCTTCCCCAGATAATCCCGAATTTAAGCTAACCCTCGCAGTAACGAAGGATAGACCCCCTTTAATTTCAGACACGGTGAGTGGCTAACTGCGCAACCGTTTCGCGATTCAAAGTAATCATTCCGATAACTTTTTCAATAGCGTTTTTTTGACCATATCCGGATTGGCGCGGCCTTTGGCCGCGGCCAAAGTCTGGCCCACAAGAAACTGAAAAGCGTTGCCTTTGCCGCTCTTGTAATCGACCGCGGCTTTGGCGTTTTTTGCCAGCACTTCTTCGATTATGCCGGAAATCTCGCCTTCATCGTTTATCTGGCTTAAACCGTGTTTGGTGATAATGTCGGTCGGATCCTCGCCGGTAAACGCCATCTCGGATAGAACGGTTTTGGCAATCTTAGAAGATATTTCCCGCTTATAAATGAGTTTGATGAATTCGGCGAAATTCTCCGCGGACGCGTGAAAATTTTCTTCGCAGAACCGGCCGCCTTTTAACAAACCCTGAACATCGCAAGTTAAATAATTCGCGCAAAGCTTGGCCAGCATTGTTATTTCTCTCCGGGTGTTTTCGCCGTCGCTTTCCTCAACATTGGCCCATTCTTCCAATTCGCTCATCGCATTTTCGAAATAATTCCCCATATCCCGACTGACAACAAACATCTCGGCCAGCGCCGGCTCAAGCCCGTATTGCGAAATCAAACGATCGCGTTTTTGCGCCGGCAACTCGCCCACATTCGGACGCATTTTTTCAATCTCCTCTTTTGATATAGCCAGCGGCGGAATATCCGGTTCGGGAAAATAGCGGTAATCGAACGCTTCCTCTTTCTCCCGCTGGCTCACGGTTGAATAGCGGATATCATCCCAGCCGCGGGTTTCCTGAACGATTTTTTTTCCTTCCTTGAGCATTTCAATCTGGCGGCCGGTTTCATAAGCCACTGAACCTTCAACCGCCTTGAGGGAATTCAAATTTTTGATCTCAACTTTGGTACCCAGCTGTTTTTTGCCGTCCGGCCCAATCTTGCCCATACTAATGTTTACTTCCACCCGCAGCTGCCCCCTTTCCATGTCCGCATCGGACGCCCCCAGATAACGCAAAATCAACTGCAATTCTTCCACGAAATCCCGGGCTTGCCAGGCATCTTCGATATCGGGTTCGGTTACCAATTCCATCAGCGGCACGCCGCCGCGGTTGAAATCAACCAAAGAGAAATCCGATCCTTGGGGATGCATCAATTTCCCGGTATCCTCTTCCATATGCACGCGGGTTATATTGATATTCTTTTTGCCGCCGCGGCCGTCATCGATCTGCAAATATCCGCCCGAACAAAGCGGCTGGTCGTATTGCGAAATTTGATAACCCTTAGGCAAATCGGGATAAAAATAATTTTTCCGATCGAATTTCGAAGATTCCAAAACCTCCGAGTGCAGCGCCAAACCCACCATCCGCACGATACGGATTGCTTCGGCATTGGCCACCGGCAATGTTCCCGGATGGCCCAAACACACCGGACAAATGTTTGTATTCGGTTCTTTGGCATCCGGATCATTGGAACACGAACAAAACATCTTGGACGCGGTTTTGAGTTCGCAATGAATTTCCAATCCGATTATAGGAATATACTCCATAATTCAAAATGTAAATATCAAAAATCAAAATGACAGTTTAAAATGTTAAAATGCCGCATTCTGACATTTTCTAATTTTACATTGTCATTTTCCATTTTGATTTTTCAATTTTACATTAAAGCATCATTCGCCTTTCACGATCTTCGGCCCGCTTGATGTGCCGATGATATCGGCTCCCGCGCGGACATAGGCTTTCGCCTCCTTTGCATTCTTTATATTACCGGACGCTTTAATTAGCAAGCCCGGAGCGTTCTTTTTCATGATTTCCAGATGCCATGCTTTTTCCTTGAGTTCGCGCTCTTCCAGAGGGTCTTTTGAAGTGGCGGTCTTTACGCAAACCGCGCCGGCCTGCTTTGCCAGCCGCGCCACCAGCGCGATTTCTTTATCGGCCAGATAACCCGAACCGATGATAACTTTAGTCGGCAGTATTTTGCAAATTTCGGCCAAATCTTTATAAACATCTTCCCAGCGGTCGTGTTTGATATCCGGCAACGATGCCACCACATCCAGCTCGTCGGCGCCGTTATTTTTCGCCGTGAGACAAATTTGCATCCGCTCTTCATGGGCGCTGTCGCCGATCGGCGCGTCCACCAGGCAAATCGTTTTGGCCGGGAAATCGCCCAATTCGGTTTTGGCCGCTTCAACCCACTGGGGGTTGACGCAGATCCCGCGCAAACCGTATTTCTTCACTTCGGCGCAGGTTTTTTTGATATCGATCAGGTTGGCCTTGGAATCAATGTTGGTTTGGTCAATCCGGCTTGCCAACGAAATTTTTTTTTGCGGTCTTTTTGTTTTTGACGGCATATGATTGTAAAAATTATTTTAAAATTTTATTGATCGCGGCTTTGGCATCCTCAAAAACAGCTTCTTGGGAACGATTGCCGTCAATCTTTTCAATTTTTGTTTCATTTTTAAAAATATCCATCACCGTTTCGTAGTTCTTGCGGACTTTTCCAAGAATTTCGGATTTTTCAAAAATATCGTCGGTTTTCCTTTCCGCATCTAAGCGTTTTATGCAAACATCAACCGGCACATCAATATATATCGCCATATCCGGCATAATGAAATTCCTGCCAACATCGATCAGCCAGTCAAGATCGCACCCCAGCGCGCCATAAGCAAAAGACGAAAAAGCGTAGCGATCGCAAATAACAGGGACGCCCGCCGCCAGCTTGGGGATTATCTCCCGATGCAAATGATTTGCCCGATCGGAAGCAAATAACAGTTGCAAGCATTCGGGACTCGCTTGCCAATCCCCGGCCAAGCGCGCCCGGATCAAATCTCCGATCAAAGACGCGCTTGGTTCGGAAACCAACGCGGCGCCCGTTTCTTTCCGAAAAAAATCAGCCAATGCCGCCGCTTGAGTCGCTTTGCCCGACCCATCCAATCCCTCAATCGCAATGAATTTCCCGGAATAAGAATTTTTAATCATAAATGTCCAATATTAAATTTGGGTTTCTTTACCGCCCGTTGCCACTCTGCCTCCCTGCCACTGGCCCTTATAAAGATTCGCCCGGCCTTCAATGCGGTAAAACATCGCGTGAACAACGCGCGCGCCCATCTCGATTTCAATTTCTCCCCGACCAAAATTGGCCATACCGAAAGTCAGCTCGCCGCAATATCCCGGGCTGGCGTTGCCGGTGAAAATCATCAGCCCCGACCGGAAAATCGTTGTCCGCGGCCGGAACAAGATCAAAATATCTTCGGGCGTGTTCACTTTTTCAATCGTCTTAATCAAATAATATTCCCCGGGTTTGAAAACAAAACTTGACCGGCGGTTTTCGTTATATTCCGCGCGCGATTCGATATCCGGGGTCTTGCGGTCTTCGATCCCGAGAAAACCATTGCCGCGCAATTCATAAACCTCGCCCAGCCGCAAATCAAAACCCGCGCCCTCGGGAGTCTTTAATTCCCGTTCGCACAGATTCTCAACCAAATTCTTCTCTGAAACCAATTTGATCAATTCGCTGATGCCCAATATCATGATTCGTTAATATCATTAAATGCCTGCCTGAATTTAACTTCCAGATCGGTATGAATCTCCTTATGAAAATCGTCATCGTAATCCTTCACCAGGCTTTTAATCGTACCGCAACAATTTTGCTCCAAACAAAAACCTGCGCACTGGCACTTGGGAGTTATGTGCCAAGCCAGCCAATCAAAACCTTTTTGCTGCAACAAACTTTTTATGGCAACGACTTCCTTGATGCTCACCCGGCGCAATTCTTCCTCGGCGGTGGAACAAATTCTCAGCGGATAATAACCGGCAATCAGGTTATACAGGTTATAATCCTGCACGACATCCAATTTCAACCCCCGCGGCACCACGAATATTGCGTCTTTTTCCTTTATTCCCAAACCAACGAGTTTTTCATAAACCTCCAGCGAATTAAGGCCCGCCTGCAGATATTGATACAAAAATTCGTTATCCTTGCGAACTCCCGGCGGTGTCGAGAATACCGCGTCGATCTTGTCAATCATCGCGTGCGTAAGATTTTTTTTCTCAATCTCGTTTTTAAAACCGGTTAAAATTCGGGCCGCCTTGAACGCGGAATAATAAACCGAATCAACCGCCATCGGCACCGTGCGATGCCGCTTTTTATCGCCCCATACGCGCCACGCCACCGATGAAAACATTTTGATGTTTGCCGACAACGGATAATCCCGCGCGATCCGCTGGCGCTCTTCCAGCAATTTCATCCATTTGTTTTTAATGGTTTCTTTATTCCCGGCGGCGTCTTTGATGTCGCTCTCCAAATCCGCCAGCCGTTTTTTCAAACCTTCGGTAATCGCAAAATCGCTTGATATCAGCTTAAAATTTTCGCCATTTTTGTTTCCCGCGGCAATTTCGCGCGCGAAATTGGTTTGCGCCGGATCTTTAAAAATATTCGGATAAGGATAGGTATTTCTCGGCGCGGCGACGCGCGTGGCGTAAAGCAAATCAACGCCGTAATCCTCGAGCTTCTTCTCAACCGCTTTAATCAAAAATCCGATGTCCTCGGGCATCCATTCCTTTTCGGCTTCGTATTCTCTTTTTAGAGTTACCAAAGACTCAATCGGAAACTGGATAATGCCGGTGCCGTAAATTCCGTATTGCAGAATCTTGCTGGCTTCGTCCTTGCTCACGCCGTTGGCAAGCAAATGGTTCAAAACTTCGATATTTTTTTCTGAAGCGTTTTTGTATAATTCCGCGGTTTCATCCATTTTTTCGATCGCCGCGGGATAGACAATATCACCATTGGTCGTGTCGGTGCGCCGGCCCGAAGCCATAATGGCCGAAGCAAAAATCATTCCGGTCAGACCGGAATCAATGAACTTGCTGGCTTCGTAAGAAAAAGACAACACTGGCGTGGTCGCCATCGAGGCATGGCCTTTCAGCGACGACGCCCGCAAAACCGCCGCAATCTTTTTGTTCAAATCCTTGCCGCTATCCTGCGTTTCTTTTAAAATCAAATCAATCGATTTCCCGCTGTAAGTCAACAACCCGGAAAGCGCCACTATCTGCTGGGGCGTCAAAACCCCGGTCTCATCCTCAAAAACCGGAGTAATGCCTAGAAATTTAACCTTTATATCGCGTGTTGATAACATCTAAATGTAAAATTGAAAAATCAAAATGGAAAATGACAATCTAAAATTATAAAATGTCTAAATCTTGACATTTTAACATTTCGAACTGTCATTTTAATCTTTGATTTTTACATTTTCAATTATTTCGGTTCTTCCGTGATTTTACTGGCCACCGCGCCCGATTGCCCCGCGTATTTGTGGTCTTTTTGTTTCAGATAAGGTATCCCCGAAGGAGACGAAAGCGTTTCAAAGGTCATGGCGCAAATTCTCATTCCGGCATACAAAATTATCGGGCGGATGCCCAGATTGCCAAACTCCATCACCGCCTTGCCGGTCCATCCCGGGTCAAACCGCGCCGCAGTGGAATGCACCACCAGCCCCAACCGCCCCAAAGACGACCGACCGTCAAGCCGCCCCATCAAATCCGGCGATAAAGTGATAGTTTCTTTGGTCACGGCAATCACAAATTCCCGCGGTTGGATAATAAACGGCATTCCGTCGCCCACGATCACTTCTTCCATCAACTCGCCGTTATAGTTATTCTTCACATCAATGAACGCGTAATTTGACGGACGAAACATCTTGAAATTGTTTCCCAAGGACAAATCGAGCGAGCACGGCCCAAGCTGATCTTCAAAAACCGGCGCCGGCTCGATTATAATTTTCCCCTCGGCCATATACCGCCGAATATCAGTATCGGATAGAATCATAAATTATTTTTTGTATTAACTTGCATTTTGCCTCCCGCATTTAAGGTCGTTCCTCGGCGTACTCGCCGAGGTGCGACCTTGCGCAAACTGTATTTTGAGTATTCTCCGCATTTTCCAACCCTAATTTTTAATTATATCTTTTTTTACTTTCCCCGCCAACCTTGACAAATAATCAATCCAATGGTATATATTCTTCATGTCTCCAACTTGGATAGCAGGAATAATACTGCTGATAATCATGTTTATTAGCGGTTATATCTCGGGAACAAGCCAGAATATAAAACTTGTGAATATCGCCGGATTATTCGTGGGAATTTCGGTTGTTGGACTCGCGTGGATAGTTTGGAAAGGGGAAACATCATTTCTTATCGGAATACTCCTCGGCCTCGGTATTGAATTTTTTACGATAAGAAAATATGGACTTTTGCAGAGGTTACGGAATTTGCAAAAAGCACAATAAATCTCCTTTCTTTCTTTTTTATCCAAAGAGCCCCGCTTGCGCGGGGCTTTATTTTACAATAATTTCTTTTGCTTGTTCTCGCCGCCGATTTTTGCGATTTTTTCTTTCAAATCGGGCAAATTCTTTTTGATAGTATCCCACACGGTTTTGATTTTAATTCCAAAATACTCGTGGATTAAAGTATTGCGAAAACCGTTAATCTGCCGCCATTCTATTTCCGGATGGCTTCGTTTAAAATCAGCCGAAATGTTTCTTGCCGCCTCGCCGATGATTTGGAAACAATAAACGGTTGCGTCTTGCGTTTTTTTATCCGCGTAAAAATCAGCCGCATCCATTCCCGCGACATAATCTTGGATTCTTTCAATGGCATCGGCAATATCTTGGATAAAATGCTCTTGGCTTCTTTTGGATTTCATATTTCCGCAGTTAGAATACAGATATCTGGTCTGCCAATATTCCGTCTTTCAATAATGGATGCAACGCTTCATATTCCACCAAATCAACTCTCTTACCGAACAAATCCTCCAAATCCATCTTCAATCCCCCCAAATCAAAAAGCGTGCGCCCGTCTTCCATTTCCACCAATAAATCAATATCGCTTCGCTTTTTTTGCTCGCCCCGAGCGTACGAACCGAAAACTGCAGCCTTTTTCACGCCGTATTCCTTAAAAATCGCGTTCAATTTCGCCCGATTCTTTGAATTGATAAAACCAACCTTCTTCATATACCAATCCTACCATATCATAAAATTTATTCAAAAATCGCTTCTTGTAAAATTTGCGACCGCAAATTTTACAAGAAGTAAATTCAATAAAAAAAACTGCGATACGATTTATTCAAAAGCCCCGCTCCGCCAATTGGCGGAGCGGGGCTTTAATTTTGTTACTTACCTTGTTACATAACATTTTAACTACTCAATCTCTATCCCCATATTCTTTGCCGTGCCGGCGATGGTTTTCATCGCGGCTTCGACCGTGCTGGCGTTCAGGTCGGGCATTTTCTGTTCGGCGATCTTTTTTAATTGCGCTTTGGTGATTTTGCCTACTTTCTTTTTATTGGGATTGCCCGAACCGGTTTCAACGCCGGCGGCTTTTTTCAAAAGCTCGCTGGCCGGCGGCTGTTTCAGCTTTAACGAGAACGATCGGTCTTCGTAAATCGTGATTTCCACCGGAACTTTGAAACCCATCATGGGGCGGCTAAGGTCGTTGAATTGTTTGACAAATTCTGCCAAGTTGATGCCGTGCGGCGCCAAAGACGGCCCGATCGGCGGAGCCGGAGTCGCTTTTCCCGCTTGTATTTGAAGTCCGATTACTTTTTTTACTTTTTTTGCCATTTTGTTTGTCGATTTCCCGCAACCAAGTGATTTCAGCTTGTTTGGATTTAATTCCGATTCAAACTGCTGGATTCGGGATATTCGGTTTTTACATTTTTTGTATCTGCAGCGAATCCAATTCCACCGGCGTGTCGCGGCCGAACATACTCACCAGTACCTTGACCTTGCCGCGCTCGCGGTCAATCTCCGATACCTTGCCTTCCGAATCCTTGAACGGCCCGTCGACGATCTTCACCAGTTCGCCAATGCTCACCGCAATGTTAAATTCGGGCTCCGACATTTCCATCCGTTTTTTTAATTCGGTAATCTCTTCAAGCGAAACCGGAATCGGCGTGGTACCGGCACCCACAAACCCGGTAACATTAGGCGTATTTCTCACCACATACCAGGAATCGTCGGTAACCATCATCTCTACCAGAATATAACCCGGATAAATTTTTTCCTCGATGGTCTTGCGCTTGCCCTCCTTGATCTTAACTTTTTTTTCCTTGGGCACGATCACATTGAAAATCTTGTCTTCCATTCCCAGCGATTCGATTCTCTGTTTGAGATTTTTGGCCACCGCTTCCTCATAACCCGAGTAAGTATGAATGACATACCAATTTTTCTCGGACATTATTTGTTGTTTTGGCATATTGATAGCTTAGAGCTAAAAGTGAAAAACTTAAAGTATAAATACGAAAAGCTACTGGCCGATTACATATTTTTGAAGCAAAAATGCGAACCCGTAGTCAAGCGAACCGAAAAACGCGGCCGTTACCAGTATAAAACCGATCACCAAAAAGGTATAGTTCGCCAACTGCCGGCGGCCAAGCCAATTGACCTTCTTGACCTCGACGCGCACCTCCTTCAAAAATTTGACGATAAAGTTAACAATATTCATACAAATATTTTTACCCTTCTTAAAAAAGCCCTCGGGGCTCTTAACGCATAATACCAAACATTCCGGCGAATGTCAAAGGAAAGTCGGGGTTTGGCGCGGATTACATCAAGCAATTTTCCAAAAGATACTTGCGATGTATCGGCTGCAATTCGGCCTGCTCGAGCATTCTCCGGCAGAATGCCGCCATTTCGCTTTTCGCGGCCGCGTCAATATCGCCGGTTCTTTCAAAAACAATCCCGAACCGGTTTTCTTCTTTTATTTTAAACAACGGACTGGCGGACAGAAAATCGCGGATCTGCGGCATAATCTTGGTATTGACCGGCCAATAGTTGCACGCGATGGATTTGCAATAGTCAAAAATCACGAATTGCGCGTCGCTAATCCGCGGCAAAACATAAAGATTGCCGCGCTGGCTCAAATGAGGAAGCAGAAAATAGCTTGCCGAAACCGAGGCATCCGCGGGTATCTGATCAATAAGATCGGCCATTCGAGCGGTATCGGGATGATCAACCGATTTCCAATTATAAACCGGATCCAGAAGATAGGAATAATTGTAACCGTACAACAGATTCACCGACATCGCCAAAGATATAACCCAAATCGGAAACGATAAATTGATCTTGTCGAATTTGCCTTGGATCGCGCTCCCGACGCGGGATTTTTTCAACGAACCCAAAAAATAAATAAAAGTCGCGGTGGCCAACGGAGCGAAAACCGCGTTATAATAAAGCCCGGCGTAAGAAAGATAGACATAGGAACTTAATATGCGCGTGGCCACCGCCGGCAGAAAAAGCGCGGCCGCCGCCGCGCAAAACGCAAGCGGAAGAAGCAAGGGAGCGATGTATAACGCTATCGTCCACCATTTTTCCGGGAATTGGGTTAAAATCGCGCCGATCGCGGCGGGATTTGACGCATAGTTGATAATTCCGGATAAAAATCCATTTTCAAACCCCGGATATAAATTCCCGTAAGCATAACCGGCGCCGGAATAATTTAATGCCGGCATCACCAGCTTCATCAACGCGACAAAATAAACAATTCCCAAAATTATCGTGGCTCCGCCAACGCGAAACCGTTTACCAGACAGAACGGCGAAAATCCCGATCGCGACGGCCCATAACGCGAATTCCTCCTTAACCAGCAAAAGCAAAATAAGGGAAACAAAATATCCGCGCCAATTCTTGCGCGACAAAAAATACAGCACCGCGGTCAGGAAAAGCGGCGCGAAGGCGATTTCGTGGAAATCGCAGTTTACCGCTCCCTGTATGCCCGGATGCCCCAGATAAAAAAAACGCCAGCAACAATCCCCAAAACGGACTTAAACCGGATTTATACGCCCACAAACAAATAATCCCGGCAGGCAAACCCAATAAAAACGCCTGCGCCAACAAAAGAGTTTGCGGCGCCGGGAAAAGGGCGTAAAGCGGTGCCAGCAGAATCAATATCGGATCAAAATGATCGCCAAAAACCAAGGGCACATTGCGGATACTGCTTTCGGGCGCTTCCATCCGGCTCAAATGCCAAACCGCCTGGTCAAAAATCGACAAATCATACCCGGTAAAAAAATTGTCGTGTTTATGGATTGAAAACGCCGCGTAAAATATGAAAAAGAAAACGAAAAATCCGGCGACCGCCCATCCCGCGTTCCGCCAATTTTGCAACCAACGATTTCGCGACAATTTCCCCAATCCCAGCGCCAAAGGCGCCGAAAGAAAAAAACCGAAAATAAAAATTCCGGCGATCGAGCCCCAGAAAGAATCAAAAAGCGGAGAGTACAAAAATAACGCCGCCGTCAGCCCCGTAATCACCCATAAAGACCAGAACCAAAAAATTTTTCTGTCAACCACAAATTGCGCGGCGGCGGTTTCGCGCCGCCGATTAAAATACCAGGCTCATTGATCAAACATCCAAATTCTTCACGGTTTTGGCGCAAGTTTGGATGAATTTCTTGCGCGGCAGGACTTCGTCGCCCATCAGCATATCAAACACGCTGTCGGCTTCTTGAGCGTCTTCGATCCTGATTTGGAGCAGTATGCGATTGCGCGGATTCATTGTGGTTTCCCAAAGCTCTTCGGCATTCATTTCGCCCAAGCCTTTGTACCGCTGGATATTCAACCCCGGCTTGTTAAAAGTTTTTAAAATTTCGTTTTTCTCGTCCTCGGTATACGCGTAACGGACATCTTTGCCGGCCGTCATCTTGTAAAGCGGAGGCTGGGCAATATACACATAACCTTTTTCGATGATTGGCCGGAAATAACGGTAAAAAAGAGTTAACAACAGCGTCCGAATATGATTACCGTCCGAATCCGCATCAGCCATAATCACAATATGATGATAACGCAGTTTATCGATGTTAAAATCTTCGGCCACGGCCGTGCCCAGCGCGATGATCAATGCCTTGACTTCCTTTGATTCCAGCATCTTGTCCAACCGCGTGCGCTCCACATTCAAAATCTTGCCGCGCAAAGGCAATATCGCCTGAAAGCGCCGGTCGCGCGCCTGCTTGGCCGAACCGCCGGCCGATTCGCCCTCCACGATGTACACTTCGGAGTCCTCCGGAGAGCGCGAACTGCAATCCGCCAGTTTGCCGGGCAAAGACAAACCGTCCAAAATACCTTTGCGCAACACGGTTTCGCGCGCTGCTTTCGCCGCCTTGCGCGCTTTGTGCGACAATATGCATTTGTCAACAATACTGCGGGCATCGTTGGGATTGCGTTCCAGAAAATCGGTTAAAGCTTCAGATACCACGCCTTCCACCGCGCTTTTGGCTTCGGGATTGCCCAGCTTGCCCTTGGTCTGGCCTTCAAATTGCGGTTCGCGGATTTTGATTGAAACCACCACCGTCAGCCCTTCGCGCAAATCTTCGCCGGTCAGATTTTCATCGGCGGCTTTTAAAATATTGTTCTTGCGCACATAATCGTTGAAAACGCGCGTCATCGCGGTTCGGAAACCCGTCAAATGCGTACCTCCTTCCGCGGTGACGATATTATTGGCAAAACTTTGTTCGTAACATTCAAACTCATCGGTATAAATAAACGCCGCTTCAACCTGCACATCGTTTTTATTGCCTGAAATGTAAAACACATTGTCCTGAATTGCGTTTTTGCCGCGCGTCAAGTATTTTACGAACGAATACAACCCGCCCTCGAAATAAAACGAGTACGAAGTCTGGGGTTCGGCCGATTTATTAATGACATTGACCTTGATGCCCTTGGTCAAGTAGGCCTGCTGGCGCAAATGAGTGATAATCCGTTTGGGATCGTATTTAATTTCCTCAAATATTTGCGGATCCGCGTCAAATGTAATCGTCGTTCCGTGACTTTCGCATTTGCCGGCTTTTTTGACTGCCGCGCGCGGCTTGCCCCGATCATATTCCTGCACATAAAGCCCGCCATCGCGGCAAACCTCGGCTTTGGACCATGTCGATAACGCGCACACCACCGAAACGCCCACGCCATGCAAACCACCCGATACCTGATAGGCCTTATTCTCAAATTTCGCTCCCGCGTGCAAAGTCGTCAAAACGATTTCAAGCGCCGAAACTTTTTTCTGCGGATGGATGTCCACCGGAATGCCGCGGCCGTCATCGGAAACTTTTATGCGATTGTCCGGCAAAAGCCAAACATTGATATTCTTGCAATACCCGGCCATCGCTTCATCCAGCGAATTATCCACGACCTCCCATATCAAATGGTGCAACCCGTCCAGCCCGGTCGATCCGATATACATTCCCGGACGCCGGCGCACCGGCTCCAACCCTTCCAGCACCGAAATATCCTTGGCGCTGTACGATTCGTTTTTCTTGTTTTTTTCTTCTTTTGCCATAGTGTAATATTATTTTGAAAAACAAACGGTTTATTTTTTTACCCGCCACTCCGGATTTTTCTCGATTGCAACGATGGTTTTTTCCTGCCAATCGCCGATCTCTTTTGAATCCAGCGTTTTTTGATCGGAGTGAAGATGGAATTTAAACAGAATGTTTTTGTTTTTGCCGGAAATATACGGCGCGCCGGATATTTCAAAACTTTTAATCAATTTCAGATTGTCCGCCGCTTTTACCGCGGCCATCACATCGCCCGAAAATGTTTGAATCGGCATATCAACCGAAATATCGCGAATCGCTTCGGGATAAATCGACAACCGCTTGTATTCAATCTTCCGCGTAGCCATCACCGATAACACATCCAAACTTATTTCAAAAACCGCCAACGGTCCCAATCCCAATGCCGCGCCAACCGCCGCGGTTAATTGCCCGATAATACCGATTTCCTTGCCGTTGGCAAAAACGCGCGCGCTCCGCGCCGGGTCAAAAAGCGAATCAACGCGGTCTCCCAGCGGCACGCAGCGAAAATCCGCGATACCCAACTTTCGGCAAACAAATTCCAGCGCGCCCTTCGCTTCAAAAAATGAACCGCCGCGGTCAAATCCGGACAGCATTGTCGGCTCCATCCGCAAATCCGGCGCAAAAATCCGTCCAATCTCAAATTGCCGCAAAATTTCGGTTTGCGAATTGGCCGCCGCGTTTTTCAGCAACCCCGGCAAAAGACTGGGCCGCATAAACCGCAAATCCGCGTTAACCGGATTCTTAATCTCCAAAACATCATTTTCTCTGAAATCGAAATTTCGGCAATCGGCGGCGGATATGAAAGTGGAATTGCGCGTCTCGGTCCATCCGGCCGCGGTCAGCGCGTCCTTTGTGATATTTTTCCACCGCCAGAAATAATTTTCCGCCGGTGGCGCTATCGTCGCCGCCGGCAATTCCGGATCAATCGCCTCATAGCCGCCAATACGGCCAATTTCTTCAATCAAGTCCTGCGGCGCGAAAACATCGGTGCGACGCGTGGGCGACGCAACCTCCAGCGACAGCCCTTTGCCTTTGCGCACCGAAAACCCCAGCGATTCCAATATTTTTTTCACGCGCGCGGTTTGCAATTGGATTCCCAACAGCTTTTCCGCGTTTTCCATTTCCAAAATAATCTTCTTTGGCTTTGCCGGAGCGGGATAGCAATCCACCGCGCCCGCCAAAACCTGTCCGCCGGAAATTTGGGCAATCAGTTCCGCGGCGCGCCGGGCAACCTCGGCGGTTTGGGCCGGATCAAGGTCATGCTCGAAACGCAGCGACGCGTCGGTCTGCAAACCAAGCCGGCGCGACGCCGCCCGTACCGACCGGCGGTCAAAATTGGCCGATTCAATCACAATTGCGACAGTTTTTTCCGAAATCTCCGCGCGCCGGCCGCCTTTGATACCCGCGACCGCCAGCGGTCCGGTTTCATCGCTGATAACCAGAGTCTTCGAGTCCAGTTCGTATTTTTTCCCGGTCAGCGCATCGATTGTTTCGCCGTTTCTCGCGAAACGCACGATAATTTTTTTGGCTTTTGTTTTTGATCCGGAGTTTTGCAATTTGTCCCAATCAAATGCGTGCAACGGCTGGCCGGTTTCCAAGAGCACATAATTGGTCGCGTCAACTACATTGTTGATTGCGCGCATTCCACACGCCTCAAGCCGCTCCCGCATCCATTTGGGCGACGGCCCGATCTTGACGCCGCTCACTATCATTGCCGTATAACGCCGGCAGGCTTCCGGATTTTCGATTTTCACATCTGCCAGAGTTTTGGCCGCAATCGCGTTTTTCATTTTATCCGCTTTTGTTTTGGGCAATATCAATTTTCGGCCCAAAATCGCGCCAATCTCCCGCGCGATGCCGATATGCGCGAAACAATCCGGCCGGTTGGACAAAATCGAAATATCAAAAATCGCGTCCTTGCCTTTCTTCCGGATTGCTTCCACCTCAAAACTGTGCCTGATTATCAAATCCGCCAGAACTTTGGGTTCGGGCAATTTCTTCTCAAAAAACGATTGAAGCCAATTATAAGAAAATAACATAATTTCAGAATTTCCAATTACCAATTTCCAATAAATGTCAGAATTTCAGAATTTAAATTTTGGAATTTCAACATTTTAAAATTTAATTGAGTGGAGCAAAATCAAGGTTTCGCGAAGCGAGCTCTTATTTTGAAATTGGAAATTGGAAATTTGTCATTTCAATTTTAACGCTATTGAGCGTTAAAATTGATCCAAAAATCTTTGGTCGCTGTCGTAAAACAAGCGAATATCATTAACTTTATATTTGATCATCGCCAACCGGTCCATGCCGATGCCGAAAGCAAATCCCTGCCAGAATTGCGGATTGACGCCCGCGTTTTTCAAAACATTCGAGTGTACCATGCCCGCGCCCATCACTTCCATCCAGCCCGTGCCTTTGCACGCCGAACAACCCTTGCCCGCGCAATGCACGCACCGCAAATCGACCTCGAACGATGGCTCGGTGAATGGAAAAAACGACGGCCGCAGCCGGATATTGTCTTTTCCCGCGGTTGCCTTGGCGGAATTTTTCCCGTAAGTATCAAGCTCGGTCTCGGAATCGCAAAAAAATTGCTTGAAGAATTCATCGATAACCGCCTTGAAATTGGCCACCGAGAGCGCTTTGTCAACCATCAACCCTTCAATCTGATAAAAATTAGGCATATGGGACGCGTCAACCGCGTCGCGGCGGAAAACCCGGCCGGGCACGATCACTCGCAAAGGCGGCTGATGGTTTTCCATATAGCGCACCTGTCCCGGACTTGTGTGCGGACGCAGAGGCGACCCGTCTTTTAAGAATAAAGTGTCAAACACATCGCGCGCCGGATGGTCTTTGGGAATATTCAGCGCATCAAAGTTGTACCACTCGTTTTCGATCTCTCGGCTTTGAATGATCTCGAATCCCATCCCGTAAAAAATCTCGGCAATCCGCCGCTCCACCAAGGTGAGCGGATGCAAATGTCCCACCCTCGGCTTAACTCCGGGCAAAGTAACATCCAGCCAATCCTTGTCCAACCCCTCGTTCTTGTTTTTCTCCTTCAATCCGGCCGTCTTTTCCTCAAACGCCGCCAAGATTTCTTGCTTTATTCGGTTAGCCTTCACCCCGGCCGCCCCGCGTTCCTCTTTTGACAATTTTCCCAATGATTTAAAGAATTCCCCCAATACCCCATCCTTGTCCAGATATTTTTTGTTAATCAAAACCAGCTCACTTTCGCCTTGAGCTTTTTCAATCTCCGCCACCGCCTCCATCTTGATTTTTCCCAAATCCAAAACTTCCATTGTGATGTAAACAATACTATATTTTACCCCATTCCAAATAAAAAAACAACCCATTTACGACTTGTGATGTAAAATCTTACCGCCGATGATTTTGAGATTATGTTTTGCCGTCAGCGGATAGATTATTTTGTCCAGATCATAACAGTAATCGGCAGTACGCGCCTTTTTAAAATAAGGGATCAACTCCGGCGTCTTGGCTAAATAATCAAATAATCGGGCGCGAATTTAGGTCGATAAATTAATATGCTCAATATAGACCTCTGCCACGCCGCTATTTTTTAATTCCGCGAAAAGGTTTTCCAGTTTGTCGGCGCGGGCGGTAAGATAAGGCAAGAGCGGGCCGATAAATGCATATATTGGAATTCCTGCATTATGCAATTCCCTTAGGGCGTTGATTCGCGACGAAACCGGTGGCGCATTACCTTCCAGAAATCGCGACACGGCATCGTCCAAAACTTTCTATTAAAGCTGTTGATAAAGCTGTTGAAATCAAATATCAACAGTAGCGTAAGGCTGTTGATATTTGATTTCAACAGTGCCATAACTTCGTTAATCAATCGATGCTTCGCGCAAGAATTTCGCGATCCCGCCGCGACTGAACGCATCGAAAGCAAATTTTTTATAATTTTCAATTGTTTTAAATTTATCATCCAAAATGTCACGATCCACGATCAATCTCTTTTTTTTGCCAAACGATTCAGCTAAACTGCAAAAATCATAATCCGTTGCCATATTGAAAGATTTGCCGAAATCATTTCTTAAATCCGCCCCATCAATTAATTCAAACGGGTTAAAAACTTGTATATATGCATCAACATATTGCAAATGGACTTCATCTTTAATTGTTCGCGCTTTATAAGAACCTTGAAAAATTTTCCCTACATTATTTTCTTTCGTGTTCTTATAGTTCGTATATCCAACACCCACGCGTCGCATAAATGCGGTAATACCGCCTTCTTTGATTTCTTTTAAAAGCAAATGAAAATGGTTCGGCATAAGGCAATATGCCAATATTTTGACTATCGGCCGCTGGGCTTTCCATTCCTTGGGCCAATCATATCGGTTGAAATTCGATTTCAACAAAAATGATATATTGCGCAATTTGTTAACCGACGACGCTTCATCGTTGAAATACCGCAGAATATTAACAAAACGCCAGCGATCATTAATGTCGTTAACAATATCCATCTTCCGATTGCCGCGATTATAAACATGAACAAAATCACCAACACAAAAAGGCTCTTTTCTCATACTAAAATTTTAACACAACAAAACTGTTGAAATCAAATATCAACATCCTTAAGCTCCTGTTGATATTTGATTTCAACAGCTTTCATCAATAGAATTTGTTAAAGTATTGATTACATATTTTACGAAAAAAATCGCCGTAAAAGCGATTTTTCACATGAGCCGACGAAGGGATTCGGACCCCCGACCTACTGTTTACAAAACAGTTGCTCTACCGCTGAGCTACGCCGGCGCGGATAGCTGATGAGTTGCGAGAAATGGGTTAATGAGGAAATACGAATACAAAATACAAATACAGATCAAATGACAACTTGTATATTACTTTAAATCGGCAAATTATCAAGTTCCAAAAAAGATAGCCTCGCGGTTATCTTCTTTTATGGGTTTACCATTTGAAAGGGTCTTTGAATCTTTTCTTTTTTGAATTGTGCTTTTTTTTGTTGCGCGATTCCCGGGACTGAACTTGTTCGGGCATCACCACCCGGCCGATCATCGGTTCGGGCTTGACTAGCGTCAAATCCGTTGCGGTTTCGCCGGTTGCGTCCACCTCTTCTTCGGACGCTATTTCCAATTCAACCGCTGAAGTTTTCGCGTTGCGCTTGTGGGCCGGTTTTTTGGTTTTGACGATTGTTCTTAGATCGCGCCAGTAGTTGTCCAGAAGCGCTTCTTCTTTCTTTTTTTGGTCTTCGGCGCGCTCGCGCAATTTGACCATATAGTCGTTGATTTTGTTCTCGGCTTTCATAACTACCACGCGCACTTTCAAAAGCCTCTTTTGCACAAAATCAATCCAGGAAAAATCCTTGAGATAGCGGTTATTTTTCAATCGATCCGCAAACCAGTTCTTGGCCGCATCGCGGAAATTTAAAAGTTTCGCTTCAGGCGAAAGTTGCGCCTCTCGCATGGCTTGAGGCATTTTTCGCGCCGCGATTACGCCGATACCCGCGATACTCCCGATGAAAACTATGGAAGCGATCAATTCAACCATAAATAGTTAATGGACAAGGTTAATAAGAAATGCAAAAAACGATTATATTTCGAATCTGGCCGCTTTCTTGAGGATGATGTTTTCGCCCACTTTGGCAACAGCTTCTTCGATGAGATCTTTGACGGATTTGGCCGGATTTTTGATCCATGGCGAAGCTAAAATAATTTCCAAATCATCACCCATGGCCGCGATTTGCAGGCAAAGTTCGTGCGCGAGGCATTTGAAATCATCGGAATTTGCCACAAAATCGGTTTCGCAGCGCAACTCGACCATCACGCCGATCTTGCCGTTCGCGTGAAGATATGCGTCAACCTTGCCCTGGCCGGTCGTTCGATCGCTCTTTTTGGACGCCAAATCCTTACCCCATTTTTTCAGAATTTCTTTGGCTTTTTCAATGCTGCCGCCTTCTTCAACAGCTTTTTTGCATTCACCGATGGAAATTCCGGTCTCATCGCGAAGCTGTTTGATAAGTTCAATATTTGCCATAGAATTAAAATGTCAAAATTTCCAATTACCAATTTCCAATAAATTATAAAATGGCAGAATTTTTAAATTTCTAAATTCTGACACTCATTTTGACATTGGAAATCGAAAATTTTGGAATTAGGCCTGTTTGGCTTCCGCGGGTTTTTCCGCGATAGCTTGCTTGCCGGCCAAAACCGCTTCCTTAACTTTACCCAAGATATAGGTCATTGACGACATTGAGTCGTCATTGGCAATGATTGAATAATCGGCCAAGTTGGGATCAATATTAACATCGGCGATGCCGATCACTTTCACGCCATTCTCGCTGGCTTCCTTAACCGCCAATTTATCCTTCTTCATATCAAGAACGAAAATGGCTTCGGGCATTTTCTCCATCATTTTGATTCCGCCCAGCTTCTTTTCCAGAACTTTGATCTCCTTTTGGATATCGGACTGCTCTTTTTTGGTGTATTTTTCAAACTCGCCGGCCGCGGTCTTGCGCTCCAGCTCTTTAAAATAGTCAATGCGTTTTTTGATAATTTTGAAATTGGTGAAGGTCCCGCCAAGCCAGCGTTCGTTGACATAGGGCATATTGCCCGCCAGCGCCGCCTCTTTGACCATCTTCTTGAATTGGGTCTTGGTGCCCACAATCACGATTGTCTTGCCTTCACCCACGATTTTTTCAATATAATCCAGCGCCGCTTGGAATTTATCAACCACTTTTTCAAGATCGATAATGAAAACCGTATTGCGTACGCCAAAAATATAAGGCTTCATCTTGGGATGAATCCTTGATTTCTTATGGCCGAATTGCAAGCCTGCTTTTGACATTTCTTCAACTGAAAGATTGTTATTCATTGTTTCTTGGTTTAACCTGTAAAATATTTTCACTTAACAGGCGCTAATTATCATATTTATAATTCATATCACATCCCGCCTCTTTTTTCAAGCCTTTGGGCAACCGGCTCGCCCGCTCGAAGCTCTTGCCAATCATCGCTTTTTGCGTTATACTTGTTTTATCATCAAAAATGAGTGATTTTTATCGTTGAAAATGAACGATTTATTTTTCTATGAAAAAAGACATCCATCCCAAATATTATCCCGACGCGCAGGTTAAATGCTCGTGCGGGAAAACCTATTCCATCGGATCGACCAAGGAATACACCGAAACCGAGACTTGTTCGTCTTGCCACCCTTTCTATACCGGCAAGGCCAGATTGGTGAACGCCATGGGACGCGTGGACAAGTTCCTGAAGAAGGTTGCCAAAAAAGACACTTTCGCCAAAAAAGCGAAATAATCTCAAATCGGAAAAACCTTTTTTGCCCAACCATTAAAATGACGCAGGCTCTTTCTCCCCAGCAGGAATACGATAAAATTCTCAATCAACTCAGCGACCCTGAGTTGATTTCCGATTGGGAAAAGTTTGAAACCCTCAACAAGAGAAAGTCATTTCTCGAAAAATTGGTCGAAAAAGAAAGCGAGATCAAGGAGATCGGCAGCAAAATCGAAGAAAACCGGCTCATCATGCTGTCCGAAGAAGATCCCGAATTGACATCGCTGGCCGAGGTTGAAATCGAACAATTAAAGGCTCGGCAAACGATTCTGGAAAATGAATCTCAAGAGCTGATCAAAAGCGAGAACAAACCGGTCGGACCGGATGCCATCGTGGTTGAAATCCGCGGCGGCACCGGCGGCGAGGAAGCGGCGCTGTTCGCGGCGGATATTTACCGCATGTACGCGCGCTTTGCCCAAACCAAAGGCTGGAATCAAAAAATTCTGGACTCAAACCAAACCGAAATCGGCGGCTACAAAGAGATAATTTTTGAGCTCAAAGGCAAGGGCGTTTGGGAAGCGATGAAATACGAGGGCGGCGTGCACCGCATCCAGCGCATCCCGGAAACCGAAAAAAACGGCCGCATTCACACATCCACGGCAACCGTGGCCGTACTGCCCAAACCCAAAAAAAGCGAAATCTCCATCCGGCCCGATGAACTTCGGATAGAGTTTTGCCGGTCATCCGGCCCGGGCGGCCAGTTCGTCAACAAACGCGAATCCGCGGTGCGCATCACGCACATCCCAACCGGATTGGCGGTGTTTTCGCAAACCGAACGCAACCAGCTTCAAAACCGCGAAAACGCGATGGCCCTGCTGGAATACCGCTTGCAGGAAAAACGCACCGCTGACGAAAACGCGGCCTTTGGCGGCGCGCGCAAAGAACAGATCGGCGGCGGCGAACGCTGCGAAAAGATCCGCACCTACAATGTGCCGCAAGACCGCGTGACCGACCACCGCATCAAGAAAAGCTGGCACGACATTGAAGGCATCTTCAACGGCAACATAGAAACCATCTC
>JBARNX010000073.1:0-20824 GCA_049641805.1 Minisyncoccales bacterium
CGATTTTTTGGCGGAACAATCTGGGAGCGTTTAAAAATTCTATAAATTCAGCCATAGCTAAAAATATAGAATTTCAGATTATGAGTATGGCGTTTTGGCAGGGGTTTGGTATAATTGGTGCAATAAGCAAATAATAGACCTACTGCTTAAAGATTTCCTGCTGCAATTTCCATATTTCGGCTGCGCCGAATTCATCATTCGTCGACAGACTTAGCTTAAGTATGCCTCCTCATTCTTCATCTGGCTCGCATATTTTGCTACGCAAAATCGCTTCTGCCCCGAAATCTGAAAATTTCGCTACGGAAATCTTTAAGCAGTAGGTCTATTACAAAACGGAAATTTTTTGGTATACTGGCGGTAATAATAAATAACAAAACAAAATATGGATGCGGACATAAAAATTTGCCAGAGTTGCGGGATGCCCATGGAGGCGGCCGAAGATTTCGGTTCCAATGACGACGGCGGCAAAAATAATCAATACTGCCAATATTGCTGGCAGGAGGGAAAATTCACCGCTGATGTCGAATTGCCGGAATTTATCGAGATGCAGGTGAAGATTGCCGCGGAGAAATTGGGAATGGAGGAAAGCGAAGCGCGCGAAGTGGCCCAAACTGTTTTGCCCGAGCTTGGCCGCTGGCGCGCCGATTAAAAATATGGAATACATCGACAGAGTATACGGAAAAACGGAAATTAACGATCCGGCGATATTGGAATTGGTCGGTTGTCCGACAATTCAGCGGCTGAAAAAGATCGATCAGGCCGGATACTTCACGCCTTTTTATCCGGGGACCGAACAAAACCGCTTTGAGCATTCGGTTGGCGTTTGCCTGTTGCTAAAAATTTACGGCGCGCCGCTTGAAGAACAGATCGCCGGTTTGATTCACGACTCGTCACATTCGGCGTTTTCGCATTGCGTGGATTATGTTCTGGCCGCGGGGTCGGAATCCGAGCAAAACCATCAGGATAATGTTTTTGATGAATATATTCGGCGGTCGGAAATTCTGTCAATATTAAAAAAATATTCAATCGACCCGGAATATATTCTTGACCAGACTAATTTTCCGCTTGAGGAAACCGATTTGCCCGATCTTTGCGCGGACCGCATAGATTATTCCCTGCGCACCGCGCGGGTTTTCGGCGAAATCGAAAGCGCGGAAGGTTTTTTGAAAAACCTGGAAGCGGAAAACCAAAAATGGATTTTTAAAAATTTTGAAAGCGCCAAAGGTTTCGCGGAAATGTTTTTCAAAATGAATTCCAAGTATTATTCCGGTCTTTTTTCCGCGGTAATGTTCCGCGCGGTGGGCGATTATCTGCGTTACGCGCTGGAGAAGGGATATGCCAACGAGGCCGATCTGTACTCTACGGATGAGGAAGTGCTGGCCAAGGTCGCGCAGTTTCACGGCAAGGACGAGAAATTGTCAAAATTGTTCGACCGGATGAACAATAAAATCGGATTCATAAACGATCCCGCCGACTATGATGTCCAAGTCGCTTGCAAGTCGCGCGCGGTTGATCCGCTGTTTTGCGCGGATGGCATAATCAAAAGAGTTTCGGAAGCCGACGATGAATGGAAAAAAATATTGGAAACCGAGTCCAAACCCAAAACCTATTTCATCAAGTTTGATAAATAACATTATGGAAGGAATTTTAACGCAGGCGCTTGTGTTGGCATACGGGAGCACCGGAATTGTCGGGGTGGCGGCTTATTGGCCGACGATAAAAGACCTTTGGCGCGGGAAACCCAGTGCCAATGTTTCGAGTTATTTTGTCTGGGTGGCGACAAACGGCATTACTTGGCTGTATGGATTATTGATCTTAAAAGATGTCCCGTTCATTTTTGTTTCAAGTTTATATTTATTTGCCAACGGACTCACATTATTTATGCGGCTGAGATTAAGAAAAAAATAAATATTATGGCCAAGAAGAAATTTTACGCGTATAAAGCGGGAGATGAAAAAGGCGTCACGGATAATTGGAACGAGTGCGCTGAAATTGTGGGCGGCCAATCGGGGGCGAAATATAAATCGTTTGAAAGCGAGGACGAGGCGCGGCGATGGCTGGAAGCGGGCGCGGATTACGCGATCAAGCACATTGCTCTTGAGCCGGGGATTTATTTTGACGCGGGCACGGGCGGCGGCAACGGCGTGGAAATTAATGTTTCCGACCAGCGCGGGCATGGATTGCTCCATCGGGTTTTGTCGGAAAGTGAATTGAGTCCGAAGGGCCATTATTCGCTCAAAAATAATGCCACCAACAATTACGGCGAGCTTCTGGCGTGCAAATACGCGTTGCAAATTGCGCTGGAAACCGGCGCGATGAAAATTTTCGGGGACAGCGCTTTGGTGCTGGATTTTTGGTCCAAAGGCCATATCAAAAAAGACATGGGTATTGATACTATTGAGCTTGCCGGGGAAGCGGCTAAATTGCGCCGGCGTTTCGAACAAACCGGCGGCCAGCTGTTGCGAATTTCCGGCGGCGCGAATCCCGCTGATTTGGGATTTCATAAGGGGTAATTGGCAAAGGCTTAAAATTAACCAGAAATGATCGGATTTTGACCGAAGCACGGCAGGTACGGGTCTAAAAAATTTGACTTCGATCGTAAAAAGCGGTAAATTTTAAATGAACCTTGGGGTATGTCTCCGAATTGGCTTCAACTGCAATTTCCATATTTCGGTTGCAAAAAATTCATAATTCGTCGACAGATTAGGTTTAATATGCCTCCTCATTATTCATTTTTTTCGCTCGAAATCTGAAAATTTCGTTCTGAAGCCAATTCGGAGACATACTCCCGGGAGGGTGTGTTTTTTTGGGAGAAAACAATATGTACCGATGCAAGTTTTACAAGGTTGCGCCTTGCAAGCTTGCAGGGTGCGACTTTGTAAAATTTTATGGAAGAAATATCCGTGGCGGCGCCGGTGTTGTTCGAGATTGCCGGCATTGCCGTTACCAACACGGCGTTTTGGATCGTTTTGATTGCTATCGGGCTGGCGGTTTTTTTTGCGTCGGTGTTCGGCAAAGCCAAGATCGTGCCGGGCAAGGTTCAGAACTTTTTGGAATTCATTTTGGAAACTTTTCTTGATTTTTGCGATTCGATCACCAATTCCCGGTCGAAAACTTTGCAGATATTCCCGTTCGCGATGACTTTATTTTTATTGATTTGGGTTTCAAACCTGCTGGAATTGGTGCCGGGATTGGGAGTTTTTCCGATTTTGCGCTCGCCCAGCTCCGATCTTAATTTTACATTCGGATTGGCGGCATTGTCGATATTTTATGTTAATTATCTGGCGTTGAGAAATCTGGGGCTTGTGCCGTATCTGGGCAAGTTTTTTAATTTCAAAAGCCCGGTCTTGCTGTTTGTGGGATTGTTGGAAATGATGGGTGAATTTACCCGCATCATTTCGCTGTCGATGCGGCTTTTCGGCAATTTGTTCGCCGGAGAGGTGCTGTTGATGGTGGTTTCCAGCGGAATCCATTGGACATTGGCTTATTTCGTACCGTTGCCGTTTTTGGGGTTGGAAGTGTTGGTGGGATTTTTGCAGGCATTTATCTTTTCTTCGTTGATTGTGGTTTTCTATTCAACGGCAACCGAGGCTCATGCGTAAATAAATTCAAAGTGTAAAAATCAAAGATCAAAATGACAATTTAAAAATGCAAAATTTATGAATTCTAAATTTTTAAATTTTGCATTGTCATTTTCCATTTTGATTTTTACACTTTAAATTATGAAAAATAATTTTGCGCGGGCGATGGCGGTTGGGCTGGAACTAGGGTTTGCGATTGCGGTTCCTCTGGTCGGTTTTTTGCTTTTTGGATTGTGGCTGGACCGCAGGATTGGCACAACGCCGCTATTTATGATAGTATTTTTGCTGGTGGGGCTGGCGGCCGTTGTTATCGAAGTGAAGCAGTTAATTTTGCCGTTTCTTGAAAAAAGGTCAAAAAAGAATGATAAATTATAAATTATCATTGATAAATTTAATTAAAATTAATTAAAAACATATGGAATTAGAAGTAATGAGACAGTTGGCCGCGGCGATTGCCATCGGCGTGGGCGCCATCGGGCCCGGTTTGGGCATCGGTTTTATCGGCCGGGGGGCTATGGAAGCCATCGGCCGCAATCCGGAAGCCGCGGGCAAGATTAGCACGAATATGATTTTGGCCATCGCGTTTACGGATGCCATCGCGATTTTCGCGCTGGTGGTGGCATTGATCATCAGATTTGTATAGTATTCAGCTATTTTGCGGCTCGTTACCGCAAATAGCGCATTATTGATATTGTATTTCGCTTGAGGAATAATTTTTCGCAAATTAATCAACTAACTTATTATGGAAGGTCTAGGCATTGATCCAAAAATTTTGATCGGGGATATTGTTACATTCATTGTTCTGGCGGTGATTCTCAAAAAATACGCTTATAAGCCGTTTTTGGCGGTTTTGGAGGCGCGTCGGAAAAAAATTGAAGAAGGCGTGGTCAAATCCGAAGAAGCTGAAAAATCGCTGGCCAAGATCCGCGATTTGTCCGAGGAAGTGAAGGCCGCCGGGGAGAAAAAAGCCAAAGAAATGATTCTTGCCACGGAAGCCAAGGCGCAAGAAAAAGCCAAAGCGATTTTGGCGGCTGCCGAAGAAGAAAAAAAGAATGTGATCGCCAATGCCAAGATTGTCATGGAAAAGGAGCGGGCGCGGGCCGAAGAAAATCGCCAAAAAGAAGCTATGGATCTCGCTTTCGCGGTTTCGGAAAAGTTTTTGGCTGAGAAGATCACCAAAGAGCAGGACAAAAAGATTATTGAGCGGCTGGCCGCGGGATTGTAGAATTTTTTAATCGCAAAATATCAATTTCGCGATTAAGGCAGCGAGCGCAGTAATCAAAAGATAATAATCGAGCTCGTGTTGCGAGGGTCTTACCCTCGCGATTACGCGAGGGTAAGACCCTTATGAACAGCAAAAAGACAATTAAAATCTGGACTATGGTGCTGGTCAAAGAGTGCGCGGGCAAAACCGCAGTTGAACAGAAAAAGATCATTTTGCGCCTGAAAGAAATTTTAAAAAGCAAAAAGCGGGGATATTTACTGCGAAGGATCGTGCGCGACGCCTTGAACGCGATGAAAAAACAGGCCAGATTTGAAATCACCATGGCGCATTCGCAATCGGCGGAAGCGGTTGGCAAGTTGAAGAATAGGCTGGCGGTCCGGTTTGGCGGCGATGAGGACGCGGATGTGGATATTGATCCGGCGATCATTGGCGGATTCGTTGCCAAGACCGACCATTATCTTATTGACGCCTCAGTCAAAGGATTTTTAAAGCAGTTGAAGAAAAGCTACCAATAAGATTAAAAATTGAAAAATCAAAATGAAAAATGACAGTTCAAAATTAAAAAATGTCGATATCTTAATTTTTTAACATTTTACATTGTCATTTTTCATTTTGATTTTTACATTTTGAACTAAATATTATGGATAAAATTGAACAATTCAAACGCCAGCTCGAAGAAACGGAATTATCGCCCAAGCTTGACGAGATCGGCGAAGTGGTTGAGGTGGGCGACGGCGTGGTTAAGGCATCGGGCTTGCGAAATGTGGAGAATTTCGAATTGGTCGAATTCGAGCGCGCGAAGGTTTTCGGTTTGGCGATGAACCTTGAGGAATACGAAACCGGCATTATTGTTTTAGGCGACGATTCGGGCATCAAGGAAGGCGATATTGTAAAGCGCACGAAGAAGACGATTTCCGTGCCGGTGGGCAAAGAATTGGTTGGCCGCGTAGTCGATCCTCTCGGCCGCCCAATCGACGGCAAGGGACCGATCAATGCCAAAGAAGAATATTTGATTGAAAGGCCGGCGCCGGGCGTCATTGACCGCCAGCCGGTGAAAACGCCGTTGCACACGGGAATTTTGGCCATTGACAGCTTGGTTCCGATTGGCCGCGGCCAGCGAGAACTGATTTTGGGCGATCGCGGTTTGGGCAAGACCGCCATCGCGGTCGATATGATATTAAACCAGAAGAACGACAAGAACCGGCCGATTTGCATTTATGTTGCCTGCGGCCAGAAGAAATCCAAGGTTAAGCGGATGGTGAAGATATTGGAAGATGCGGGCGCGATGGAATATACGATTGTGGTCGCGGCATTTGCCGACGATCCGGCGGCGTTGTTGTATCTGGCGCCTTACACCGGTTGCGCGATGGGCGAGTGGTTTCGCGACAACGGTCATGATGCGATAGCGGTTTATGATGATTTGACCAAGCAGGCTTGGGCATGGCGCGAAATATCTTTGGTGTTGCGGCGGCCGCCGGGAAGGGAGGCATATCCGGGAGATATTTTCTATTTGCATTCGCGCTTGCTTGAGCGCGCGGCGCGGATGTCTGTGGCGAAAGGCGGCGGTTCGCTGACTGCGCTACCGATTGTGGAAACGCAGGCAGGCGATATTTCCGGGTATATTCCCACCAATGTCATTTCGATTACCGACGGCCAGATATTTCTGAGTCCGGCGCTGTTCTACAAGGGTCAGCGTCCGGCGATCGATGTGGGTACTTCGGTTTCCCGCGTGGGATCCAGCGCCCAGTTGCCGGCAACCAAGAAAGTGGCCGGGACTCTGAAACTTGATTTGGCGCAATTTCAGGAATTGGAAAGGTTTTCCGAATTTACCGAAGAACTTGATCCGCAGACCCGACAAATGTTGGAACGCGGCAAGCGCATGCGCGAACTTTTGAAACAGGCCGATTTGCAGCCGTTGCCGTTTGAAAAGGAAACGGCGATCATTTTCGCGGGAGTAAAAGGTTTTTTGGATGATATGCCTCTTGAGCAGTTGGCGCAATTTAAGATTGATTTGATTGCTCGTATCGAGGATGATTCCCCTGAAATTTTGAAAACTATTCGCGAAACCGAAAAGCTTGAGTCCGCCATCGAAGCCAAGCTTGAGGAAGTGATCAGGAATGTTAAGAAGACAAAATCGGAAAGTAAATAATTATTATGGAATTAAAGGAGATCCGCCTAAAAATCCAATCGGTTTCCAATATCTGGAAGTTGACCAGCGCTCTTGAAACTTTGTCGGCGCTGAAAATGAAAAAATCCCAGAAATTCGCCTTGCTGTCGCGGCCGTTTGCCCAAAGGGTGGGGCAGCTGGTGCGCCGGCTGGAACCGATATTGAGAGACAATGTTTCGCTGCGCAAAAGAAAAGTGCGGACGGCGTTGGCGGTGGTGATCGCCAGCGACCGGGGTTTTTGCGGATCGTTTAACCAGAATATTTTAAAGACTGCCCAAATTGAAATTGAAAAACTTGAAAAAAAATCGGATGTCGCGGTTTTTCCGATAGGAAAGAAGGCAGTGGCTTTTTTCAAGAAGCGCAACCGGGATTTCGAGCAAAGTATGACAGGTATCGGGGATTATGGATCGCTGGAGGAAATAAAACCGGTTTCCGATTTCATAATCAAATCCTACATCGAAAACAAATACCAGCGGGTTTACCTTGTGTGGACCGACTTTATTTCCACATTTAACCAGAAGCCGCGGTCAATGCAGCTTTTGCCCTTGGAATGGAATGAACTTAAGGAATTCGCGCAGGAAAGCGATAAGGAAGCGATGGACACCGAAACCTTGATCGAGCCGTCGCCGCAAATGCTGGTGCGGGAAATAATTCCTCAACTGGTGGAATATTTGATTTACCAGTGCATTCTGGAAAGCAACGCTTCGGAGCATTCGGCAAGGATGACGGCGATGCGCAACGCTTCGGACAATGCTCATGAGCGGGTTAGCGAATTGACTTTGGATTACAACAAGGCGCGTCAGGAACAGATTACCAATGAGGTCTGCGAAATTTCCTCGGCGAAAGAAGTCTTAGGATAAATCAAAATGTAAAAATCAAAATGGAAAATAACAATTTAAAAATTTAAAATGGTTAATTTTTTAAATTATTTAATTTTAAATTGTGCACTGTAATTTTTAATTTTGATATTTAAATTTTTAATTTGCAACATGGCAAAAATTATACAAATAATCGGTCCGGTGGTGGATGTGGAATTCGAGGAAAACAAACTTCCGTCGCTTGGCAACGCGTTGAAAGTGACCAGCAAAAATCTTATTCTGGAGGTACAGCAGTATGTGGGCGGCGGCGGTGTGCGCTGTTTGGCTATGGGTCCGACCGAAGGGTTGAGGCGCGGCGAGGAAGTAACGGATACGGGGAGCCCGATCACGGTTCCGACCGGAAAGGCGGCATTGGGCCGGCTCTTCAATGTATTGGGCGAACCGATTGACGAGATGGGTGCGGTGGTTAGCGAAAAACGCTATTCTGTTTTTAAGGAAGCCCCGAATTACTCCCAGCAAAAAGGCGAAGTGGAAATTTTGGAAACCGGAGTGAAGGCAATCGATCTTCTGTGTCCGATTCCGAAAGGCGGCAAGATCGGCCTTTTCGGCGGCGCGGGCGTGGGCAAGACGGTACTGATCCAAGAGCTTATCCGGAATATCGCCAAAGTGCATAAGGGTGTTTCGGTGTTTGCCGGCGTGGGCGAGCGGACGCGCGAAGGCAACGACATCTATATTGAGATGAAAGATTCGAAAACTTTGGATAATACCGTGCTGTACTTCGGCCAGATGTCGGATCAGCCGGGCGTGCGTTTCCGCGTGCCGTTTTCGGCCGTGGCGACTTCGGAATATTTCCGCGACGAAGAAAAAAAGGATGTTTTGCTTTTTGTTGATAATGTGTTTCGTTTTGTACTCGCGGGTTGCGAAGTGTCGGCTTTGATGGGCCGCATTCCTTCCCAGACCGGTTATCAGCCGACGCTGTTTACGGAAATGGGCGCGCTCGAAGAGCGTATTACTTCAAACAAAGATGGTTCAATCACTTCAATGCAGGCGGTTTATGTGCCGGCCGATGACTATACCGACCCGGCCGTAGTGGCAATCTTTTCGCATTTGGATTCATCGCTTGTTTTGAGCCGCCAGATAGCTTCGCTGGGTCTTTTTCCGGCCGTTGATCCTCTGGTAACCACTTCATCGATATTAAATCCCCATATTGTGGGCGAGCGGCATTATCGCGTGGCTTCCGGCGTGGCCCAGATTCTCCAGCGCTATAAGGAATTGCAGGATATTATCGCGATTTTGGGCGTGGAAGAATTGGCCGATGAAGACAAGCTGGTGGTGAGCCGCGCGCGCAAAATACAAAAGTTCTTATCGCAGCCTTTCTTTGTTGCCGAGGCGTTCAGCGGCAAGCCGGGCAAATATGTCAAACTGGCCGATACCATTGAGGGGTTTGAGAGGCTGATCTCCGGCGAATTTGACGACCGCAACGAATCGGATTTCTATATGAGAGGCGCTATTGATGAAGTTATAAATAATTAAAAGTTGAAAAATTAAAATGAAAAATGACAATGTAAAATTACAAAATGAGCAAATTTTAAAATTACTCAATTTTAACATTTTGCACTGTCATTTTGATTTTTGATATTTGCATTTTTAATTAATTACAATGTTGGTTGAAATCATAACTCCGAAAGGAATGGAATTTTCCGGCGAGGCGAAAGAACTGATTTTGCCGACGCGCGAAGGGCAGATTGCGGTGTTGCCGCGCCATGTGCCGTTGATTTCGGTTTTAGAACCCGGCAAGATGAAAATCATTACTGGCGGAAAACAGATTGACAAGGAAATTGAAGGCGGTATTCTGGAAGTGGGCAAAAACAAGGCGGTGATATTATTGAAAAAATTCTAAGGAAACTTTCATAAATATGGGAGAAATCGCGGCTAAATTATTATTGCAAACTTTAACGGCTAAAATCAATAAAATTAGCGCAATTGGCGTTTTTATCGACCTAACTATTGAATCGGCCCCGCGAGGGCTGGTTTTTTTGGAAGATTATGTTTAATTTATTTCCCAAGGACGGCGTCTTTTATCAGCTTTTTGAAAAACAAACCGAAAAAATAGATGAGGCGGCGAAACTTTTGAGAAAGCTTTTGGAAGAACCGGAGAAATTGAATGAAATTTCTTTACGGCTGAAAGAATTGGAAATTGAGGCGGACAATGTGGGCCACGAGGTGATGGATCATCTGAGGAAAAATTTCATTACTCCCATGGAAGGAGAAGATATCGATCTTTTGCGGCAAAACCTTGACGATATAATGGATTTTATCGAAAGATCGGTCAACCGCATCGGTCTTTACCGCATTCAGCCGCCGTTTCCAAAAGAGATTGCCGAATATATCGGTGTTATCAGCGGGGCGGTGGTCGAGATCAGCGAAGGGATGAAGGAGCTCAAGAACATCAAGAAATTCGGTCCGTCATTGCAAAAGCGTTGCGAGCGTCTCAACGAATTGGAAAATGTGGGCGACGATATTAATCGCAAGGCTTTGGGAGGATTGATGGGCATACAAAGCGTTTCTTGCGACAAATTGATGGAAGTGATTAAGCTCAAGGAAATATATGAAACGCTGGAAAACGCCATTGACTGTTGCGAAAATGTGGGTAATATGTTCGAATCGATCCTGATAAAAAACCAGTAAGGCATAAGGCCGTTTAAACATAATGGTGTTGGAAACCGCGTTCATTGTTTTTATCATTTTTACGGCATTGGCGTTTGACTTTACCAATGGCATGCACGATGCCGCCAATTCGATTTCGACGATCGTGTCAACGAGGGTATTGCCGCCCAAACTGGCCGTCTTCTGGGCGGCACTTTTCAATTTCATCGCGTTCGCGATTTTTGGCACGGCCGTGGCAAAAACGATCGGTTCGGGGATGATCGATATTAAAACCGTGACCCCGCAGGTGATCTTTTGCGGTTTGCTTGGCGCGATCGGATGGAATATTTTCACATGGTTGAAGGGTCTTCCCACCAGTTCGTCGCACGCTTTGATCGGCGCCTACGCGGGCGCGGCGGTGGCTAACGCCGGAATTGGAGCGATTATTCCGGGCGGCTGGACAAAGACTTTGTTGTTCATAATTATGGCGCCGGCCATCGGTTTGGCGCTGGGTTATTTTTTCAAGGTGCTTTCGTCGTGGATCGCGTACAAGCATTCGCCGGTCAGCGTGAGCAAATGGTCTCGGATATTGCAGCTGTTTTCCGCCGCGCTTTACAGTTTGGGCCATGGCGGCAACGACGCCCAGAAAACCATGGGAATCATCACCGGCCTGCTTTTCGTGGGCGGATTTGTCCAGGGTTTGGACATTCCTCTTTGGGTGGTTTTGAGCGCGCACGCCGCGATCGCTTTGGGGACATTGAGCGGCGGTTGGCGTATTGTGCGGACCATGGGAACCAAAATTACCAAGTTAAAACCCATTGACGGGGTGTGCGCCGAAAGCGCCAGCGCCATCAGTATTTTTTGGGCCACGCATTTGGGCGTGCCGGTGAGTACCACCCATGTGATCACCGGAGCGATTTCGGGCGTGGGCGCCGCCCATCGGATAAGCGCGGTGCGCTGGAATGTGGCGTTTAACATTGTCTGGGCATGGCTGTTTACCATTCCCGGCGCGGCTTTGATCGGCGCGATCGCGTTTTTGATATTGAAGAGTTTTTAATGATTTGCTTGGATGGATAGCTTGCCTTGAAGTCTGTTTTCTGGTATCGTGGTGATGTGCTAAAGTGAAATTAATGATAAAGCTTGTTATTTTTGATTTTTTCGGCACTTTGGGTTATTATGATCCCGCCGAGCATCGGCGGGTGTTTGAAAAGCTGAAAGAATTCAATTTGTCGGTTGACGAAGAAAAGGTTGTCGCGAAACTGTCCGAAGTTTTGCCGGACTATTTTTCGCGCGCCGAAAGCTGGCAGGGAATCGCCGACAAGATCATTCAAAAGCTGGGTATTGTTTTAGAACAAGACCGGCGCGAAACACTGGCCGCGTTCCTGGAAAAAAAATTGGCTTGCAAGCTGTTTGGCGATGCCAAAGAAGCGTTGGATATCCCTCAAGACAAGGCGATTTTGACTTCAAGCGCCAAATTCGCGATTGCGGGGATTCCCCAACTGCGGCATTTTGAAATTTTTTCGCCCGATATCGGCGGCGCGCGAAAACCGGATTTGAAAGCGTTTCTGGCGGTGTTGGAAAAAATGAAAGCCGATCCCGAAGAAGCGGCGATGGTGGGCGACAGTTTGGAAAACGATATAATGCCGGCGCGGGCCATCGGGGTAAAAGCGATTTTGCTTGACCGGAATGGAAAATACGGCAAATCGGACGACTCGGAAATCATTAAAATATCCGGCCTTAAAGAATTGAAAAAGTTTTTGTAAAATTGTTCCGAGTTTGTATTTTTTGGAAATTGTCCCGCTTCGCGCGATCTCGCTGCGGCGAGAAAAATTGGAAATTGCGCGTAAGCGCGCATTTGGGCCCGTAGTACAGTGGTACCACGCGGCATTCGCATTGCCGAAACGCGAGTTCGATTCTCGCCGGGTCCACAAATTTTGCGATGCAAAATTTAGTCTATAGTCGATAGTAAATAGTTTATAGTTGAAATGCACGGGGCGACCCGTGCAGTTTGGTAATATGGCGGAGTTTAGATTTGAAATAATAAAACAGGATAAAAATTCGCGGGCGCGAGCGGGGGTGGTTCATACGCGCCGGGGAGATATTGAAACGCCGCATTTTGTGCCGGTCGGGACTTTGGCGTCGGTACGGTCGCTTGATTCGGCGGATTTGGAAATGCTGGGTGCGCAGTGCGCGCTGGTAAACACCTATCATCTGCACTTGAAACCGGGTGATGAACTGATCAAGAAACTGGGCGGAGCCCATAAGTTCATGAATTTTTCCAAACCGCTGTTTTCCGATTCCGGCGGCTTTCAGGCATTTTCTCTGGGGTTGGCGCGCGAGCATAACATTGGCAAAATCGGAAACTTTTTCCCCGGCGAAGCAGAGCCAGCGGCAGGAGCAAGACTCCTGCCGGATTTAGGGACTGTTGAGGTCAAACCTCAACAGGATTTACCCAAGGGTAAAAATTTGACAAAAATTTCCAACAAAGGGATTGAGTTTCGGTCGATTTACGACGGGTCAAGGCATTTTTTTGACGCCAAAAAATCGATGGAAATACAATCGAATTTGAACAGCGACATTATTATGGCGTTTGACGAATGTACCTCGCCGCTGTCGGATTATGATTATACCAAAGTTGCCATGGAGCGGACCCATAATTGGGCAAAACAGTCGTTGAAATACCACAATAAAGATCAGGCGCTGTACGGCATAATCCAAGGCGGTTATTTTAAGGATTTGCGCGATATTAGCGCAAAATTCATCAATGATTTGCCGTTTGACGGTATTGCCATCGGCGGGTCGCTGGGAAAAACAAAAGCGGATATGCACGAGATCATTGATTGGGTGATTCCGCAACTGGATGCCCGGCCCGCCCATTCAGGCGAGGCTCGCCCCGCGGCTGTGGGGCGGCCGCGCCATCTTTTGGGGATTGGCGAGATTGATGATATTTTCGAATCCGTGGAACAAGGTATTGATACTTTTGATTGCGTGGCGGCTACGCGCAACGCGCGGCGCGGCTGTTTGTTTCTCTTGCCGCCGAATGGCGAGCCTCGCTCGAAAGGCGGGCCCGAATCGGGCGGCAGTTTGGCCAACAAATTCCGCATAAACATTTCCCGGTCAGAATTCAAAGAAGACAGCGAGCCGATTGATCCGGCGTGCCAATGTCCTATCTGCGAGAACTATTCCCGTGCCTATTTGCGCCACTTGCACGAAGCGCGCGAGCTTTCCTATTTCCGCCTGGCGACGATTCATAATTTATGGTTTATGCTCCGCCTGATGGAAAAAATCCGGGAAAGCATAAAAAACGAAACATTTATTGACCTTAAGAAAAAATGGTTGCGAATAACCAACGATTAAGCATTGCCAAAAGCGAATTTGTGGAAATTTGACCTTAGCTTTTGGGAGGTCAATTCTTCACAAATTCGCGGTGTTGGATGGCGCGAATGTCGAGGTCGAACCTCTTACAAGCCGAGGATTGGCCTCGACATTCGCTAGGATGGTCGTGGCGAATGGACAAAACCGGTATTTTTTGATATGAATAACCTGTTTGAGTTGCTTTCCTTATTAGCTTGATACTCATCGCTTATCGCTATTTATTGCCGAGTTAGCCAAGTCGGTCACGGCGGATGACTGAAAATCATCAAATCTCGGTTCGATTCCGGGACTCGGCACCACGATTCCACATTCCGGCATTTTGCCGGACATGGAATTATTTTTGATAAGGCTTTGCTTGCTCCTCTCCGGATCGTCTCCGAGGGGCGGCGTTCGCAAAAGAGTCACCGGAATTGAATTGCGGTTCCGCGTTTTTGGTTTGACAAATATCTTGGAGGGGATAGAATATCAATGTAGATTGATATATGGAAACTCCCAAGTGCCGCAAAGGCAAAAAGAAAACAAAAGAGACCGCCGGTGTCGCGGTCATTTTAAAATTGCTGGCCGAAGAAAATCGGCTAAAAATTCTTTGTCTCCTCCAAAGCGGCGAACGCTGTGCCTGTCAGATTATAAAACACCTTGATTTGCCTCAAAACCTGGTATCGCACCATTTGAATAAGCTGAAAAAGGCAGGCTTGATTTGCGGCCGCAAAGAGGGAGTTTGGATTCATTATTCGCTAACCCAAAAAGGCCGCCGCGTGACCAAAGCCGTGCTTAAATTGCTTTGAATCGCAAAAAAACATCTCCTGTATTTTGGCAATCTCAAAAGAAGCGATCAAAAGGAGTTCATTGCGGCCGTTAAACAAGGCAATAATTTAAAAACCATGGAAAACAAAATTACCAAGATTGAAGTCGTCGGCTCCGGCTGTGCCAACTGCAAGAAATTGCACGAATTGGCAATCGCCGCGGCCCAAGAATTGGATATCAATGTTGAAATCGAATATTCCAACGATATTCAAAAGGCTCTGGGAATGGGCGTAATGCAACTTCCGGTGCTGGCGGTAAACGGCAAAGCCGTGCTTTCCGGCCAGGCGGATTTGAAAAAGGTCAAGGAAGCATTAAGCAAGGCAAATAACGGCGATAATCAATCCGATTGCTGTCCGTGCGGCGGCGATTGCGGCTGTCTTTGATCTGACGGTTTATGGATATTTTCTATTTCATTCAAGCGTTTGCCGACCTGGCGGTGAATAACTGGCTTGGCGTAACCAATGAATATTGGGCCAAGGCTTTAAACTTTTTCATTTACGATATTATAAAGATTGGCCTGCTTTTGGTGGCTATCAATTACTTGATGGCCATAGTGCGCTACTATTTCCCGGTGGAAAAAGTCAGGGATATTCTATCCCGCCGCAAGTGGTATGGCTTTGATTATTTGCTGGCCGCCTTGTTGGGAACGATTACGCCGTTTTGCTCCTGCTCTTCCATTCCGTTATTTATCGGTTTTGTGGGCGCGGGCATACCTTTGGGCGTTACCTTTGCTTTTTTGATCGCTTCGCCATTGGTAAACGAAGCCTCGCTTTTTCTCTTTCCATCCATTTTCGGGCTGAAAATGGCATTGATGTATAACGCTCTGGGCATAATTGTAAGCGTTTTGGCCGGAATGGCGATTCAGCAATTGCGCATGGACAAAAATGTGAACCCCGCGTTTCTTAAGTTCAAAACTCAAAAGCAGGCGATAGAAGAAAACGGCGGCCAATCAATACCGATTAAAAAAAAGCTTTTAATCTGGTGGCGGGACGGAATAGGTATCTCAAAAAGTATTTTTCCCTATGTTTTGCTGGGTGTTGGCATCGGCGCGCTGATCCACGGTTTCATTCCGCGGGATTTTGTGGAAAACAGCTTGGCGGTTCGGCAATGGTGGGCGGTGCCTTTGGCGACGATCCTTGGTTTGCCGCTTTACGCCAATTCGGTAAGCGTGATTCCGGTAGTTGAGGCTTTGACGCAAAAAGGCGTGCCGCTTGGCACTTCGCTTGCTTTTATGACCGCCACCGTTACATTATCCATTCCCGGCCTTTTGATACTTAAAAAAGCGATGAATTGGAAATTGCTGTCGGCTTTTGCGGTTGTTACCACCATCGGTATTATGGCCATCGGCTATTTCTTTAATTGGGTTCAGCTTTAAAAACGAAAAATGAAAAAAGCAATCTATATTTATTTAATAATCTTGGTTATCGCTGGAATTTTGGGGTTGTTATCGGCAATGCCTAAAAAAGACGCGGCCAGCGAACAATCGGCAAGATTGGATTTTGCGTCTACCCCCCAAAAAGACACCAGCAATATGTCGATTGCGGTTACGCCCGCCCAAAAAGTTGAAGTTTTCCTGTTTCACCGCACGCAAAGATGCACCACTTGCATTGCTATTGGCAGGTTAAGCGGCCAAACCGTTGAAGAAAAATTCGGCCCGGAAGTTTTAAGCGGCAAAGTGGTATTCCGGGAGATTAATGTCGATGAACCGCAAAACAAAGAATTAGCCGAGAAATTTCAGGCCAGCGGTTCATCTTTGTTTATCAACGCAATCAGGGAAGGAAGCGATAACATCCAGGAGGATATGGAAGTATGGCGTTTGGCCAATGACCCGACTGCTTTCAAAAATTATCTGGCAAACAAGATCAACATCTTGCTGGGAAAGCAATAATGGATATTCTAAACGCTTTAATAGACAACAATACCATTCCCTCCCTCACCGCTTTTTTGCTGGGTATCTTAACTTCGATCAGCCCCTGCCCATTGGCAACCAATATTGCGGCGGTCGCCTATCTTTCCAAGAACCTGAAAACTGTAAAAAATACTTTGGCTAACGGCGCATATTATGCTTTGGGACGCGCGGCCAGCTATACCTTGTTGGCCGTTTTGATATATTACGGTCTTTCAGCTTTTCAAATTTCCAAATCCGTCCAAGGCTGGGGTGAGAAACTGTTTGGCCCGTTGTTGGTATTTATGGGCTTGGCAATGCTCGATATTATTAAAATCAAACTACCTTCCGGCGGGGGAAAATTGGAAAAGATCAAACTCTGGCTGGCGGATAAGGGAGGCTTGGGGGCGTTTTTGCTGGGTGCGTTGTTTGCTCTGGCCTTTTGTCCATACAGTGCGGTGCTGTTCTTCGGCGCGCTCATTCCATTAGTACTTAAATCTTCCGGCGGCCTGCTTTTGCCGCCTTTGTTCGCTCTGGGAACCGGACTGCCGGTGATAGTCTTTTCTTTCGTGATCGCTTTTAGCGCGCAAAAGCTTGGCCAAGCTTTTCAAACAATGCAAAAGATCGAAATGATCGCGCGCTGGGCCGTAGCTGTAACCTTTTTGGCAGTTGGCATATATTACTTACGGTTGGCGCAGTAGATATTTTCTTATATAGGGTTTTGCGGCAGATCCGAAACTCCATCCATGGTCGTGCAAACTTTTTTAAAAAACATATTGCGCCGCTCTTTTTTATATAAATCCGGAAAATTGTGCGGGTTGGAAGTGAAAAGATTTGACAAAGTTTAAAGGGGTGTTATACTTAAAATGTAGTCCGATGAAAATCGGAATTATTTTTTAAAAGATGTCAAAATCCAAATGACAAATTTCAAATAAATGTCAAAATTCCAATATCAAATGTCAAATTGAAATTCGCGTATTTTATTTTGACATTTGATATTGGAACTTTATTTGACATTTGGAATTTGGATTTTGAAATTGAAAGAAATATGGATTTAAAATCATTCGCGTCGGCGGTAAACCAGCTGTCGCAAGAGAAAGGCCTCGCGCCGGGGAAAATCATTGAAAGCATCGAGACCGCGCTGGCGGCGGCTTACAAAAAAGAATACGGTGAAAAAAGCCAGATAATTAAAGCCAAGCTCGATCCCAAAACCGGCCACGCGGATTTTTGGCAAGTGAAAACAGTGATGGATGATTCGATGATCTTTTCCGAGGAGGAATTGGAGGAGATGAAAAATGCCAACGAAAACTCTGTCGAACCGAAGGCTCCCGCCGCCGTTCCTGCAGGAGCTATGGCGGGCGAAGCCGGCGAGCCAATGGAAAAAGTGAAGTTCAATCCGGAAAAACATATTATGATCGATGAAGCAAAAAAGGACAATCCCGGAATTGCCGTCGGAGAAGAAATAATCATTCAATTGGAAGAAAAACAAGATTTTGGCCGGATCGCGGCGCAGACTGCCAAGCAGGTAATCATCCAAAAAATTCGCGAGGCGGAAAAGGAAACAATTTTCGCCGATTTCAAACTTAAGGAGGGCGAAATAATTTCGGGCGTGGTGCAAAGAATCGAAGGCCGATCGGCGTTTATGGATATTGGCAAGACTACGGGCGTTTTGAACCGCGAAGAGCAGGTGCCGGGCGAATTTTACCGTCCCGGACAGAGACTGAAGGCGTTTGTGCTCAAAGTGGAACAAACTTCCAAGGGGCCGATTATCTTTTTATCGCGCGCTTATCCGAAGTTTGTTTCCAAATTGTTTGAACTGGAAGTTCCCGAGATCGGTTCCGGGCAGGTGTTGGTCAAATCAATCGCGCGGGAAGCCGGATCGCGGACAAAGATCGCGGTGGCGTCAATGATGGAAGGAATTGATCCGATCGGCGCGGCGGTGGGACAGCGCGGTACGCGCGTGACCGCGGTGATTAATGAATTGGGTGGCGAAAAAATCGACATTATTGAATATTCGGATGATCCGCAAAGATATATTATCAATGCTTTATCGCCGGCAAAGATTATGGAAGTGAGGGTTTTGCCCAAGAATAAAGCATTGGCAGTGGTGCCTGACGACCAATTATCGCTGGCGATCGGCAAAGACGGCCAAAATGTGCGTTTGGCCGCCAAGCTGACCGGCTGGAAGATAGATGTTCGCAGCCCGGAGAATTTGAGCGAAGCGTTGGCGCAGGCCGAGAAAGATGCCGAAGAAATTGCTATTGCCGACCGGGCAGAAGAGAAAAACGAATCGGCGGAAACCGCGGTCTTGGAAACTGCGAAGGATGGAGAAAAGAATAAAGAAACAAAGAGAACAAAAACCAAAAAATCCGCGCCGGAAGTTAAAAAGGAGAAAAAAACCGCGAAACCGGCCAAAAGAACAGCCGCGAAACCAAGAAAAGTGAAAAAGGAATAATTTGCAACGGAAACGCAATTGATCAAAAAAATGAATAAAATTATTGTTACAAAATTACCCAAATCAAAAGTTGAAATCGCGGTTGAAGTTCCCGCCGAAGAATTCGCGATATTTTTCGATAAAGCTTTGGCTGAAATCGCCAAAGAGGCGGAGATCAGCGGCTTTCGGAAGGGCGCCGCGCCCAAGGAAATGGTGAAGAGCAGAACGGGGGCGGCAAAAATTATGGATCGCGCCGCGAGTTTGGCCATCGAGGCGACTTTTCCGGCGGCGATCGTTGAAAACAAACTGGAACCGCTGGGTTATCCGGAGGTTAGTATTACCAAGTTGGCCGAGGGCAATCCCTTGGAATACAAAGCCGTTGTCGCGGTTTATCCGCACGCCGAATTGCCTAATTACAAACAGATTGCCGCGGGATTCAAATTGGAAGAAGCCAAAGTGACCGATGAGGATATCAAACGGTTGAAATCGGAGAAAGAGCGGCATTTGCGCGAGCATTTGCGCGAGGATGTGCTTGAGGCGGTGGCGCAGAAAACCGCGATTGACATTCCCGATATTTTGATTGAACGGGAAACCGAAAAAATGATGCGCCAGCTCAAAGAAAAAACGCCTCAAGTGCTGAATATGAATTTTGATGAATACTTGAAAAAGTTGGGCAAGACCGAAGACCAGTTGCGGGAAGGTATGGCCAAAGACAATGAGCGGAAGATAAAAAATTATCTGATTTTGCAGGAAATTTCCAAGCGCGAGAATATCGCGGCCAGCGACGGGGAAGTGGAGTCTGCGGTGGTTAAGGCTCTGGCCGACGAAGCCGTTGCCGCCGAGCCGGGAACCGCGGTGCGAAAGGAAGGGAACGGCGATGGAGATGCCAAGCCGATCGTTGACGAGCAAATCAGGGAATATTATCGCGAAAATATCAAGACCGAGAAAACCTTCCAGTTTCTCGAAAATTATTTCAAGAAATCATAGTTAGTGTTAAATTGAAAAATCAAAATGGAAAATGACAATGTAAAATTGTAAAGTGTCTAAATCTTAACATTTTAACATTTTGAACTGTCATTTTGATCTTTGATTTTTACAGTTTCAATTATGAATTTAATACCTACCGTTATTGAAAAAACCCAGTATGGCGAACGGGCCTATGATATTTACTCGCGTTTGCTCAAAGAAAGAATTGTGTTTTTGGGCGGCGCGGTTAACGATTCAGCGGCCAATTCGATTATCGCCCAATTTCTTTTTCTGGCGTCGAAAGACGAAAAAAAGGATATTCAACTGTATATCAACAGTCCGGGCGGATCGGTGACCGCGGGTTTGGCGATTTACGACACGATGCAATTCATCAAATGCCCGGTGGCGACAACTTGCGTGGGTATGGCCGCGTCAATGGGTGCGGTGCTGCTCGCCGCGGGCGCCAAGGGCAAGCGGTTTGCTTTGCCTAATTCCGAGATTATGCTGCACCAGGTTGCCGGCGGCGCCGAAGGCGTGGCCGCGGATATCGAGATTAACGCCCGGCAGATATTAAAAATAAAAGAAGTGCTTAACGGCATTATCGCCCGGCACACGGGGCAAAAAATCGAGAAGATCACCAATGACACCGACCGGGATTATTATCTGACGGCCGCGGAAGCCAAGGACTACGGTATTATCGACGGAGTGATTAAAACTAAGTTGTAGTTTCGCAAAATAAAGTTTAACAAAGGCCGCGCCCATGCAGGATTGCACAGGCGCGATTTTTGTTAAACTTAAACTTGAATTTTTTTATTTAGGTTGATAAAATGAAATAATTTTGTTGGCGGTTTGTAATATGCGCGGGAATAAAATCAAAATTATAATTGCAATCATTGTTTTGGCGGTTATGGCCGCGATCGGAT
>JBARNX010000074.1:0-16470 GCA_049641805.1 Minisyncoccales bacterium
TTTTATCCAGAGGTAGACCCCGGGCTTGCCCGGGGAACCGATGGATGAGGATTCCAAAGGATACATCCTTTGGTCGCCGCCCGTGGGTTCGTACCACGGGAGGCGAAATTCCTTTAGAAAATATAAATTCGATGCCAAACAATCAGCTGGCTAAAATTTTTTATGAGATTGCCGATATGCTTGATGCCGACAATACGCCGTTCAAGCCGTTTTCTTATCGCAAGGCCGCCCGCGCTCTGGCCGGTTTGAAAGATGATGTTGCCGAAATTTATCGGCGCGGCGGTTTGAAGGCGATTGAAGAAATTCCGGGAGTTGGCGCTAGCATCGGCGCGAAAATAGAAGAATATATCTTAAAGGGCGGGATTGATTATTACGAGGCGCAAAAGCGCCGCCTTCCCGCGGATTTGAGTGAAATCGCCGCGGTGGAGGGGCTGGGCTTTAAAAAAGCCAAGGTTTTATATGAAAAACTGGGCGTGAAAAATTTGGCGGATTTGGAAACCGCGGCGCGCGCCGGAAAAATCGCGCCGCTGTTCGGGTTTGGCGAAAAGTCCCAAGCCAATATATTGCAGGGGGTTGAATTCCGCAAATCGTCCGGCGGCCGTTTTTTGCTGGATCAAATTTTGCCGCGGGCATTGGCAGTCAAAGATATTCTGGAAAAACACGGCGGTTTGGCGCGGGTGGAAATTGCCGGATCGCTGCGCCGGCGCAAGGAAACCATTGGCGATATTGATCTTTTGGCCGCGACAAAGCCGGGCGCCGACGCGGCCAAAATTATGGATTTTTTCACCGCCTTGCCCGAAATTGAAAAAATCTGGGCCAAAGGGGCGACGAAGTCGTCGGCGAGAACAAGGTATGGTTTTGATATGGACCTGCGTTTGGTGCCGCCGGAATCTTTCGGCGCGGCATGGCAGTATTTTACCGGCTCCAAGGACCATAATATTGCCTTGCGGCGCATTGCCAAAGAAAAAGGATTCAAGCTTTCCGAATACGGGTTATTTCGCGGCGCGGAAATGATCGCCGGCGAAAACGAAAAAGAGATTTATCAAAAATTAGGGTTGGAATGGATTTGTCCGGAATTGCGGGAAAACCATGGCGAGATTGAGGCCGCTCAAAATTATAATTTGCCCGATTTAATCGGCGATTGCGATTTGCGCGGCGATTTGCATTGCCATTCGGATTGGAATGGCGGCGGTGATTCCATCGAAGAAATTGCTGCCGCCGCGCGGATGATGGGCTATGAATATGTCGGCATTGCCGATCACACGAAATTTTTAAGAATTGAAAACGGACTGGATGAAACGGCGCTGGCGCGGCGCAATCTCGCGATTGGTGCGCTCAATAAGAAAAACACCGGCATTCTTGTTTTGAAGGGATGCGAGGCTAACATTATGGCCGATGGAACGATTGATATCTCCGACGAATCGTTGGCCGAGCTTGATTTTGCCATTGCTGGAGTTCATTCAAGTTTGAAAATGGAACGCAAAGAAATGACGGCGCGGATCATTCGCGCGATGGAGAATCATTGGGTTGATATTATCTCGCATCCCACCGGAAGATTGCTCAAAAAACGGCCGGAGTGCGAAATGGATTTTGACGCGATCTGCGCCGCCGCGGCGGCGACCGGCACGATTTTGGAAATAAATTCCCATCCGGACCGTCTGGATCTAAATGACCGGCATATCCGCATTGCCGCGGCGCGCGGAGTGAAAATGGCAATCAATACCGACAGCCACGATGTTTCCCATTTGCAGTTTGCCGGATTCGGGATCGCGCAGGCGCGGCGCGGCTGGGCGGCGGCGAGCGATATTGTTAATGTCTTGCCGTGGCCGGAAGCAAAGAAAATCTTGAAAAGAAACCGAAAAAGAGTAAATTAAACGGCAGGGAGCGCGTTATGATTTTAAATTTGCGAAATTGTCTTGAATTGTAAAACCATTTAATTCAAACGCTTTGAAGGAGCCTAACCTTTGCAATTATGAAAAGGTTAAGTCCCAAGATGCAAAGCGTTCCGTAATTCAAAGGAAATTATGAAATTTGAAAAATCAGCCGGGGCGATAATCTTTCGCGATGATAACGGGATTAGTAGATTCCTGCTTTTGCGTTATCCGGCGGTTTGCCACCGTTCGGGCCGGGATTATTGGGATTTCGTGAAGGGCCATGTGGAAGCAGGGGAAAGCGAATTGGAAACGATAATACGCGAAGCCGAGGAAGAAACAGGATTGCGCGACTTGGAATTTGTCCCGGGTTTTTCGCAAAAAATGGAATATTTTTTTACCTTTGAAGATCAAAAGATTTTCAAGATCGTTAATTTCCGCTTGGCGCAAACATTTTCAAAAGACATTGTTTTGTCCGATGAGCACAATGATTTCGCCTGGCGGCCTTATGATGAAGCATACGCGGCGTTGTCGTTTGGCAATGCCAAAACGGTTTTGAAAAGCGCGAATGATTTTTTAGAAAAATTAAAAAAAATATGAAAAAGGCAAAAGCGCTGGCGCTGTTTTCGGGCGGATTGGATTCAATACTGGCCGTGAAAATTTTGGAAGCGCAGGGGACGGAAGTTGCACCGATATGCTTTATCAGCTATTTTTTTTCGTCTATGAACGCGCAAAAAGCGGCGTTTGCGATTGGTATGCGCTTGCGGGTGGAAGATATTTCTGTGCCGCATTTGGAAGTCGTGAGAAATCCGGTGCACGGATACGGGGGCGCGATCAATCCGTGTATTGATTGCCATTTGCTGATGTTAAAAACCGCCAAGGCGATAATGGACAAAGAAGGATTTGATTTCGTGGCCACGGGCGAAGTGCTGGGTGAGCGGCCGATGTCGCAGAACAGGCAATCATTGGTTACCGTGGAGCGGGAATCGGGTTTGTCCGGAATTTTGTTGCGGCCGTTGTCGGCCAAACTTTTGCCGGAAACCGCGCCGGAAACAAACGGCCTTGTCGATCGCGGCAGATTGTACGATATTTCCGGCCGGTCGCGCCGGCCGCAAATGGAGATAGCCAAACAATTCGGCATCATTGATATTCCCCAGCCCGGGGGCGGTTGTATTTTGACCGAAACCGATTACCGCCAAAGATTGAGAAAACTTATTTCGATAAAACCCGGTTTTGACGGCTCGGACGCGAAAGTTTTGCAAAATTGCCGTCCCATCTGGGAAGGCGATGTTTTGTTCGCGGTGGCGCGCAATCAAACCGATTGCGCCGCGTTAAAAGGTTTAATAAAGTTCGGCGATTTTTTGTTCGAGCCGCAAAACTTTCCCGGCCCCATCGTGCTGGCGCGCAATTTCGGTGCGGCGGCATGCCAAGATGAAATCAAGGCGGCAGGGAAAAAATACATATTGCAATACTCCAAAAAAGCGTTGCACAATCCGGAAATTACGGTGGTTAAAATTTAATTTAAACAAGAATTGCGCAGTTGGCATTAAATACGCGCAAAGCAAAGGTCTAACCCTCGCATTAGCGAGGGTTAGACCTTTGCGGGAAAATTCAACTGCGTATAATATGACATTTAAACAAAAAGTTTTCGCGGCGGTTAAAAAAATTCCCCGGGGTAGGACATTGAGCTATAAACAAGTGGCCGAAATGGCGGGAAGTCCTTTGGCTTGCCGGGCGGTGGGAAATATTTTGCATGCCAATTATGATCCAGCGGTTCCCTGCCACCGGGTTGTCCGATCCGACGGCAAAATCGGCGGTTACAACCGCGGCGCGAAAGCAAAGATAAGGCGGTTGCAAAAGGAGGGCGCGCTTGGCCGCCCGCCGGTTACCCCTCGGGACGCGCGATAGCAACGCCGATGACTTTCGCCGCGCCCGCGCGGGATAGGACGCGGGCGCATTCGTTGATTGTCGCTCCGGTCGTGACCACATCATCAACGATAAATACCGGTTTATTTTTAAAAGGAGCATTATTCGCGCAAGCAAACGCTCCTTTTATATTTGTCAGGCGTTCGACTTGTCCCAGATCGGCTTGGTTTTTTGTTTCGGCGATTCTTGCCAGGCAGTTTGTCGCGGCCGGAACATCCAAGAGGCGTCCAAGTTCGCGGGCGATAATATCGGCTTGGTTGAATCCGCGCCAGCGCAATCTCTTTTCGGCCAGCGGCACGGGGACGATAACAAATTCGCGAAAATTAAAATTTTGTTCAGCGAGCTTGAAATGGTCGGCGATCAATTCGGCCAGCGGCCGCGCCAGTTCTTTGAGGAAGGGTTCGTATTTCAATCCGCGGATCATTTTTTGGACATATTTGTTTTCATAACTGCAGGCCGCGAAGACATCGGCCAGATATTTATGGTTCCGGTCGGGCCGATGGACGCGGGAAATATCAAGCATTGTTTGGCAATCGGCGCAAAGAAGGTTGCCGTATTTTTTGCAGATAAAACAACGCGCCGGAAAAAGTATTTCTTTGGCTTGCCCGCCGATGTTTTTCCACAGACTGTTTCTTTTGTTTTGCATTTGGGTATATGATATAATTATAATATGTAATTCGAAATGGAAAATCAAAATGCGCGTCGCATTTTAAAATATAAAATTTTTTAATCGGATTTTTCATTTTTCCCGCCATTGCGGGATGCGCGCGGGGTGCAGATATTTAATTTTTAAATTTTTTCCGTGTTGCCAAAACTTTTCGCGAAAAAATTTTTAGGCATCGATATCGGCACTTCGTCGATCAGGTTGGTGGAACTTGAGAAATCCGGCCAGGTGTTTGGTTTATCCAATTACGGCCAGATAGACATTGATCAGATCGAAAGCGACATTCCCAAACTGTCAAAGAGAGCGGTGTCGGTTTTTTCCACCGGCGAAATCGCGGAAATGATTCAGGCCGTATCGGCCGCCGCCAAGATACACACGCGGCAATGCGCTTTTTCCATTCCGGATTTTTCAACTTTTTTCACCGCTTTTTGTTTGCCGCCGATGACCAAAAAGGAACTTCCCGAGGCGGTGATGTATGAAGCGCGCCAGCACATTCCTTTGCCGGTGGAGAGCGTGAATATTGATTGGCAGCTGGTCGGAGGCGTACCGGGGTCATCCGAGAAACTGGAAGTTACCGTGGCGGCCATACCCAATGAAATCATCGCCCAATACCGCGAAATCGCCGCAAAGGCAAAGTTGGAAGTGGTGTTGATGGAAGCGGAGATGTTCGGCTTGGCCCAAGCTTTGGTTCCCAAAAAAGAAGAGCGTTGCGTTTGCCTCATTGATATCGGCTCTCAAAGCACGGTTTGTAGTTTGGTTGAGAAGCAAATATTGAGATATTCCCACAGTTTTGACCGGGGGAGCAGTTATCTGACCGATGAGCTTGTGCGGCGCCTGCCGGTGAGCCATGAAATTGCGATAAAAATCAAAGAAACCTACGGATTGAAAATGATTTCCATGATCGAACCGAAAACCAGGGAAAGGGTTAAGGCCGACTTTCGCGACGCGCTGTTGCCGATTTTTCGGGAAATTGAAACAATGTTCGGCGGTTACCGGAGATATTCCAACTCCGAAGTTGTTAAAATAATACTTTCGGGAGGTATCGGCGCGAACATGGAAATAAAAGATTTTTTTGCCGATTATTTTAAGAAAGAGGTTGAAATTGCCGATCCGTTCAAAAACATTGAACATCCGTCCGCAATTGAAAAAGATTTGAAGAATATCGGTCCGGTTTACGCGATTGCGGTCGGGATGGCCCAACGGGGATTGGAATTCTCCAAACGGCGCAAAAAATAATTTGGCATTCGCGGCCGATTTTTGGCCGGTTCCGATTTATGGCGGTTTTGCACAATTAATTTTTTATAAATTATTTTTAAAAATATGGATATACCAAATAAAAAAAAATCAGTATTTTCCTTGGAGAACGCGGTATTTTACATTTCACTGTTGCTACTCGCGGCGGTTGTCGGCGGATTTTTTTACTTGGGTCATCTGATAACCCAAAAAGAAGGAGAGCTTGCCGAAGCCAGCGTTCAAGCCGCCAGAATAAAAACCGAGGAACAGAAAAAACTGGAAGACCGGATATTGCTTGTTCGGCAGAAGTTGGATGATTTTTCCAAGATTTTGGCCGATCGGAAAATCAGCACCGGGTTTTTCAACAAACTTGAAAGCGCGGTTCTGCCGGAAGTATATTTTTCCGATTGTAAGCTTGACTTGGACAAGATGACTGCCGGTCTTTCGGGCCACGCGGATAATTTTCAAGCGCTGGGGCAGCAAATGATGTTGTTTGAAAATTCCAAAAATAACATCAAAAAAGCAAATCTCGGAAAAGTCGATATCAATAAAGAAGGGGGTATCGATTTTGATGTAAGCTTTGAAGTCGCTTCGGGTATGGCCGTTTCCAAGTGACCGGCTTGAATTTTCTTTTCAAAAAGTTGGTTTTGCCGCGCAGCGGCAATAAAAAATACATTAAATATATAATATATTTCATATGTCAAGAAATTATTTGGAAGCGTTTGTAGTTATTGTTATCGCTTTGGCCTTGGGGTATTTTATGGTTTTGCCCAAATTCGGCGAATTGCAAAGCGTTAAGCAGAGATTGGAGCAGAAAAATGTTGAAATCCAAAACCGTCAAGACTATTTTGCCAGTCTGGAAAAAATGTCGAACGATTTGGATCGGCATTCGGACGGTTTGAAAAAAATGGGGACGGCTTTGCCGGTTAATCCCGATGTGCCGGCGTTCATGAATTTTGCGCAGGCGACCGCGATGCAGTCGGGGTTGGTATTGAAGAGTATTGATTATTCAGGGCAGAACAAAACTTCGGGCGACAGCATGTCGTTGTATGGAGAAGCCGCGATTGAAGAAACCGCGCCATCCGTTTATCTTTTGCGCGATTACGGCGTTTCGGTGGCGCTTTCGGGGAGCTATGCCAATTTCAAGGATTTTTTGTTCCGGATTGAAAATTCCAGCCGCATGGTCAAGGTGAGTTCGGTTGGCGTGAGTACGGCCAAAGAATCATCTTTGGAAGAGCCGCGGTTTAATGCGGGCGAATCCGGGGAAACCGGCGAGGTTCTCGAATATACGGTGGAAATGAAAGTCAATTATTACGATCAGCCTTAAGGTTCGTATTTTCTTAAAATTTTTCAACCAATAACCATTACTTAATATGGCAATTACTTTTGAAGAAAAAAACAATACTGTCAGAAATATCGCAATCGTCGCGGCAATCGCGGTATTTTTGCTCGCGGCGGGATTCTTTGCGTGGAAAGCGATTCAGGAACCGCCAATCGTTAATTTGGTTCCGGCGGAGAATATGATTCAAATCAGAACCGAGACATTGGACGATCCGCGGCTTACCGCGCTGGAGTTGTTTCCCGAAATACCGCCGGCCGTCGCGCCGGCCGTTCGGGACAATCCTTTCGTAAAAAACAAGGCTCAATCGGCGACAAGCACATTGGTTCTTGAGAATCAACCGGCCGCGAATATCGCGCCATAACGGATTCGCGATAAAGAAACCGCGAATTCAGTTTAATTCTTTTTATACCCCGTCAGCTTGCTGCGGGGAACAAAAAGAATGAGGAGTCCAGAGGAAACATCCTCTGGTTGCAGCGGGGTTAATACCCCGACGCAAGAACCCAATTTATTTTTGAGTCGGAAAATGTCATTTTTAACCAAACAACTTATTGTCGGTAAAATAATCACCCAGGATCAAGCGGTCGCGATTGAAACGGATTTAAGAAGTAATCCCGCCAAAACCGAAGAAGAATTGTTGCTGGCGCGCGGATTGATCGAAGAGGGAAAGCTGTTCGAAGTGAAAAGCCAGGTTTTGGGCATGCCTTTTGTTTCCAGTCCGCCCGAGGATCTTTCTTTGGAGGTGTTGCAAACCATTCCCGAGGAAACCGCCAAATTTTACCGGATGATACCTTTGGGCGAAAAAAAATCAGAGGTTATCGTCGGTATGGTTTATCCCGAAGACCTGAAGGCGCAGGAAGCGCTCAAATTTCTGGCGCGGAAAAATGATTTTGTCTATCAGGTGGTTTTGATAACGCCCAAAATATTCAATGCCCTTTTGGGAAAATACCGCGATTTAAAAAAAGAAGTCGGCAAAGCGCTGGAAGAATTCAGGGAAGAGGAAGAGACCGGAACGGACACTTCGCGTCGTCCGCAGTTTGAAACGATGTCGAATGTTGAGGACGCGCCGATCGCCAAAATCGTGAATGTTATTTTGCGCAACGCGCTTGACGGAGCGGCGTCGGATATTCATATCGAACCCAGCCGCACCAAATTGCGGGTGCGTTTCCGGGTGATGGGCGAGCTTTATTCTTCGATATTTTTACCGTTGAACATTGCCAACGCGGTGCTGGCGCGCATCAAAATAATGTCGAATATGAAGATCGATGAGAATCGCGTGCCGCAGGACGGCCGTTTTTCAATGAAGATCGATTCCAAGAATATCGATTTCCGCGTGTCCACGCTGCCCACGGCTTTGGGGGAAAAAGTGGTAATGAGAATCCTTGATCCGGATGCCGGATACAAAACATTCGAAGATTTGGGGCTTGACGGGAGGAATCTTGAACTGGTCAGAAAGGCGATTGATGAACCGTTTGGCTTGATTCTGGTTACCGGCCCCACCGGATCGGGCAAGAGTACGACTCTTTACGCGGTTTTGCAGGAAGTCAACAGCGATAAGATCAATATCATTAGCTTGGAGGATCCGGTGGAGTATTTTTGCGATGGCGTGAATCAGTCGCAAGTCCGGCCGGAAATCGGTTTTGATTTTGCTTCGGGGTTGCGCAGTATCTTGCGCCAGGATCCGGATGTGATTATGGTTGGTGAAATCCGCGACGAAGAAACCGCGCTTTTAACGATTCATTCGGCATTGACCGGCCATTTGGTGCTGTCAACGCTTCACACCAATGATTCGCTGGGCGTGGTGCCGCGCCTCGTCGATTTGAAAGTGCAATCATATTTAATTCCTTCGACCCTTACTCTGGCGCTGGCCCAGCGTCTGGTGCGGCGGCTTTGTCCGGATTGCAAGAAAAAAGTTGAAGCAAAAGGGTTTTTAAAAGAAAAAATTATCGATGAGTTCAAGGATATTCCGGCCGCGTCGCGGGTTAATGTCGAGTTGGGGGATCCGATCTATATTTGGGAGCCGGTTGGCTGTCCCAAGTGCAATCGGCAGGGATTTTCGGGCCGGGTTGGTATTTTTGAAACGCTGGAAATGACTCCGGAACTGGGCGAAATCATACTAAAAGACCTTTCCGGAACCGCGCTTAGCGCGGAAGGAAAACGCCAGGGGATGACAACGATGCGCCAGGACGGGATTTTAAAGGTTTTAAGGGGAGTGACCACGATTGAAGAGGTTTTGAAAGCGACCGAAGAAGACGCGGCGGCGGTAGTGATCGAACCCAAATCGTAATGTCGAATTTTTCTTTCCATTGTTTTGCCGAATGCGCTATACTTAATTAATTGGTTAGCCGCAAATAAAAATATGCCGATGAAAATTAACGAAAAAAATAACGAAGAGAAAAAAATTCTTGTCGTTGAAGACGATCCGTTTTTGTCCGATATCTACAATACCAAATTGAAACAAGGCGGATTTGATGTAGATTCGGCGATGACCGGAGAGGAGTGTTTGCAAAAGCTGAATGCCAAAAATTATGATTTGATGCTGCTCGATATCGTGCTGCCGCAACTGGACGGATGGGAAGTAATGGCGCGCGTCAGGGAAATGCGGCAAAAAAACCCGAACTCCGATCTTAATCGTTTGAAAATAATTATTTTATCCAACCTCGGGCAAAAAGAGGAGATTAAGAAAGGATTGGATCTTGGAGCCGACGGTTTTATGATCAAGGCGCATTTTACTCCCAGCGAAATCGCGGAAGAGATAAACAAAACATTGAAAATAAATTAAAATGCAAAAATCAAAAATCAAAATTTAGGAAAAATATATGTCATCAAAATTTTACATTTTGATATTTACATTTTTAATTTGAAACATGGATTATTCCCAATTACTTGAAAAATTTCTCGCGGTTACGGTGCAAAAAGAAGCGTCCGATCTTCATATGTCGTCCGGATATCCTCCTATCATCCGCATCAACGGCGAGTTGTGGGCGATTCCAAAAGAACCCAATCTTTCGCCGCGCGACAGCCAGGGGCTGGCGTTTGCCATGATGACTCCCGAACAGCAGAACCAATTTTTGAAGTTCAAAGAAATTGATTTTTCCTACGCATTTCAGGGCAAAGAGCGTTTCCGTACCAATATTTTTTTCCAGAAAGGATGCATATCGTGCGCTTTGCGGTTGATTCCGACCAAAATACGCACATTGAAAGAACTTAATTTGCCGCCGGTTTTGCAAAAATTCGTTGAAGCGGAACAGGGTTTTGTTCTTATTACCGGCCCGGCATCGCACGGCAAGTCCACCACATTGGCGGCATTTATCGACGCGATCAACCATTCGCGCTGCGATCATATAATTACCATCGAGGATCCGATCGAATACTTGTTTACTCCGGATGCTTCCGTGATCGAGCAAAGAGAACTGAATTCCGACACCTATTCGTTTTCAATGGCGTTGCGGTCGGTTTTCCGTCAGGATCCGGATGTGATTATGATCGGTGAAATGCGCGATGTGGAAACGATTTCCACGGCGTTGACCGCCGCGGAAACGGGCCATTTGGTATTTGCGACATTGCACACGAATTCGGCTTCGCAGAGCATCCACCGCATCGTTGATTCGTTCCCGGCCGAGCAGCAGGCGCAAATCCGCGCCCAGCTTTCTTCTTCGCTTTTGGGAATTGTTTCCCAGCGGCTGATTTTATCGAGCAAAGGAGGCATGGTGCCCGCTTGCGAAGTGCTTTTTAATAATTTTGCCGTGGGCAACCTTATTCGTGAAAACAAAATTCACGAAATTCCGCTGGTCATAGAAACTTCTTCCAAGGACGGAATGATTTCGCTTAACAAATCGCTGGCCAATCTGGTGAAAAACGGCGACATTTCGCTGGAAAAAGCGATGTCGCATTCTTTGAATCCGCAGGAACTGGAAGCCCTAATCTAAATTAAAAATTGAAAAATCAAAATGTAAAATTTCGGAGTTGAAATTTTGTCGAACAAAATTTTAACAAATATGTATTTTTCCTAAATTTTGATTTTTGATATTCACATTTTAAATTTTTATGAGGTTCGTATATCAAGCCAGGTTAAAAAACGGGGAAGTTAAATCCGGGGTGATGGAGGCCGATTCGGTGCAGACCGCGGCCGAGATTTTGCGCCGCGACGATCTTTTTGTCACATTCCTGAAAAAAGAGGATCAGAGCCTCGCCAAAAAATTTCATTTTTTCGAGGGGGTTTCAGGAAAAGATATCGCGATTTTTTCGCGCCAGCTGGCGGTGATGTTTCACGCCAATGTGTCGCTGGTCGAGTCTTTGCGGGTTATCGGCGCCCAGCTTGCCAACCAGAATTTTCGGGAGAAGATTTTAAAGATTTCCCAAGTTGTTGAGGCGGGATCGCCTTTGTCGGCCGCTTTGGCCAAATACCCGGATATTTTTTCACCGTTTTTTGTTGCCATGGTGCGCGCCGGCGAGGTTTCGGGCAACCTTTCGGAACAGTTCAATTATTTGGCCAATTATCTTGAAAAACAATATTACCTGGAAGGGAAAGTGAAGGGCGCTATGGTTTACCCGATTGTTATTTTGGTGGTGATGGTGGCCGTGCTGTTCCTTTTGGCCTATTTCGTGATGCCGAGTATGGTGGAAATGTTGACCAGCGCCGGCGTTGAATTGCCGCCGCTGACCCAGTTTGTGATTGCCGCCACGAATTTTATCCGGGGTATCGGCGGAGTTTTGGCATTGCTCGCGGCAATCGCTTCGGCGGTGGTCATTATGAGGGTTTCCCGGACGAAAAAAGGCAAAGAGTTTTTTGATCGTTTGGCGTTGCGCATCCCAATATTTAACAATCTCACGAAAATGCTTTGCGTGAGCCGCTTCGCGGACAATCTTTCCACGCTGATCACAGGCGGAATTCCAATTACCCAGGCTCTGGAAATTACCAGTACGATTGTCGGGAACACGATTTACCGCGATGTGATTATGAAAACCTGTGACGGGGTGCGCAAAGGACAAACGATTTCTTCGATACTTTTCAATTATCCCGAACTCTTCGCGCCGATGTTTTCGCAAATGATCCTTGTGGGCGAGCAAACCGGTTCGCTGGATAAAAGTTTGCTGGTTATGGTGTCGTTTTATGAAAAAGAAACGGAGCGGTCCATTGACGGTATGCTGATACTTATCGAACCGATAATGATTATTGTTCTCGGTTTGGTCGTGGGCGGAGTGGTGGCGTCGGTGATGATACCGCTTTATTCGTCGATGGGAGCCGCCTAAAACAATTTCTATCTTGCAATCTACCGCATAAATTTGATAAAATAAACGAACCGCGAATCAGTACGGCCGCCAGAAGCGGCAATCGGCGCGGCCAATTATGGAAACAAACAAAAATTGCTTATCAGCCAATGCCGGCTGGAAGAAAAATCGTTTTTTTATGGTGCCGATTTTGGTGGTTTTTTTCGGCATCGGCATAACCGCGCAGATGGCGGCGATCAAGCTGGCGGGCGGATTTTTTTACTCCAGGGAAGCGGATACGCAAAATATCTCAAAGAACAGGCACAATATTGAAATTCCGGCAATTTCCCGTTTGAGTCCGCTTTCCGAATTTTCAATGTCGGGATCAAGCGGACGAATAGTCTTTGGCGCAGATATTCTTGGATTTTTGGCCGCGGATATTTTTGTTTTGCCGTTTGCCGCCGCCGCTTTGGGTTTGCCGTGGCGCGGGATAACGGTTGCCAGATTTCTTTATGAGAGCGATTGCATTCGGATTCGTCCGCCGATAGTTTGATAAATTCTTTTTTGTTTTTTTGGAATTTATTTAAAACTAAAGCGAGGTTGTTGAATAATTGATTTTTGGACAATTTTAAACTTGATGGTATCGGTAAATCGGCCAAGTCCAATAATTATCCAGCGATCCGATGATAATCATATGTTGATAGCCAATAAAAAAAACGGTTTGCCAAGGCAAGGTTTCACCCTTATTGAATTGCTGGTGGTTATCGCCATTATCGGCATTTTGGCCGGCATGGTGTTGGTGTCGATGGGCGGCGCGCGGGCCAAAGCCCGGGACGCCAAAAGAATGTCGGATATGCGCCAGATAGTTTCGGCGCAGGAAATGTATTACGGCGCGGCGGATATGTATTATCCTGCCAATCCCGCGGCGGGCGGCACTGCGACGGGAACAATTGTCTATGGCTCCACGGTTTATATGGCCATTCCGACCGATCCGGGTGGACACGCGAGCCAAATTGCGTGTGGAACCGTCAATAGCAGGGGATATTATTGCGTGGTTGCCAATAGCGGCGATCGGCAAAAATTTTGCTATTACACCCAATTGGAGGGCGAGGCGAAATATTATACCGCGTCCCACGGCGGCAATGTCAAAAAGAGTACTGCCGCGGTGCCGACATTGGCCAATTGCGGTACGGCCAACTAGTCAGTATGGGTAAAACCTATTTGATAACGACAATGATAGTGATAGAATAATAAAAGGTCGAACTATCCGGCAATAAATAGTAAATATTTATTGCCATTGATTGAGAATGTCAGTTTAAAAAAAATTATAAAGAATTATGACAAATCGCAAAGAGGGTTTCACCCTTATTGAATTGCTGGTGGTTATTGCCATTATCGGCATTTTGGCCGGCATGGTGCTGGTGTCGATGGGCGGCGCGCGGCAAAAAGCCCGGGACGCCAAGAGAATGTCGGATATGCGCCAGCTGGTTTCGGCGCAGGAAATGTATTACGGCGAAAAGGATTCGTATTATCCGGTAGCAACGGACCTTAGCGTGGCCACGGGAACGATTGCCGTCGGCTCCACGGTTTATATGGCCATGCCGACCGATCCGGGAGGTCCCACACCCACCGCTTGCGGCGCTTCTCCCACTGCCGGTGTTTACTGCGCGAGGAAGAACGATGCCACCAGCGCCGATCTGCAGAAGTTTTGCTATTTTGCGCGCTTGGAGGGCGAGGCGAAATATTACACTGCGTCCCATGGTGGCAATGTCAAAAGGACGAATTTGCCGACCTTGGACACTTGCAACACGGCGGACTAGTTGAGGAATCAAACACAGAGAATCGGCGAGTTTCGCCGATTTTTCGTTACGCGCCCGTTGTGATAAAATAAATTCATCGAATGATTTTTCCAATATGCCTTGAATCGCGAAACCGTTTTTCGTTAACTTTTATTGTACCGCCGCAAATTTTATTGCTATAAAATTTACTCTAAATTCGCGCCCGCCGCGCTCGCAAATGGCGCAAAAAAATTAATCGCGCCCAATTTCGTAATTCAAAGAATATGGATATTTTATTCTGGTATGTATTTGTTTCGATATTTGCCGTCGGTATGATTATCGGCAGTTTTTTGAATTGTTTGATCTGGCGATCCTATAATAACGAAAGCGCGCTGGCCGGCCGGTCGTATTGTCCGAATTGCCGCCATAAACTGGCTTGGTTTGATTTGATTCCCGCGTTCAGTTTTTTATTTTTGCGCGCCAAATGCCGTTATTGCGAAAAACCGATATCGTGGCAGTATCCGGCGGTTGAGCTGGCAACCGGAATTCTTTTCGTTGCCGCGGCGCGGGTGTTCGCGCCCGGGATTTTTAACGGTTATTTGCCGGTGATTTCAGCGCTTGAGCTGTTGGCGTATTGGGTGATTTTATCTTCGCTGGTTGTAGTATTTGTCGCGGATTTGCGCTGGTATTTTATTCCCGACGGCGCGATTGCCGCGGGAATCTTCGGCGCCGCGGTTTTAATGAGCGCGCAATTTTTTGAAAGCAATTTTATTTTTCACCGATCCGATTGGAGCATAATTTTCAATCCGTTGTTGTCGGGGCTGTTTGCCGCGCTGTTTTTTCTGGCGGTATTTTTGGTTTCGCGCGGCAAATGGATTGGTTTTGGCGATGTCAAATACGCGCTTTTGATGGGATTGGCGCTTGGTTTTCCCGAAACTTTACTGGCGCTGTTCCTCGCGAATTTTTTTGGTGCTATAATAGGTTTAGGATTGATCGCGGCCCGGCGCAAGAAGATGTCGTCGGAGATTCCTTTCGGGCCGTTTCTGGTTGGCGGAACATTGATCGCGCTGTTTTTTCCCGGCTCGATACTGAATTGGTATTTGTCAATCGGAGCGTATTAAATTAAAGAAAAGTCGCGATGAACAATTTTTATGTTAATTTCCTTGCCGAAACCAAAAACCGTTGCCGGGCCGGTTTCACTTTAATCGAGCTTATTACCGTAACCGCGATCATTTTGGTTATCAGCATCATTGCCATTCCCAATTACCGCCAGGGCGGCCGCCAAACGGCGCTGGATATGCAGGCCAACCGGTTCGCGCAGGATTTGCGGCGGATTCAGGAGTGGTCGCTGGCGGCGCATCAAGTGGGCGGCCAGGCAAAACGCGGCTACGGAATATCTTTATCCCAAGGAAGCGGCTCGTACATCATTTATCTTGACGACGGCAACAATGGCGGGTTGATTTTTCCCGGCAACGGGAAGTATGACGCTACTTTTGATACTGTGCATGAAACCATTGCTTTGGACGACAAAATTGAAATCGCGTCGTGCGTACCGTCGTGCGTGAATCCGCCGGCCAGCGTTGAATATATGCCGTCCGGTTCGGCGGCATGGATAAACGGGATTGAAAGCGAGCCGGTACAGCAGATTAATTTCCGCGTAAAAAATACTTCAATGGTCCGTTCGGTGTTTGCGAATAAAGCAGGGTTGATTTATGTCCAATAACTGCCCGAAAAAATCAAATAGCCGATGTTTTGGATTCACTCTTGTCGAGGTAATGACGGCGCTGACCATAATTATGGTGGGTATCGTGGGTGTTTACGGGCTGATCAATCAGACTCTTTCCGCGTCGAAAACCGCGTCGATGCAATTAACCGCGGCCTATCTGGGAAAGGAAGGGATCGAGATCGTCAGAAACATCCGCGACAGCAATTATTTAAAATCGCTTAACGGCGAGCCGGGTTACGACCAGGAACACAGCTGGATGAGCGGACTGACATCTTCCGGGAGTCCGGAGAATGTTAATTGCAGTACTAGTACTGGCTGCGCCGCCGACTATTCAATGCAGGCGCTCAGCTTAGGTTATGCCAATACGCCGCTGAAATTCAATGGTAGTTTTTACAATTATTCAACGGGCGTCGAAACTCCGTACAAAAGGATTATCACCGTGAATCATAGCGGAGGCAATTTTTTGGAAGTTGTCGTTAGCGTTAATTGGGTTGAACATGGCCGGAATCATTCGATGACGGTCCGGGAAAATCTTTATAATTGGTGGAATTAGCAAGTATCCCGGAGGTCGCGGTAATTTAAAAATTAACTCATAAGACCTACTGCTTAAAGATTTCCTACTGCAATTTCCATATTTCGGCTGCGCCGGATTCATCATTCGTCGACAGACTTAGCTCAAGTATGCCTCCTCATTCTTCATCCGGCTCGCCCGAAATCTGAAA
>JBARNX010000003.1:0-5052 GCA_049641805.1 Minisyncoccales bacterium
AGCGAGTAGCGAAGGTCTAACCTTCGCTTTGCGAGTAGCGAAGGTCTAACCTTCGCTTTGCTCTTATGCGTATTTAACGGCCAATCGCGCGGCTCTTATCGCAAAATCATTTTATTTTTTATGCCAGCAAAACTTCTTCCACGGTGTCGGCCACGATTTTGGTTTCGCCGTCGCGATTGTCCACGCGGCCGTAAACGAACACCACTTTGCTTTCCGCGAACGCCGCCGGATTTTTTTCCATCGCGCTGGCGAACACGACCACTTCAATCTTATCGGTCAGATCTTCCAGATTCATAAACAGCATCGGTTTGCCGGTCTTGGTAATGATCTTTTTGACGGTTGAGATCATACCGCCGATTTTGACCAGCCGCGCCGCCGGATTTTCTTTCACACGGGTGATTTTGAGGCATTTGTTGTCCATCTTTTCGCGGTATTCTTTCGATTCCAGAGGATGCGAAGTCACAAACAATCCCAGCAATTCTTTTTCCCAGCCGAGTTTTTCCGCGTCCGTGGCGATTTTTGCCGCCGCCAAGGAGTAGGATGCGGTTTTCGACTGTCCGCCGCCCATACCGCCGAAAAGGTCGCGCTGGCCGTTGGATTTCGATTTTTCGTTTTCGCGCCCGATTTCCAGCAGTTTTTCAATGTTGAAAAGCAAGGTGTTGCGTTCGGACATATTGTCAAACGCGCCGGCTTTGATTAAGGCTTCAAGCGATTTTCGGTTGATCAGTTTGGGATTGATTCTCTTCACAAAATCAAAAATGTCGCTAAATTGGCCGTTGGCTTTGCGGTTGCCAACAATTTCGGTAACGATATTTTCACCCACATTCTTGATGGCCGACAGTCCGAAACGGATTTTTCCCGCGCCCGGGATAACCGTGAAACCATAAAAACTTTCATTGATATCCGGGGCGAGTACTTCGATTCCCATATTTTTGCATTCGCCGATCAGATAGCCCACCCGTTCCACATCGTTTTTCTCCGAGGTGATGAGAGCGGCCATAAATTCCACGGGATAATGCGCTTTAAGATAAGCGGTTTGATAGGCCACCATGGCATAGCAGGCCGCGTGCGACTTATTGAACGAATAATCCGCGGACGGTTCAATCCAGCTCCAGATTTCTTGGGCGATTTTTTTGGAGATGTTATTTTTCTGGCATCCATCAATGAATTTTTGCTTGGACGACATCATCAATTCCTTGATTTTTTTTCCGATGGCTTTGCGCAGACTATCGGCTTCAGCCATGGAAAATCCGGCCAATTCCTGGGCGATTTTCATTGTCTGTTCCTGGTAAAGAATGATGCCGTAAGTCGGCCCAAGAATCGATTCCAGTTTCGGATGCAGGTAACTTGGGATTGACAGGCCGTTTTTACCTTCGATGAATTGTGGGATGAATTGCATCGGTCCGGGGCGGTACAGCGCCACCATGGCGATGATGTCTTCAAATTGCGTGGGTTTGAGCTGTTTTAAATATCTTTGCATTCCCGCCGATTCAAGCTGGAATACTCCCACGGTATCGCCGCGCGCCATCAAGGCGTACGAATCGCGGTCATCCATCGGGATTGATTTTAGTTCAAGGTTTGTTTTGTGCACAATATATATCCGGGATAAAGTGTCTTCGATGATGGTTAAGTTTTTTAGCCCCAGAAAATCCATTTTCAACAGTCCCATATCTTCAATAGCGTGGAGTTCATATTGCGAAACCAAACCGTTATCATCGGCGGTTGGATGCTGCACGGGCACGATTTCGTCAAGCGCGATCGGGGAAATCACCACACCGCAAGCATGAGTGGACGCGTGGCGCGCGCAACCTTCAAGCTTTTTTGCGAAACCCATTAAATGCCGCGCTTTTTCGTCGCTGGCCACCAGCATTTTCAGATCATCGGCTTTCTCCAAAGATTCTTTCAAATCCATTCCCAGAGGAATCATTTTGGCCATTTTATCGCAATAGCTGTAGGGATACTGCAAAACCCGGCCCACATCGCGCACCACGGCCCGCGCGGCCATGGTTCCGAAAGTAATGATTTGCGCCACATGGTCGCGGCCATATTTTTGGCCGACATAATCGATCACTTCCGGCCGCCTCCGGTCGGCAAAATCCATATCAATATCCGGCAAGGATACGGCCGATCTTCCGGGGTTTAAAAAACGCTCAAACAACAGGCCATATTGCAGGGGATCCAACTCGGTGATGTTCAGTAGATAGGACACCAGCGATCCGGCCGCTGATCCGCGTCCGGGTCCGACCACGATCCGGTTATTTTTGGCCCAGTTTACGAAATCCTGCACGATCAAAAAATATTCAATATAGCCGAGCTGTTTAATGACATTGAATTCATATTCAAAACGATCAATGACTTCCTTGGAAGGATTTTCCCCGAAACGCTGTTTTAAGCCGCCAACGCACAGGCGGCGCAGATATTGTTCGGTGGTTTCTCCTTCCGGCGGAGTAAAGCGCGGCAGTTTGGTTTTTTTGAGCTCAAATTCAAATTCGCAGAGATCAACGATTTTTTGCGTGTTCTCCAGCGCTTCGGGGTGGTTTTTGAATTCCTCAGCCATCTGTTCAACGCTTTTCATTGAGAAATCCTCATGCTTCATTGTCAGTCGGTTTTCGTCATTAATGTCGGCACCGGTATTTATGAGCATCAGAATATCCTGGGCTTCGGCGTCCGCCGCGTCCAAATAGTGGCAGTCGTTGGTAGCCACCAGGCAGATACCGGTTTTTTTGCTGATTTCGATCAAGCCGGCGTTGGCGGTTTCTTGCTCGGGAATGTTTTTGTGATATTGCAGTTCAAGAAAAAAATTTCCTTTGCCGAAAAAGCTCTCATAGCGAAGAGCGGTGGCAAGCGCGTCGTCCATTTTTTTGGCGATTATCTGGCGCGGGATTTTTCCCTGAACGCAGGCGGTCATCGCGATCAGGCCTTGTCCGTATTGAGCGAGCAATTCTTCATCCACTCGCGGTTTGTAATAAAAACCTTCCAAATGAGATTTGGTTACCAATTTAACTAGATTCCGGTATCCGAGATCATTTTTTGCGAGCAAAACCAGATGGTAGCGCACATCGTCAATGCCTGGCCGTTTCTGTCCGCGGCTTTCGCTGGCGACATAGACTTCGCAACCGATGATCGGTTTGATGCCGCGCGCTTTTGCTTTTTTGTAGAATTCCACCGCGCCGTACATATTGCCGTGGTCGGTGATGGCAACCGAATCCATACCCAAAGCTTTGACTTTGTCCAGCAGGGGGTCGATTTGCGCCAGTCCGTCAAGCAGGCTGTAATGCGAATGGACATGCAGATGCGAAAATTTCATAAAACCATAAAATTAAATTTGCCCGTCGCCGCGGTTGCAACCGCTTTTCGGCGAGCGGCTGGCTATGGCCGCGCGGTTTTGTCAACCGCAATCGTTGAGTTTTCCAAACTTGCCCGGCCATCCAATTTTGCTCCCGTCATATCGAAAGTTCCTTTTATTGCCGCGCCGCCAAGATAAATATCGCCCTTGACGGTTAGTCTGTCAATGGCGTAATCGGCAACCGCGATGTTCTTTAAATCGGCGTTGCCTTCGATTTGCGCTTTTGCCAAACTGACAAAACCATTCACTCGCGTTTCGTTTAAATCCAGCGATCCGGAAAGTTTCAAGCCGACCATATTTGCCGATTGCCCGATTTTGCCGTTTTGCAAAGAAAGATCGCCGTTGATCTTTGCCTGGCCCAAAAACAGCGATCCGCCAATCCAAGCCCGGGCCAGATTAACGCTTCCGTTCACCGAGGCGTTTGCCATGAAAACATTGCCGATTATGGCGCTGTCTTGCAAATCGAGTCCGCAATCAATGATCTTTTCCGCCAGCAAAAGGCACTGGAGTTTTTTCCCTTTGAAATCAGCGGTTCTTTGTTCGAGAACGGCTTGGTTTATCTCTTGGTTTATTTCTTTTTCGCCAAGTATGAATTCGTTATCGATCATGAATTCTTCCATAATTTTTTATTTATTAGACCTACTGCTTAAAAATTTCCGTAGCAAAATTTTCAGATTTCGGGGCAGAAGCGATTTTGCGTAGCAAAATATGCGAACCGGATGAAGAATGAGGAGGCATACTTAAGCTAAGTCTGTCGACGAATGATGAATCCGGCGCAGCCGAAATATGGAAATTGCAGCAGGAAATCTTTAAGCAGCAGGTCTATTATATGTTTGCTTGGATGGCGCCTGTCACAGAACTATCTTCTCCGCCGGCACGCCGGTGAAATCCATGTATTCCTTATTGTAAATGGAATTTTTCAGCAATAAAGAATCGGTCATTTTTAAATTTTTGCCGATGATGCTGCGGCGCACCAGCGCGTTTTCCAAACTTACCATTCCGCTCACAATCGCGTCGCTGAGATCCAAAAAACCGTTGATCTGCGCGCTTTTCAGGTATATGTCGCCCTTAACGGTCAAATCATCCTTTGTATAATCATATACCTCAAGTTTCTGGAAATTAACATCCCCAAGGATTACGGCTTTTGCCAGACTGACAAAGCCGGCGATATGGGCCTCGTTGAAAAGCAGCGATCCGGTGATATTCAATCCTACCATATTTATTGTTTGCCCGATGGCGGCTCTCGCGAGGATCAGATTTCCCATCAATTTTCCGCGGCCGAAAAAAAACGAACCATCAATTATTGCACCGGCCATATTTATGCTTCCGTTGATTATCGTATCGGCAAGAAAAACATTGCCCATTATTGAACAACCCTCCAGGTTTATCCCGTAGTCAAGATTTTTTTCCGCCAGCGAAAGAAATTTTAAACTTTTACCGCGGAAATCAGCTTCTCTCCGGTCCAAGGTGGCTTTGTCGATTTCGCGATCAATATCTTCCTTGTCGAGGATGGAAACCGCTTTTCCGGCAATAATAAATTCTTCCATTTAGAAAATGAAGTATAATGATATTATAATTTAAAAATCCGCAAATTGAAAATCGCGCGGAGGGATTCGGTGGCAAAAAACAATCGATTGTTTTACGAAAAGAAATATTGGCGCGCCGGTTTTGAAATTATCATCGGCGTCGATGAGGCGGGCCGGGGG
>JBARNX010000007.1:0-2786 GCA_049641805.1 Minisyncoccales bacterium
ATAATGAAAAACTGGCTGCCGTTGGTGTTCGTACCGCTGTTGGCCATGGCCAAAGTACCGCGCTTGTATTCGCCCGTGAACGCCTCGTCGGCAAACTGGTAACCCGGGCCTCCCGTGCCCCAGCGCGCTTTCATTGAATCATCCTTGGTCAGCGGATCGCCGCCTTGGATCATAAAGCCTTTGATCACCCGGTGGAACTTGATGCCGTTATAAAATCCGGCTTCGGCCAGTTTGGCAAAATTCCCCGCGGTAATCGGAGTTTTGTCGCCATATAATTCGATCTTGATCTCCCCCAGGCTGGTTTTCATTGTTGCGTTCATAAGTTTGTTATAATTAGGATCATTTTGCGGCACAGCACTGCTCATTTGATTGTTGCCTGCCGGCGCGTTATTGTTTTCCGCGGATTTTTGCGATTCCACGGCGCTGGCAATATCATCCTTGCCCGCAGTTTCTTCCGGCAGTGTTTGCGGCTGGCCGTTGCCGTAATTCATCAACCAGACAACAGCAACGGCAATCGCAACAATAGAGCCCGCGACAATAATATTATTTTTATTCATATTTTATTTTACAAATTGTAAAAATCACATTTCCGGATATTCCGAATATATTGTAATCCGCGATTTGAAAAAAGACAAATCCAAAAATCCGATACAATTCTTGCGATCGCAAGAATTGTATCGGATTCGGCCGCCAATGGGGCCTAAACGAAAACAGCCTTCCGGTCAAGGAAAGGGCTGTTTTCTAAAATCGCTTTTAAAGACTAGCGATCGCCGTAGTCGCCGCCATTGTCGCGGTCAAAACTGCGGCGAGGCGCGCGGGGCTCCATCGGCCGGGCTTCGCTGACCGTAATTCTGCGGCCTTCGAAATCCTTGCCGTTGAACATCTCAATGGCTTTCGCGGCTTCATCCTCGGTGGAAAATTCCACGAATCCAAAACCTTTCGAACGGCCGGACATTTTATCGGTGATAACAATCGCCGATTCAACATTGCCGGCGCCCGAGAAACCTTCTCTCAAGCTATCCTGGGTGGTACTGTAAGGCAAACCACCAACATATAATTTCTTGTTCATTGATATAAAATTTTTTTGGTAGGGCGACCACTCGCCGGCTGAAATTGAATTCTAACCATAGAGAACACCTACGCTTTCAAAAACATAATAGCACTTATCCGGATTTTAATCAAATCGGATATCCACAGATCAGGCTTGGCCTATGCGGCCTGTTTTTCAAAACAATATCGCGCGATTTGGTAATTTCTGCGGAACGCAGCGACTTCTTTGGCTACGGATTCAGGCGATTCTTTGCCTAAAACCACGCGCTTGATAAATTTGGCAATCTGCTTCATTTCATCTTCTTTCATCCCGAAGCGCGTCATTTCCTGCGTACCGATGCGGATGCCGCGCGGATTCTTGGGGCTGATGCCGTCGCCCGGAATAATGTTTTTATTCAAAATGATATTCGCCCTTTCAAGAGTATCGGCCGCCAAACCGCCAAAACCAATCTCGCTGCAATCAACGAGTACCTGATGCGATTTGGTAAATCCCAACTCCTTGGCCAGCACATTAAAACCGAAGTTATGCAACTCTCGCGCCAGCGCCTGCGCGTTGCCAACGATCTGCGCCGCATAATCCTTGCCGAATGTTTGCATTTCGCGCAACGCGCCGTACAGCGCCGGCATTCTATGCAAGTGGTGATTGGAGGAAAATTGCGGAAACACCGCCGCCTGAATCTTTTTCTGCGTTGCCTCGTCGATATTGCCCAAAATCATTCCGCCTTGAGGACCGGGAAAAGTTTTATGGGTCGAGGTGGTAACGATATCCGCGCCTTCGCGCAAAGGGTCCTGGAAAATCCCGGCCGCAATCAATCCCAAAACATGCGCCGCGTCGTAAATAATTTTCGCACCCACCTCGTCGCACGCTTTGCGCAATTCTTGAATCGGCTGGGGAAACAGGATCACCGACCCGCCGATGACGATGAATTTCGGCTTGGTTTCCAAAATTTTGGCGCACGATTTTTCCGCGTTCATCGTGCAATCGTCGTTATATATCAGCGAGTCAACTTCAAGTCCCAAAGTTCCCGCCGCGCCCGCTTTTTCGTGGGAAACATGCGACCCGTGTTCAATCCCTAAGGATAAAATTTTATCTCCCCTCTGGGAAATGGCCGCGAATGCTGCGTAGTTGGCAATAGTTCCCGAAAGCGGACGGATATCGCAAAAATTCGCGCCGAAATGCTTTTTCATCTCCTGCTGGGTCAAATCCTCGATCTGATCCACATATTGCAATCCGCGGTAATAGCGTTTGTAAGGCACGCCCTCGGCGTATCGGTGCATCAAATCACTCGCGTAAAGTTTTTCACAGGCGGGCGACATCGCGTTTTCTGACGCGATCAAATTCAAACATTCACTTCTCCATTTGTTATGCTCTCCGACCAATATATTTATTTTTTCCATAATTTTCACTGTTATTCGATTTTTTGTTCTGGATTCTAATCCTCTGTTTGGTCTTGCCCAAAAAATTTATCGATGCAATCTTGGCGATAATCTTCGGGCAAAAGAGAACAATCTCGGCTAATTTTATTGATAAATTCCAAATCAATCTCTTATTCGCTTATTCTCATTATAAAACAACTGGCCTTAACTGCCAATCCCGCGTATCGACATCCCGCGTATCGACACCCCGAACTTACCCGAAGTAAATTGGGTTCTTGCGTCGAGGTATTAACCCCGCCGCAACCAGAGGATGTTTCCTCTGGACTCCTCATTCTTTTTGTTCCCCGCAGCAAGCTGAC
>JBARNX010000009.1:0-16302 GCA_049641805.1 Minisyncoccales bacterium
CCCGCGATGACTGAAACTTGCGGCTTGTAAATTTTTTAACAAAATGATTGATAAAAAAATACTCTTGGGCGGCGGGGCGCTCGCGGCCGCGGGAATAATCGGCGGAGCACTGATGTATTCCGGACAAATGAACCGCCAGGCCGGCGGCGATCAGGCCGCACCGATTGATCCGGCCGACAAAGCAAAGATTGAACAGCTTTATTGGGATGAACTGCGCGACAAAGATAAATATTCGTTCTGTTTGGGATCCGCCAAGATCGAAAGCGCCTACAGCGATTCGCTTTTGAACGCAAACGGCTTGTTAAAGCACGATTCGCGGGAACTGCTGGTTTATAACAAAGAATCGCAAAAACTTTATGTTATGGCCCGGGAAATAGAATTCAGCTACCGCGGCAGTTTCAGCTCAATGATGGGCGATCTGTCGGTAACCGTGCCGGTGGAAGAAAAAGGTTCCTTGAGCGAATCGTATTCAAAAGCCGAAATGCCGATCCGGATTGATTACGCCAACAATTATATTGCCGCCGACCCGGGAACAAAAACCGCCAATTGGGTCTACGCGGATATGGGCGGGGAAACCGAAATGACCGCGCCGCGCACCGGTTGCGCGGGAGTTTACACGCTTAACGAACCCGGTAAGTTGGATTTGCCGGCCGGAACGGGAATGGCCGCGGTTGACCGCGATTGTACCGAGAAAGACATCAGCGGCGCCTACGATGGCACTTTTTCTTTTGAATGCCAAAGCATTGATTATGATCAAGCCGTGAATCTCTACGACGAAATAAAAACCAAGGAAACTTTGCAAAACACGCGCGATAAAGATTTATCCGAAATAAATGATTCCGAAGCCGGCGGCGATGCCGCAGACTTGGAGAAGGCAATATCGGGCGGCAAAAGTAACGAAACCCAGCCGGATACGAAAAAAGCGCTTGAAGAACTAAAACAAGAAATGAACGCTTCCCAGCGCGAACCAAACTAGCTCGCGATTTTAAAAAGCGCCGGACAAAGGGAGCAAAACGCTGGCGGCGGAAAGACGATAAGCATCGAACTATCGGAAAATAAACTACCGCGCGCCCAAGGCGTCGCGGTATTCTTTCCGCTCCGCTAACGCTCCGCGGAAAGGAAAAGTTTGATTCCCCGCCAAACATCGCCGGGGCATAGCCCCGAGGTATTCTGGCGGGTAAATAAACTGCCCCGCCGCAGAGCCGCGGGGTATTCTGCCGGATCAAGTAAAACCCTTTCAATTAAATTCTTTTAAGAATTGGCCGGTATAACTTCGGGTGCAATTAATGATGCCTTCGGGAGTGCCTTCAAAGACGATTTGGCCGCCGCGATAGCCGCCTTCGGGGCCAAGGTCAATCAGCCAGTCGGCGTTTTTTACCACATCAAGGTTGTGTTCAATGACGACCACGGTGTTGTTGTTTTCCACCAGGCGCCGGATGATGGACAGCAGTTTTTCAATGTCGGCCATGTGCAGGCCGGTCGTGGGCTCGTCCATAACATAAATGTTGCCTTTTTTGTGGAGCTCGGAAGCAAGCTTGATCCGCTGGGCTTCGCCGCCCGAAAGCGTGCTTAGCGGCTGGCCCAATTCCAGATAATCGAGGCCGACATCGGTTAATACCTGAAGCTTTTTATTGATTTGTGAATCTTTAAAAAATCCTTTTAGCCCCGCGATGGTGGTGTGGAGGATTTGGTCAATATTTTTGCCGTTGTACCTGATGGCCAGCACCTTTTCGGTGTATCTTTTGCCTTGGCATTCGTCGCAGACGACCCGGACCTCGTCCAAAAAGTTCATTTCGTAGCTTATGGTTCCCAGCCCCTTGCATTTCGGGCAGGCGCCCGCGGAATTAAAACTGAACAGGGAAGCGCTGGTGCGGGTTTTGGCCGCGATTTCCTTGCGCACCTCGTCGAAGATGCCAACATAGGTTGCCGGATTGGAGCGCGACGATTTGCCGATGGGCGACTGGTCAATGACGATGGCGCCGCGATTCTGGTTTAGAAAAACATCGTTGATCAAACTGCTCTTGCCCGAACCGGCGACGCCGGTGACGCAGGTCAGCACCCCTTTGGGAATCTTGGTTGATATATTTTTTAAATTATTAAGGGAAGCGTTTTTTATTTCAATATATTCGGTCCAGGGTTTTCTTGCCTTGGCAACAGGGGAGCGGTTGTTCAAGAATTCGGCGGTGAGCCCTTTTGATTGCGTCAATCCCGCAAACGGGCCGGAATAAATGATCTCGCCGCCGTTTGCGCCGGCGCGGGGACCAACATCAATTATGTAATCGGCGCAACGGATTATGTCGGGATCGTGTTCAACCACAAAAACGCTGTTGCCCTTGTCGCGCAGTTCTTTCAAAATTTCAATCAGCTTGCGGTTATCGCGCGGATGGAGGCCGATGGACGGTTCGTCCAAAATATACATCAAGCCGACCAGGTCACAATCAAGCTGGCGCGCCATTTTCACCCGCTGGCTTTCGCCGCCGGAAAGCGTTGATACCGGTCGGTCCAGCGATAAATAGCCAACGCCGATATTGATCAAATGTGAAAGGATTTGTTTCATTTTTGTTACCATCGGGCGGGCAATCTCGGTATCAATTCCGCCGAGGTATGAATAGAGATCGGTGAATTCCATTTTGACGAGCTCCGGAATGGTTTTCCCGCCGACCTTCACGCGGCGCGCGTTTTTGTTGATGCGCGATCCTTGGCACGAACCGCACTCGGCATAGGTGAAATATTTTTGGTAGGCGTTTTTCCGGCCTTCGTTTAATTCCTCGGGGGCTTTTTTCAGATATATCCGTTCAAGCTTCCGGGCGACGCCTTCAAATTTTTTGGTATATGTTCCCGCGCCATGAATTTTGTCCACGGGAATGCCCTCGGCATATAAAAGATCATCCAGCTCGGTTTTTGAGAAATCTTTAACCTTTTTGTTTGTGTCAAACAGGCCGATTGCGCCCAGTTCGCGCCACTGCCAGCCGCCGACCTTGTAGTCGGGATGATCAATCGCGCCTTCGGCGATGCTTTTTTCCTTGTCAATCAGCAGATCAATGTCAACTTTTATTTGCTTGCCCAAACCTTTGCAATCGGGGCACATTCCCAGGGGATGGTTGAATCCAAAAGCAAACGACGGGCCGATGAATTCGTCGCCGCAACGCGAAAACAGCAATCTTAAGTAGGTATAAAGCTCGGTGGCGGTGCCGACGGTGGAGCGCAGGTTGCTTCCCATGCGCTTTTGGTCGATGACGATGGCGGTGGAAATGTTCTTGATTTCCTCCACATCGGGCTTGGACAGCTTGGGCATGCGGGCGCGGGCAAATGTTGAAAATGTTTCAATGAGCTGACGCTGGGCTTCGGTGTAAATGGTATCAAAAAGAAGGGAAGATTTTCCGGAACCGGAGACGCCGGTGAAAACAACGATCTTATCCTTTGGTATGACAAGCGACACGCTTTTCAGATTGTGCGTCCGCGCGTTTTTGATAAAAATATGGTCATTTGACATATAACAGAATAATAACACAAAAAATTATTTGTTTGGATATAGCATTTTAAACGCGGCGGTTGACGAAGATTCGGCGCGCGTCAGCTCGCAGCGGGCAGCCAATCATTCTATTTAAAGAATGCCAATGGAAAATCGCCATTTAGGCGATTTTTTGGTAGGATGGAATAAATATAAGATAAATATATGGTAAAAAACACTTTCTCGTTTGAAGAGGCTAAGACAGTGGGCGAATCGCTGGCGATTGATTGGAGCAAATTTGACGTTGAACAATTCCGGATAGGCATGGACGTGGAATTGGAACATGGAACGCGCGACGCGCGGACAAACATCACTAATGACGATCCGGTAATGACGGGCAAAATTGCGCTAGCTCATTTAAACGAGCTAGCGGATTATTACACGAGATTGAAAAAAATGGAGGATGGCGGATATTAAACGATGCGCCGGAAGCATTTTTACCGTGTTATTATCATAAAATTATGGCGCAGGATGAATTATTGGACATCATAGACGAACAAGGCAAAGTAACCGGAATCGTCACAAAAAAAGAAGCGCACCGGCGGGGATTGTTGCACAAAACGGTTATCGCGGAAGTTATTGATTCGGCCGGGCGATGGCTGATGGTAAAGCAATCGGCCGGACGGCAGGACCCGGGGCAATACGTGTCTCCGGTCGGGGGCCATGTGGCATCCGGCGAAAGCGAGGTCGATGCTCTTAAGCGCGAAGCCATGGAAGAAACGGGAATCACCGGAGATTTTAAATATGAATATATTGGCAGAAAAGTGTTCAACCGCAGAGTGCTGGAACGGCAAGAAAATCACCTATTCATAGTTTACAAAATCTATTCCGACATTGTCCCTGTTTTAAATTACGAATCCGAAAGCTGTAAATATTTTACTGAAAAAGAATTGCAAAAAGAAATCGCGGATCATCCGGAATATTTCGGCGCGGCGTTTCATTTCGCAGTCAATAATTTTTTCCCAAATCTGTTAAAACAAGCACCTATGAGAGAAATGGGAAGGGATATAGTTTCGGCACTGATTTTTGCCAAGGATGGCAAATTATTCCAGGGAATGAAAGACTCCGCGAAGGGCGGAGTTTATTCTGATTGCTGGCATATCCCCGGCGGCGGGGTCAAAGAGGGCGAGAGCAAAGAAGCGGCTCTGAAGAGAGAAATTAGAGAAGAGACCGGGATTGATGTTTCTGGATATGGAATTGTTTTGATTGACGGGACGGGAAGAGGCGAATCAATCAAAACCATGGCAACCGGGGAAAATGTCATTTGCAAAATGAAATTTTTTGTCTATAAAGTTGAAATTAACGATAGAAATTCGGACGAAATCAAAGTAAGCCTTGATAATGATTTGGTAAAATATCGATGGACGGATCCAAAAGAATTGAGCGGTTTGAAATTAACTCCGCCCTCAACGGAATTGTTTGAAAAACTGGGATATTTGTGAATTTCAGCGATGCCGCGGTTTAAAAATCTTGATTTAATGTATTTCGTCTATCTTCTCCAATGTTGCGGCGGCAGTATTTACACCGGCATCGCCACGGATGTGGCGCGGCGTTTTGGCGAGCACAAAAACAAAAAAGGCGGCGCCTATTCACATCACACTACAAACCCGTACCGGTGATGGGAATCATTGAAATCATTTGATTCCTTAATTTTCGCGCTTTTAGTGCGGTTTCTAATGTGATTTCAATATTCCGCTTCGCACCGGGCGGAAAAGATAATTCATACCGAGGAATTTGCCACAAGATCGCTGGCATTAAAGCGCGAGGCCGAAATCAAGCGCTGGCCGCGGGCAAAAAAACTTGCCTTGATCAATCCGGCAAGCCCGATTTGAAAACCGACTGGCAACGAATATATTAAAAAACGAAAGTTTATAAAAAAGAAAACTTTTAAAATTAAAAATTTTCTATTGGCTTATTCACTTAAAACGCAAGCAAACTTTATTGGGCGGTTCCGCACTCGGCTTATGATAAGGGATGCTAACTATCTTATACCCCTTCCTTAATCCTATACCACTTCCTTCGTATGTGATATCGCCCAAACGGCATCTTACTAAGACCCAGAACAGACCGTCCAGCGAGCTAACTACCGCCCCGCTCGCCACACACTTCTTATACTTTTTGCAACTGATTTTGTTACTCCTCATAGCGCCATCTACCATTTTTTTGTGGTCATCGGCGATTTTGCGTTCAGCGGTCCTTACAGCTTTTTCCAAGGGGATAAGCTCCCCAATAACTGTCTCATTTTTGCCAACTTCAATCTCCGGCGCTGGCGCAAACTCGCCCGAGATCATATATCTGTACACAGTGGCCAGCGGCTCACTCGCGGCAATCATTTCGATTGCCTCTTTTTCTTTTTCTACCTCATTCATTAAGACTTCTCCTGTTTAAGCGGTTTTTGTACTCTATGAACTGGTAATTGGGTAACATCATATTATTATTATGTCAAGGCCACAGGGAAGTAACCACTTACCGGGAATAATTATATATATGCTAAACCCCGCATTTTGAGGTCTAACCCCTTTGATTACAAAGGAGTCAGACCCCTCCAAAAGCATTCGGATTTTTAAATTAAACTTTTATAGGGGTTGTATCCGACATTGTATTTGAAGGTGGCGAGCTTTGCTACTTACCTTGTTATATAGCAAGGTAAGTAGCAAAATAAACGGCGAGGCGAGGAGCCGGGCGGCAGTCAAGTCGGCCGCGCGCGGTTGCTGGCGCGGGATATTCGCCGGCGGGGGAATAAAATTGTATAATAGACCTACTGATTAAAAATTTCCGTAGCGAAATTTCAGATTTCGCGCGAGCCGAATGAAGAATGTCTGCTTGCAGTCTCGTTTCGCAGAAACGAGGAAAGCATACTTGAAGCTAAAGCCGGCCGGCGAATGGCCCCAAAATCTAACCGGCATCCAATCTCTCTTTTAATACTACGAAGCCAAAAAGTGGCACAATATTAAGGATATGAATATAAAAATCAAGGATCCGGTTAGCGGCTATTCCCATTTGATCGGCTTTTTTTTGGTTCTTATCGGCACGATCGTTCTCGCATCAAAAGCCGGCAACGCACTCCAAATGTTTTCGTTTCTTGTTTATGGCGCCTCGGCAATCCTTCTTTACGGCGCCAGCGCCTGGTATCATTTGTTCGGATCGGCGCAGGAAAAAATCGGCCTGATGCGCAAACTGGATCATGCTTTTATTTATATTTTGATCGCAGGAACATTCACGCCGTTTTGCTTGATATTGATGGGCGGGTTCTGGGGCATTATTCTTTTTGCCCTAATATGGACTTTGGCCGCGATTGGAACCGGCTCAATTTTTTTCCAATCATTCTGGAAATTTTTCCCGCGCTGGGCCTATACGGGACTTTATCTGCTGATGGGATGGATTGCCCTTTTACTAATATACCCTCTTCGAAAACATCCGGTCGTTATCGGTTTATTGCTGCTCGGCGGAATCTTTTACACAATTGGCGCGGCTATTTACGCCCGCAAAAAACCGAACATCAGCAAAGCGATCGGTTTCCACGAACTTTTCCATTTTTTCGTGCTGGCCGGCACGCTGGCGCATTTTTATTGCGTCTGGAGGTATATCGCGATGCTGGGAAATAAAATCTGATTTTGAGCGGCGGGCCCAATAAAACAATTCGCGCGTTGTTAATCAAAAGAAATTTTTATAAATAACTTCCAAAGCTGCTAATCTTATGAAATCGCTGCTCAAGCAATATTTCGGTTATGATGAATTCCGACCATTACAAGAAGAAATCATCAATCACATCATCGCGGGAAACGACGCGTTCGTTTTAATGCCCACCGGCGGGGGAAAATCGCTTTGCTATCAACTGCCCGCGTTAAAATTCAAAGGCTTGACTCTGGTGATCTCGCCTTTGATCGCCCTGATGAAAGACCAAGTGGACGCGCTGAAAACCAACGGCGTAGCCGCAGAGTTTATCAATTCCAGCCTGTCGCCGAAACAGGCCGCGGAAGTTTTTAACCGCATCCGAAACGCCAAAGTTAAAATTTTGTATGTGGCGCCGGAGAGATTCGCCTTGAAAATCTTTCAGGAATTTTTAAAAGGTTTGGACATCAGTTTGATCGCGGTGGACGAAGCGCATTGCATTTCCGAGTGGGGCCACGATTTCCGGCCCGATTACCGCCATTTGAGCCGGCTCAAAGAACTTTTCCCAACGGTGCCGCTGGTAGCTCTAACCGCCACGGCCACAAAAAAAGTGCGCGAAGATATTGCCAGCCAGCTGCAATTGCGAAGCGCGCGCGTTTTTGTTTCCAGTTTTAACCGCGAGAATTTGCATCTGAGGGTGATCGAAAAGAAACAGGCTTTCCCGAAATTGCTGAATCTTCTGCAAAATTACCGCGATGAACCGGCAATCATCTACTGTTTCTCGCGACGGGAAACCGAAGAAGTCGCCCATGATTTGCGCACGCACCGATTCAAGGCCGAAGCCTACCACGCCGGATTGAGCGCCAAGGACCGCAACCGGACGCAAGAACTGTTTATTAAAGACGAGATAAGCGTGATTGTAGCCACAATCGCTTTCGGCATGGGCATTGACAAGCCGGATGTGCGGTTGGTGGTGCATTATACCTATCCCAAAACCCTTGAGGGCTACTATCAGGAAATCGGCCGCGCCGGGCGCGACGGCCTGCCCAGCGAATGCGTTTTGTTTTACACCTATGCAGATACCCGAAAACACGAATTTTTCATTAACCAAATCGAAGACAGCAACGCGCGGGAACGAGCAATGGTTAAATTGCGCGAGGTAATGAATTATGCCGAATTGGGTTCTTGCCGAAAAAAATATATTTTAAGATATTTTGGCGAAAATCTTGCGACCGATAACTGCCAAAGATGCGATGTTTGCGTCGGAAAAAACGCGCTCAAACCAACCCCGGAAGAAAATGACCGAAATTTCGACGCCACGGTCATCGCCAAAAAGATCATTTCAGCCATTATCCGACTTCATTGCCGCTTCGGTAAAAATTATGTGGCCGATGTCTTGTTGGGGAAAAGTACTCAAAAAATAACATCAAACCAACACAGCCGGCTTTCGGTATATGGAATTGCCGGCGATTTTTCAAAAAATGAACTTCTGCAAATTATGGATCAGCTGGCAAATCTGGGTTTGCTGGCAAAGAAAGAAGGGCTTTATCCGGTTTTATCAGCCACCCAGAAGGGATTGATTTTTGCGCAAGGCGGCGAAAAACTTGAATTGAAAAAATTGATTGAAAAAGAAACCGAACCCGCCGATATTTTAGAAACCAAAAAAAACAACGCCGCGTCCAATCGGGAACTATTCGAAAAACTGCGCGCTTTGCGCAAGGAACTGGCCGATAAAGCCGGCGTGCCGCCATTCGTTGTTTTCAGCAATGTGTCGCTTCAGGAAATGGCTTATTATTTGCCGCAAACCATCGACGATTTCGGCCGCATCAGCGGCGTAGGCGCAATGAAGCAGAAACAATTCGGAAAAGTATTTTTGCGCCTGATAAACGATTTCGCGCGGGAAAACGGATCAAACCGGATAAAAATCCCGAAAAAAGGAACATAATTGTTTGACGCCGCCAAAATTACGAACCCGCCAAAACTTACGGCCCGCGTAACCGCTCACCGGGGGAACTCCCGCAACCTCGCTGTTTGCCTTTTGGTGATTTTTATTGTAAAAAAATATCAATGGCGAAAATTATTCTTAAGACCTTAGGAAATCTTTAAGCAGTAGGTCTATATTTTTAACGCGCTAAATAATTTCGGCCCCTTCCTTAAATCGTGATAATTTGCAATAATGTAATCAATCCCGCCGCGGCAAAATCATACGGCATAATTTTAGCAAACAATAAACACCTTGTTGTTTAAAATAAAAAATATATTTTCCAAATGTATTTCGTCGAGCGGGGTATAAACCCCGCACGACGACCAAAGGGAACACCCCTTGCAAGAGTACTTGCGGATTACCTAAGGAATCCTCTTGGTGCACCCCGGGGCAAAGCCCCGAGGTATTGCACTCAATAAAACCAAACAATTATAATCAAAAAAATGGACCCAAAAAAACTGGAAAAATTTAAAGACATCCTAACCAAAGAAAAAATCGAGATTACCGCGGAATTAAACAAGATCGCGACACAAAGCAAAACCGACCCCAAAGAATGGATAACCAACTTCACCGGCAACGCCAATGATACCGGCCATGAATCATTGGAAACTAAAGCTGATGAAGTCGAAGAATATGGCAGCGATGTTGCCATCACCAAGCGAATGGCGCAAAAACTGGCCGATGTCGACTTGGCTCTGGATAAAATTGAAAAAAAAGTTTTCGGCAAATGCGAAGATTGCGGCAAAGATATTCCCATCCAAAGACTGGAAGCTTTTCCAACCGCGCGTTTTTGCACCGAATGCGGCAAATAGAAACCAATGGATAAAAGATCGGTAAAAATTTTAGTTCTCGCGGTTATCGCGGCAATCATTATTGGCGCGATTTTTTGGGTTATCCGACCAAAATCCGCCTTAACTCCCGCGCCCGGCCCGAATCTGGCATCGTCGGAAACCGCCATATCCGCCAATGCGTCATCATCGCAAACGATCGCGGAATTGGAAGCGCAGACAGCGAACTGGCAGTCTTACTCCGGCGGCGAACGCGGTTTTTCTTTCAAATATCCGGCAAATTTCGGCGGGAATGTCTGGAAACCTGAAATTTGGCCGCCCACGGTAACCGTAGTTGGCGCGGATATCGATCCGATCGAAGCCGGTTGCCCCAATTTGCAAAAATCATCCGATAATGCACCGGCTAAAAATTCAAGCGCGACCCTCTACGGAATCCCTTACTCTCTCTATATCGGCAGCAATATCGGCGCCGGCCAGCTCTATTCGGAATACTGCTATGTAATCGCCGATAAACAGAACGGCAACATTGTCATTGATTTCTTGGTTCATTCCCATACCGGTTGCGGATTCGGCGGTTGCGGCGCTTACTGCGGCACGCAATATGAAAACGAATGCACGAATCTCAACCGGTTCAAAGACATAATTTCGCCGATCAGATCGATAATAAACACTTTCTCGTTTGCCGCCTAAGATATCGCTAATCGTATTTATAGAAAAATACTCCTGCCGTCCTTCTGGAATATTCTTTTAATTCTGTCGGCATTTTAATTGAAGGCCATGAAAATCAATTATCGATATGCAATCATTGCGACAGTAATTGTTTTTGGGCTGGCGCTTGCAAGCGCGGCCGGTTTTTATTTTGGCAAAACAAAAACTGCGGCAGTCGGCAATATTAACGAAACAAACAATGCGGCCAAGGTCGCGGAAAATGAATCCGGAGTTGCGGCGATCGATTCGGAAATCAAAGCCGCCTCAACCGAAGAATCGCCTGCCGCCGCGCCGACTTCAACCTTGCCGCAAAACGATCCGGCCAAACCGGCTATAACGGCGACAACAACCGATGAAATTTCATCGGAAAACATTGAAAGGTTTGTTGTCGCGATCGGCGCCAATGACATTGACAAAGTCGCCGCCGATTTGCTCGGCCAAGGTTTCATCGGCGAGCCGGAATCATTCAAGAAACTGATCAATCCCTCGATCCTCGCATTCGCTCCGGGCGGCTACCGGCTTTCAAAAACAATGCCGGCGGCGGTTGTCGCCAAAACTTTACAAAGCAAGCCGTATATGGTCTGGATAATCGTTCCCGAAGGTTTGCGAAAGGAAGAAACCGCCGATCTTTTGGCAAACGATCTGGAATGGACTATTGATCAAAAAGAAAAATGGATAAAAGAGGACACAGCGGCCGATAACGACTATTTTGAAGGCGTGTACTTTCCCGACACTTATCTGATTCCGGTCAATGAGGCGCCCGTTGATGTCGCCAAACGATTGATTGCCAAATTCAATGAAAAATTCGCGCCCTACTTGCCGGAATTCAGCCGACAAAACATAAAATGGACCACCGGCCTTAAATTGGCCTCGATTATTCAAAGGGAAGCTGTCAACGCCGCGGATATGCCGCTTATCGCGGGTATTTTATGGAACCGCGTTGAACAAGGAATGACGCTTGACGCCGATGCCACGCTCCAATACGCCCGCGGAAATACCGGTAATGGCTGGTGGGCGCCCGCCGCGGCCAAAGACAAGCAAATCGATTCGCCCTATAATACCTACGCCAACAAGGGTCTGCCGCCCCATCCGATCTGCAGTCCGGGAATTTCGGCCATCGAAGCAACTTTGAATCCCGTCCAAACCGACTGTCTCTATTACTTGCACGATTCCAGCCGCGCAACGCATTGCGCCAAAACCTACGAAGAACATCTTGAAAACATCCAAAAATATTTAAAAAATCAAAATTAAGGCCGCATCAAAAGCGAACCGCCGCGATTTGATTTTGAAATTTAATTTGCGCGATTCGTTGAAAAGGTAGTATAATTATTTTATTGTACAGATAACAATTGGAGTTGCCGCGTGATAATTTTTCCCGGATATTAAAAAACCGAAAAAATATCTCTTGGCAAATTTAATAAGAAAATGACGAAATCGACAAAGATAATCATCGCGGTAGTTGTTACCGCAATTACCATAATCGGTATATTGGCGCTAATTGGACCCCGTAGCGAGAACAACCAGCCAATCGTAACGATACCGCCAGCCAATAACGAGCCCGCTAATGTTCAGTCAGAAACTTCGCTCGCGGCCACAACCAGCGAAAATCAAATTCTCGAAACCGAGACCACTATTGATGAAGACTTAGCCGATATTGAGGCGCAAATAACCGGCCTGAACGAAGATAACGCCAATATCGAAACCGGACTTAACAACGCTTCCGGGAATACTATCGTCGAATAACCACCAATAAAACCATGTCCAATAAAAAAATTATAATTGCGGTAGCCGCGCTGGCCATACTGTCGTCAACTCAAAACTCCGCCGCAATCTCAATAAGTGAATTGCCGGCAACCCAGAAAAACGCGGCGACCTCGACCGATACGACCAAGAATAGAGCCGCGAACAACAACGGGCAAAACGCGCTTTCAAAAATACAAGAAAGAGGCGGCAAAGAAATCGACCGGCGGGTTGAATCGTTAAATAAATTGGAAGAACGGGTGCAATCAATGATAAAAATAAACGACAGCCAAAAAAACGCGATCATCGCGCAATTGCAAACGCAAATCGAGTCGCTAAGCGCGCTTAAAGCCCGAATCGCGGCCGGAACAAGCGCGAGCACTACTTTGGAAAACGAAAAGAAAATAACCAAAGAGTTCCGCGTTTATGCTCTGACGATTCCGCGGGGATATATCATCGCCGCGATTGACCGAATCAACAATATGGCCCAAAAATTGCAAGGTTTGAGCGATAAACTCGCGGCTAAAATTACGGAAACCAAATCCAATAACGCGGCCAAGCTGCAAGAAAGCGTTGCCGATATGAATACCCGGATCGCCAACGCCAAAACGCAAGCGTTGGCGGCGCAAGCAAAAGTTGAAAATTTAAAACCGGACAACGGCGACGCGGCGATCGCCAAATCAAATCAAGAAGCTTTGTCCGCCGCCAAAGAGCTAATCAAGACCGCCACCAAGGATTTGAATTACGCGCGCAACGCCGCCAACGCCATCGCCAAAGAATTGAGAAAGCTGGGAATAAAAACGAATGTCGGCTTGGGCAACGCCTCAACCACGGCCGCAATAAACGCCGCTACAACCGCCTCGACAACAATGGGATTGTAAAAATATTGAACATCTAAAACCCCGCCTCGCGGGGTTTTAGATTTGTCATCCCGGGTTTTTGGAGTTAGTATTAGATCATAACCCCGCGAACGCGGGGAAATTATTTGCATGAACAATTATCCCGAGGTTACGACAAAAATGGTTCTCGCTGAATTCTGGAAAGGAACCAAGCCGCACAAGCGGCTATTTTGGGGCAGTTTGATTTGCTTTTCAATCGGTTTTACCATAAATGTTCTTGTACCGATATTCTACAAAAATTTTTTTGATGCCTTGGGATCATTTTCCAACAAAAACGAAACTGCCGCCGTATTGATACAAACCATATCAATTATCGCTTTGTTGCATTTTATGAATTGGATTTTCGGACGGATATCGGTATTAATGGCGAACCGACTTGAGGCGAAAGTATCCGCCATTTTGAAACAAAATTCTTTTAATTATCTAATACTACACTCGCGCAATTTTTTTGCGAATAATTTCTCGGGAAGCCTTGTACAGAAAATCAACCGCTTCAGTCGATCTTTTGTCAGAATCGCCGATGCCGTTCTGTTTGAGTTTCTCCAATTATTAATCACGGGAATTGGAGCGGTTATAATCACTTTTTTTATTTCACCGGTAATTTCCTTGATAATCGCCGGCTGGATAATCATATTCGCGGCCTTTAACATTTTGTTTCAATCGCGCGTCAAAATTAAATACGATATTGCCGCCGCGGCGGCGGATTCTAAAACAACCGGACTTCTCGCGGATGATATTACAAATTATAGCCCGATCTCTCTGTTTAACGGCCATAAACGCGAATCGGCGCTATTGAAAAAAACTGTCGACGATCAAGCAAGAAAATTATGCTTCTCGTGGGACTTATGGATCGTTATTAACGCGATCCAAATCGCGTTAACTTATGCAATTGAATTTTTCATATTCTATTACGGAATTATTTTCTGGCAGCAAGACTTGATCACGGCAGGCACATTTGTTTTAATGCAAATCTATATTATCGGAATTGCACAGCAATTCTGGGGATTAAATCGAACCGTGCGCGAGGTTTATGAAAGCATTGCCGATTCAAAAGAAATGGTGGAAATTATGGCATTGCCGCACGAAATCAAAGATGTAGCGGCGGCCAAGGAATTGAAAAATGTGGCCGGAATTATCGAATTCAAGGGAGTTGATTTCAGTTTCAATGAAACGCGCAGCGTTTTAAAGAACATAAATTTATTAATTGAAGCGGGCGAGAAAGTGGCATTAGTCGGTCCGTCCGGCACCGGCAAAACTACATTCACCGGATTGCTTTTGCGGCTTTTTGATCCGGCCGGCGGCGCGATTTTCATTGACGGACACAATATCCATAATGCCACCTTGGAAAGCCTGCGCGCCAACATCAGTCTGGTGCCGCAGGATCCGGTTTTGTTCCACCGCTCCATCTTGGAAAACATCCGCTACGGCAAACCCCAAACCACCGACAAAGAAGTGATTGCCGCGGCCAAACTCGCGCATTGCGATGAATTTGTCGACCAGATGCCGCTAAAATATGAGACATTAGTAGGCGAGCGGGGCGTCAAACTTTCCGGCGGCGAACGCCAGCGCGTGGCCATCGCCAGAGCGATATTGAAGAATGCGCCGATTTTGGTATTGGACGAAGCTACATCGAGTCTTGACTCTCAATCCGAGATGCTTATCCAGGACGCCTTGGACAGACTAATGTCCAAATGCACCACCATCGCCATCGCACACCGCTTGTCCACCATCCGCAAAATGGACCGCATCATCGTAATGGACAACGGCACCATCGCCGAACAAGGCACTCACCAAACCCTGATCCGCAAAAAATCCGGCATCTACAAAACCCTCTGGTCCCTCCAAGCCGGCGGCTTTATAAAATAAAATTTGCATTGTATCCGTATTGTATCCGTAGGGGCGGGCCTAGTGTCCGCCCCGCATTTTGTATTTAACCCGTAGGGGCGAATAATTCCCAAATCGACCCCTTCGACATATCTCGTCAAATTTTACATTTTTAACTATCGCTAAATTTGTAGAATAATTTTGCTTCTTCTAAATTTTGCGGTCGCAAAATTTAGCAGTACCAAGTATTCAAAATCAACCGCCCATATCTTTGGCCAAAGCATAACCGCTGGCTACAGGCTTGGGGAAAATATTGTTTTTGATGGGCAGCATTACCGCATTAATATCGATAAAGATGCCGTACCGCAGGAAAGTTTCTTTCTTTTTTATTTGATTTTAGCAATCGCCTAATTGGCGATTTTTTGATAGAATGAATTAAATACTGATTTAAATATGGACAAAAATTTTCAAATGTACAAATATTTGATGAAAAAAGTAATTATAAAATTATTAACGGCAACAGCGATTTTGGCAATTATGATATTGCCGGACAATACGGCGGGGCGTGAAACATCCGATATCACCGACTGGTATGTTAATGATTTTCAATCGACAATCACGGTAAATGGCGATTCGTCGCTTTTGATTGAGGAGAGGATTAGTGCGGACGCGGGAAATTTGCCGGATAAGCATGGAATTTTTCGCGTTGTGCCCGTGGAAACAAAAACCGACAAAGGAACGATCAAAACTCCGGTGTCGCTGGTTAGTATTACTGATTTTGGCGGCAACGCAATACCATATTCGACCTCAACCAACAACTTTGATCACACCATTACCTGGAAAATCGGCAGCGCCGACAAAACCGTTACCGGCGTCAATTATTACAAAATAACTTATTTGGTCAAAAACGCGATCCGGTCCGGCAATGCTGATTTTGACGAGCTTTATTGGAACTTAAACGGAAATTTTTGGGACATTGAAATCGATAATTTTAACGCCGATATCGTATTCCCCGCCGCAATAACCCAAACCAACGGTCAAATTTATCTTTACAGCGGCAATTTGGGCCAAAAAGATAATAGCCTGGCAAGTTATGAGTGGATCAACAACAACATTTTGAAGATTGCCTCAAAAAAGACATTATTGCCCGGGCAGGGGATCACGGCGTCGATAACATTTCCGAAAAATATCGTAAAGCCTTACCAACCGGGATTTTTTGAGCTCTACGGCGATTAT
>JBARNX010000023.1:0-14794 GCA_049641805.1 Minisyncoccales bacterium
CAATTTTCACCGAATGCGGCGGTAACCGCGCGAATTCTGGCAGCCGATGAGCGCGCGCCGCTCGCAATCAAATTTCCACGATTACATTGAAAATTGATTTCAAAATTCGCTGTTTCGTAATTCAAAGAAAATATGGAAATTGCAGTAGGAAATTTTTAAGCAGCAGGTCTAATATTCGAATTTTGAAAATTGTTTCGGATTTCGGTATTCGGTATTCGATATTCAAGCTTTATGTTATGCGGTGAGGATTTTTTGGTATATGTTTAAGCATTTTTTTGCCGAGTCAACCCAATCGAATTTTTTGACTTCAACCAATCCGTTTTGGCGCAATTCTTCGCCCAGCGCCGGATAGCGCAAAGCCGCCAGAATTTTTGCCGCCATTTGATCCGTGTCCCAAAAATCGCACTTTAAGCAATTGGAAACCATCTCTCCCACTCCCGACTGGCGCGAGATCAATATCGGCGCGCCGCTGGCCAGCGCTTCAAGCGAAGTAAGCCCGAAAGGTTCGGACACCGACGGCATCACATATAAATCCGCGGCCTTGTAAAGACGCGCCAAATCCGCGCCGCGCAAGAATCCGGCAAAAACCGCTCGGTCGGCCAATCCCATCCGCGCGGCTTCTTCAATCAGCCACCGCTCCATATCTCCCGATCCGGAAAAAACAAACATCGCGTTTTTATCAATCCGCGCAACGGCGCGCGCGGCTTTCAAAAAATAATCCGGTCCCTTTTGGAATGTGAGTCGTCCCACGAACAACACGATCTTTTTGCCGTTTTTTTTCAATTTTAAAAATTCGTCGGAAACCGCCGGCGCGTACTCCGCGTGATTGACGGCATTGGGCACCACCGTAATTTTTTTCGACACGGCGCCATAACAATCAACAATCCGCCGCTTGGTATAATCGCTCACCGCGGCCACCGCGTCGGCAATTTCAAACCCCCGTTTTTCAATCAGGCAAATATCGCGGTTCAATCCGTTTTCGCCCACCCGGTCATATTCGGTGGCATGAATGTGAAACACCAGCGGCTTGCCCGAGGCCCTTTTGGCGGCTATCCCCGCGGGCAAAGAAAGCCAATCATGACAATGGATCACATCAAAATCTTCGGATTGCGCGATATTTTTGGCAATCTCGCCGTAACGCATCACTTCCCCCACCAAATCCTCGCGCCAGATTGAATGTTGCGGCGTGAAATCTTTTTCTCCCCAGCGATCAATATCCCGCGAATAACTCTCCGCGGTCATGTAGGGAGACAACGGCGAATTGACCGCGATCGTATCAACTCCGGACAAATATCTTTTTTTGCCGATCCACGCGTCCCCGAAAACAAAGCGGCACGGCGCCGGCTGGCAATTGATTTTTTTGGGCAAAACAAAAGTTATTTTTGCTCCCAATGACGCCAACCCGCCGGTCAAACCCTGGCAAGCCACACCCAACCCGCCGGAATTATGAGGCGGAAATTCCCAGCCAAACATTAAAATTTTGGGTGACGCAAGAAACATTTTATAGTTGCTTTAAACAAAAACTTGCGGCGCGGCGCGCATTATTTTTATTATACAAAAAATCCGCGAAAAATAACAATCGCGGATTTTTCAAAAAACGGAGATTGAAAAAAAACAGGACAGCTCTTTTCAAATGTTGAAGTGATCGGCAAACCCGCCGATCAAAGGCAAGAGCTTTTGCTCCCCTTTATATGCCCCGTAAATTCCCAAACCCATCAACACCAGCATCGCCAAACTCAAGAACGGCGCCAGCGTCCATCCGATGAGCGGTATCATACTCACAAAGCCCATAACAATCCACGCCACAAACAGCGTTAATCCCTGTTTGACATGAAATTTCACGAACGAATCGTTTTTATCTTCGGTAAGCAAAGGAATGAAAAACACGACATAGGCCACCATCGCCATCCCCGTGTTTTTCCCCTTGCCCGCGGCCTTTTTGGCCGACTCAACGATCTTCCCCGCTTCCTTTTTAATTTCCTGTTCCATATTTTTTAATCTTTAACTTTGAATTACGAAACCCTTTGTATTTTGGGGTCTATCCCCTGTGTAATCGCAGGGATTAGACCCCTTCAAAAGTATTTGGATTTTAGGATCGGATTCTTTTTAAAGGGGTCGCACCCCTGCTCCGCGATGCTACGCCGGAAGACGACCATGGAAGATGCAAAATCCCCGGCGATTGGCTACGGATCCTTTGATTGATTTTATAACATTTTTTGTTTATAGTATAGCCATTGCGCGAATATGCCGTTCTTTTGTTTTGATTTTGGATTTTGATTTTTGGATTTGTTTGAAATTTCGGATTTCGATATTCGGATTTATTTTGGAGGGGTCGCATAGCGGCCGAGTGCGCGCGCTTGGAAAGCGCGTATACCGAAAGGTATCGCGGGTTCAAATCCCGCCCCCTCCGCCAATTTTTATATTCAGCGGAATATGCTTTCCGAATTGAAAATCACGCCCGCGAATTCCGCCCCGTCGGGGGCGGTTTTGCAATACTCGCGGCTTTGGATTAATATTGATGTAAGTAATCAATTAAGTAATCAATTACCGACTTTTTCAATTATGCCGGACAAAAAATCAAACGAAACCGCCATCCGCAAGTTAACCCGCATCGGCAAAAAATCTATCGGCCTGACCCTGCCGATCGACGAGGTTAGGAATTTAGGCTGGCGCGAAAAACAAAAAGTGGTCGTGAAGCGCGTGCGTGGCGGCCTGGCCATCCGCGACTTTAAAGAATAGAGGAGGCCGCGTTTGCCCGCGGCAACGCAAAAGCCATGGCCAAAACAGCAAATTGGATAAAGAAAAATAAATGAAATCAAATTTAATCGCTCCTTGCGGAATGAACTGCGCTTTGTGCATGGCGTATTTGCGGGAAAAGAACCACTGTCCGGGTTGCGGAGGCGAAGCGATAGGAGCTTGCCAAAAATGCACCATCAAAAATTGCGGCGGAACCGTCTGTGTTCACCGGGGATATTGCTCAAAATGCGGCAACAAACTAGGCTGAGAGCGTTGCCGGCATTGCCAAAATTAATTAAGCAAGCAAGACATTTAAAAACAAAAATTGCATAGGCGCCGCCTGTGCAATTTTTAGTTTTATGTTTTTCACTTTTCGCTAGACTGCCATATCGGTGAGCGCTTTGATGCGGTCTTCCACCGGGGGATGGGTTAAGAAGAGTTTGGAGAACCAGTTCTTTTGCTTGCCGCGAAACGGATTGGCAATATATAAATGCGCGGTGGAATCTTTTGCCGCGCGCATCGGATTGGGATCGGACGAAATTTTTTGCAAAGCGCTTGCCAAGCCATCGGGATAGCGGGTTAACAACACCGCGCTGGCGTCGGCCAAAAATTCCCGCTTGCGCGAAATCGCTAACTGGATCATCGTCGCGGCCAGCGGCGCTAAAATCGCGGCGATAACGCCAAACGCCAACATCAGCAGTCCCATATTTCCCCGGTCGTCACGCCGCCCGCCGCCCCAAAAACTGATGCGTAAAAACAAATCTGAAATAATGGCGACGACGCCCACCAAAATCACCACGATCGTTTGCAAAAGCATATCTTTGTTGCCGATATGCGAAAGCTCGTGAGCGATCACGCCTTCCAACTCGGTTTTGTCCAGCCGATCCAAAAGCCCGCGGGTTACCGCCACCACGGCGTGATCTTTGTCGCGCCCGGTGGCAAACGCGTTGGGCTGGGCCTCATTGATAATATAAATTTTGGGCAAAGGCAAGCCGGCGGTAATGCAAAGATTCTCCACGGTTCGATAAAGTTCGGGATTATCGCGCTTTTCAATCGGGCGCGCGCCCGCCATTGAAAGCACGATTTTGTCGCTAAACCAATAGCTGAAAAAACTTTGAAACACCGCGATCGCCACCGCGATATAGAGAAAGCTTGAATCCCCCAGCGCCTGCGACAACAACCAGCCCAAACCGATAAGAAAAACAAAAAAGAAGGTTACCAGCAACCATGTTTTTCTGATATTTTCATCCGCATGGGTATATATAGTAGCCATAAAAAATGAAATTTATATTTTCAATTTATTTTCGGCAAAACAAACCCGCGCCGTTTTTTTATAAAAACAGCGCGAAAAATTATAAACATTTAAAGTTTTATTTCTGCCCAAAACTTACTTTGGGAGCTTCTCTTTCTTCGGCCGCGGTTATTTCAAACAGCGCCATTTGTTTGAAGCTGAATATGCCGGCCACGATATTTGACGGAAAGCTTTCGATCTTGATGTTAAAGTCGCGCACATTGCCGTTGTAAAACCGGCGAGCGGCTTGAATTTTGTCTTCGGTATCGGACAATTCGCGCTGAAGTTCAAGAAAATTAGCCGACGCTTTCAAATCGGGGTAGTTTTCCGCCACGGCAAACAAACTTTTCAAAGTTTGCGACAGTGCGTTTTCTTTTTCAATTTTTTCCTCGGGCGTTTTGGCGTCCATCGCCGCGGAACGCGCGGCGGTGACATTTTCCAGCACCTGTTTTTCGTGCGCCGCGTAACCCTTCACCGTTTCCATCAAATTGGGAATCAAATCATACCGGCGTTTTAATTGCACATCAATATCGGCCCATGCTTCTTTGGTACGGTTTTTCAACGCTACCAAACCGTTATAGGCCGAAACCAGCCACACGAAAAAAACCGCCGCGACCGCCAAAATACCGATTGTTATAATATCCATATTTTTTATTATTTACTCTGAATTGCCAATATCGTTTATTTTACAATAAATCCACTCATTGTAAAGGGTTATTTTAGTTCCGAAAGCGCAATACTCATATCGGTTATTATGCTGAACCACGGACAATGTTAGAAACAAACGCTCCCTTGCGGGAGCGCCTGTTTTATTTCCGTATCTGCATTCTGGCATTGGAAATTGTTTTGACATTGGAAATTGGGAATTTTCTAGTATCCCATATCCATTCCTCCCATACCGCCGCCCATTCCGGGCATGCCTCCAGGCATCGGATTTTCCTTTTTTGGTTTTTCAATCACCATAGCTTCGGTGGTCAGAAGAACCGAAGCCGCGCTAGCCGCGTTCTGAATGGTCGCCCGCACCACTTTGGTGGGATCAACCACGCCGGCTGCCAGCATATCCTCATATATCATTTTGGCCGCGTTGAATCCGACCGCGCCGTTGCTTTGGCGGATTTTTTCGATCACCACCGCGCCTTCCACGCCCGCGTTATTGGCAATCTGGCGGATCGGCTCCTCAAGCGCGCGGCGCAAAATATTAATACCAACGGCTTCCTCGCCATCCGCATGGACTTTGTCCAAAGCTTTGACACAATTCAACAATGCCGTGCCGCCGCCGGGAACAATACCTTCTTCCACGGCCGCGCGAGTCGCATTCAAAGCATCCTCAGTTTTGTGCTGGCGGGCTTTTTGCTCAATTTCCGTGGCCGCGCCAACTTTAATCACCGCCACGCCACCGGAAAGCTTGGCCAACCGCTCCTGCAATTTTTCTTTGTCAAAATCAGATTCTGTCTTGGTGATTTCGTTTTTGATCTGCTTGACGCGCGCATCAATCAAATCCTTGTCGCCTTTGCCTTCCACAATCACGGTCTTATCTTTTCCCGCAACCACGCGGCGCGCCGACCCCAGATCCTTGATCGTTACATTTTCCAGTTTCATCCCCAGCTGCTCGGAAACCACCGTCGCGCCGGTTACCGCGGCGATATCGGCCAGCATTTCTTTTTTGCGATCGCCGAATCCCGGAGCCTTCACCGCCAAAGCGTTAAAGATTCCGCGCAATTTGTTGACCACCAAAGTCGCCAGCGCGTCGCCCTCAACTTCATCGGCAATAATAACCAATTCTTTTTTACCGGCCTGAACAATCTTTTCCAAAATCGGCAAAAGTTCGGGCAAAGACGCAATCTTTTTTTCAGTGATCAGAATATATGGATCTTCGAGCGCCGCTTCCATGCGTTCGGTATCGGTCACCATATACGCGGACAAGTAACCGCGGTCAAACTGCAAACCCTTGACAATCTCCTTGCGAATATCAAGATTTTTTGATTCCTCGATCGTCACCACGCCATCCTTGCCAACCTCTTGCATCACTTCGGCAATCAAATTACCAAGCTCCGCGCTCTCCGCCGAAATCGTGGCCACCTGCGCCATTTCTTCCTTTTTGGAAATCTGTTTGGACATTTGCTTCAAATTAGCCACTACCGCTTCCACGCCTTTATCAATACCGCGCTTGATCGCCAGAGGATTGGCCCCCGCGGTCACATTTTTCAAGCCCTCGCCGATGAGCGCTTGCGCCAAAACACACGCGGTCGTGGTGCCGTCGCCGGCCATGTCATTGGTTTTTTCGCTGGCTTCTTTAACAATCTGCGCCCCCAAATTTTCGGCGGCATCCTCCAGCTCGATTTCTTTGGCGATTGAAACGCCGTCATTGGTAATCACCGGCGAACCGTAAGACTTACCCAAAACGACATTCCGCCCCTTGGGTCCCAAAGTCACTTTCACGGCGTTGGCCAATTTGTCCGCGCCCGCCTTAAGCTTCTTGCGCGCGGTTTCCGAATAAATAATTTCTTTTGCCACGGTAATTAATGTAAAATCGAAAAATCAAAATGGAAAATGACAATGTAAAATTAAAAATGAAAAATGCGTTTTAAAATTTTACATTTTGAATTGTCATTTTGATTTTTGATATTCACACTTTTAATTTTCTTCTATTACCGCCAGGATATCGTCTTCCTTGGCGATCAGGTATTCTTTATCGTCGACTTTGATTTCGTTGGGACCGTATTTTGAAAACAAAACTTTCTGGCCCACTTTTATTGAAACCGGAATTATTTCGCCCTTTTTATTTTTCTTGCCCGGACCCACGGCGATCACCTTGCCCTGTTCAGGCCGTTCTTTTGAAGCGGTTTCCGGTAGAAATATGCCTGACTTGGTTTTTTCTTCGCCTTTGATCGATTCGATCAATATATTATCGGCACACGGTGTAATTTTCATAATCTCCAATGTAAAATCGAAAAATCAAAATGGAAAATGACAATGTAAAATTAAAAATGAAAAATGCGTTTTAAAATTTTACATTTTGAATTGTCATTTTGATTTTTGATATTCACACTTTTAATTTATTATTATCAGTCGCGACCTTAGACTGATAATTGCAATTTATAACTTTAAAAACCGCTTGTCAAATTTAATCTTCATTTCTTTCTTTCATTTATTGCCAATTCGGAATGGTTTGGTAAAATGAAGTAACGATACGGGATGCAAAATGCAAAAAAATACAAATTTCAGTTTGGCGAGGTCGCACCCCTGCTTCGCCGGGCTACGCAGGGGAACGACCTCAAATACAAATTCAATACAAAACCAAATGTTGGGAAAATTGATCGCTTATACAATCGGAAGCGGGATGGGACTGTATGCCGCGGCGCGGTTTGTGCCGAATATTGAATACGGCGGCGGATGGCAAATTTTGCTGTTTGCCGGATTTTGCATCGCCCTGCTGAATCTGGCCATCGCGCCGATACTGAAATTGTTGTCTCTGCCCCTGCGAATCTTGACTTTAAATTTATTTAGTTTAGTAATAGATATGTCAATGGTTTGGCTGGCCGACGCCCTTGTACCGGAATTGCGCATTCAAGGAATTTGGCCGCTTTTGGCCGCAACCCTGACAATAATGATATTTAATTCTATTTTATGGACAATATTATCGCCATCGTTCAAATCGTGATTTCCGCGGCCATTATCGGCTTGGTTTTGCTGCAACAGCGCGGCGGCGCGGGCCTGGGTTCGGCGTTCGGACAATCCAGCGGTGCTTATTCGACCCAGCGCGGCATTCAAAAAAAAATATTCCGCGCCACCATCGCCTTAGCGGTTGTCTTCGTCGGCTTGGCAATCTACAACCTGTTTCAAAAGTAATAAATCGGGTTCTTGCGTCGGGGTATTAACCCCGCCGCAACCAGAGGATGTTTCCTCTGGACTCCTCATTCTTTTTGTTCCCCGCAGCAAGCTGACGGGGTATAAAAAGAATTAAAAATGTAAATATCAAAGATCAAAATGACAGATTAAAATGTTAAAATGTCGGATTGCAAATTTTATATTTTTACATTGTCATTTTCCATTTTGATTTTTCAATTTTACATTACTCTTAATGAAGTTTCCTTCGCTTGTCCAATGGAAACAATTTTTTAAAATTCTCTCCCGCAAAGAAAAACTGGCGTTTTTTGTTTTTGCGTTTTTGGCGATTGCTTCGGCGATAACTTTAGTTGCGGCTTTATATGCCAACCGCACAACAACTGTCGCCACAGATAACGGCAGTTACATCGAAGGCATTGTGGGCCAACCGCGTTTTTTGAATCCGGTTTATTCGGATTCATACAGCGCCGACCAAGATATCGCGCGCCTGCTTTTTGCCGGATTACTGGAATACGATTCAAACGGACGAATCACGAGCGGATTGGCCGACTATAAGATTTCCGATGATGGCAAAACCTATGAATTCACATTGAAAGACAACCTTTATTGGTCCGACGGCGCGCCGATTACCAGCGAAGACGCGATCTACACCATTAAAACCATCCAAGACCCGGCCTATAAAAGCCCTTTGCGGCCGCAATGGATCGGCGTGGAAACCGAAAAAATTTCCGACACCGGTTTTCGCCTCAAACTGAAAAATCCTTACGCTTCTTTCTTGGAAAATTGCACTCTCAAGATCATTCCCTTGCATATCTGGACCGCCAGCAATTCGGATAATTTCCCGCTTTCGCCATTCAACCTGAATCCGGTAGTTTCCGGAGCATACTTCGTGAAAAAACTGAATCTTGCCAAAGACGGCCGGGCCACATCGATCGAATTGGAAAGAAATCCCAAATTTTACGGTCAAAAATCGAACCTGCAAAAGATAACCTTTGTTTTCTTTGATAATTACGCCGATCTGGTTTCGGCCTTTAAGCGCGGCCGCGTGCAGGGTTTCGTACCTTCCGCGGATATCGGCGTCTCCGGACTGGCGGGCGCGAATTCTTTTAATTATTCAATGCCGCGCTATTTCGCAATATTTTTCAATCCCGCCGCCAACAAAGTTCTTGAAGATGCGCAAGTGCGCGCGGCATTGGCTTACGCCACCGACAAAAACGAGATACTGACCAATGCCTTGGGCGGCAAAGGCGCAACCGTTGATTCGCCTGTGTCAACAGATATATATTCTCTCGCGGCTCCGGCGACGGTTTATAATTACGACATCCAAAAAGCAAGCCAAATCCTTGACGATGCCGGCTACAAACAAGGATCGGACGGTTCGCGGGCGAAAAACACCACCCGCCAGCCGGCATTTCAATTCAACAAAACACTGGTAAAAGGAACAAATTTGAACTCCGATGTAAAAGAACTGCAAAAATGCCTGGCTCGCGAAGTAATGTCCTCTTTGGAAGCCAATGGCAATTTCGGCGATCAAACTTTGGAAGCGGTTAAATTATTCCAAGAAAAATACCGCGCCGACATTCTTGATCCGCAAAAGATCGAGAAAGCCACCGGCGAAGTCAAGCTTGCCACGCGCGAGAAATTAAATGCGGTTTGTTTCCCTTCGGGCAGCACAACCGCGCAATTAAACATAACTTTAACTATCGCCAAACAGGAACCGTTCAACGCGGTGGCCCAAATCATCAAAAACCAATGGGGCAAGATTGGCGTAACCGTGAATATTAACGCGGTGGATATTGCCAATATCGAACGCGACAGCGTCAAACCGCGCGCCTACGAAGCCTTGCTTTTCGGACAAGCGCTGGGTACGATCCCCGACCCGTACCCTTTCTGGCATTCCAGCCAAAAAGCCGATCCGGGATTAAACTTCGCGCAATACGAAAACAAAGACGCCGATAAGATTTTGGAAGAAATACGCGGCCTAACCGACCAAAACGCGCGCGAAGAAAAGTTGCGTATTTTTCAGGATATGATAGCCAAAGAAGAGCCTGCGATATTCCTTTACAATCCAAGTTATATTTTCATCGCCTCCAAAGATGTTAAAGGAGTGAAAACCGGCATCATCACTAGCCCGGGCCAACGCTTCGCCGGCATCGCCGACTGGTATACCGACACAAAAAGGATTTGGAAATAGTTGCAAAAATTTTAAAATGTGTTATTATTAAAATAATTCAAATCAGCCGAAAACCGCGGTTGAAAAAATCTCAAAGATTGATTCCCCTCCATAAGGGAAACTTGCGTTGCGAAAAAACAATATGCAAAAACAAAACAATACCGGAGATAAAATAACAAAAGTAGTAATCCCGGCCGCGGGCTGGGGCACCCGTTTTTTGCCCGCCACCAAAGCAATGCCCAAAGAAATGCTGCCGATCATTGATAAACCGGTGATTCAATATGTGGTCGAAGAAGCGGTCGCCAGCGGCATTAAAGATGTGATTCTTATCACCGGATGGCAAAAGCGAGCCATTGAAGACCATTTTGACCGGTCAAGCGATTTGGAGAGATTTTTGGAAACTCAAGGCAAAACCAAAGCTTTGCAAACAATTAAAGATATCGCCGGATTGGCAAACTTTTTATATATCCGGCAAAAAAGCGATTACTACGGCAATGCCATGCCGGTATTAGCCGCCAAACCCGTCATCAGCGGCGAATATTTCGCGGTAATGTGGGGCGACGAGTTCATCACCGCCAATCCTCCCCGCCTGCGGCAAATCATCGATGTGCACGAAAAATACGGCGGCGGAGTTATTTCAGGAGTCCGAATCGAATCCAAAGACGATGTAACCCGCTACGGCATCGCGGATATGGAAAAAGTTGAAGACGGCATTTTCCGAATCAAAAAAATCGTGGAAAAACCATTGCCCGAAGAAGCGCCTTCCAATCTGGCCACCCACGGCGCCTACATTCTTCCTCCGCAAGTTTTTAACATCATTGAAAATCTTCAGCCATCAAAAGGCGGCGAAATCTGGCTGGTGGACGCGATCAACAAACTGATACAGGAAGGCTATCCGATGTATGCCTGCGAAATCAAAAACGGAAAATACTATGACACCGGCAACAAGACCGAATATTTGAAAACCGTGATCGAGTTCGCACTCAATCACCCTGATTATTCGGAAGACATCCGAAAATACATCAAAAACCTAAATCTTAATTAATTCCAAAATTTCCAATGTCCAATGTCAAATAAATTCCAAAATTAAAAAATACCAAAAAGCGTTCTTCTTTTTATGTTTTGGAATTATGACATTTATTAGAAATTTGAAATTGGAAATTTTAACATTTTCCCCCGCCGCGGCGGGGGAAGCAATCCGCGGGCATGGCGGAATTGGCAGACGCGCACGGTTCAGGGCCGTGTGAGTAACATCATGGAGGTTCAACCCCTCCTGCCCGCACCACGCTAAGCGTTGCGAAAAGGACATAAAATGTCCCGCCGCAACATTCGGTATTATTTCATAAAAGACGCCGATTGTCTTTTGGAAAGCTTCCTTAATACCAATTCTCGCGCAGAACTTAGTATAATTAAAAAGATAAGCGGTTTTCGCAAAACGCAATGCACTCATCGCGCCTGCGGAACGCCAATCTTTAACATTTTAGAAATGGATTTCTCACAAAATTCCGTTAACTCGGATAATTTATCAAATGGCCGAAACAATCCGGCCAACCAAAGAGCGCGCGGCCAAAACCGTCCGCCGATGCCGCCGAAGAAACAAAAACTTCCCGCCAACGAGCTTGACGGCGCGCTTGAAAGAATACTAAAGCAGACTCCCGTCGCGCCGCGGCATCAACAAGCCGAAAATGTTTCCCGGGATGACACGGCATTTACGCCAAAGAAAACCGAACCGATTTTAAAACGCAATCCGCGGCAAAACCGGAATCGGGATTCTCGAAGGCAGCGATTTGCGCCGCGGCAAATTCAACCGGACGGCAATCTGCCTCCAACGCCTCTCCGACCCGCCGGCAACAAAAATCTGCGCGTTATTCCTTTGGGAGGTTTGGGAGAAGTCGGCCGCAATATGACATTGCTGGAATATGAGAACTCGATTCTGATTTTGGACATGGGGTTCAGAATGCCCGGCGAAGATATGCCCGGGATCGACTATATCATTCCCAACATCGATTATTTGAAAAATAAAACGAAAAATATTGTCGGCGTTGTTTTCACGCATGGCCATTATGATCATATTGGCGCCGTACCTTATATCATCGATAAAATCTGGCATCCGGGATTGAGAATGATCGCCTCTCCGCTCACCAAAGCGATCATTATGAAACGCCAAGATGATTTCCCCGGTTTGCCGAAAATGGATATTGAAGAAGCCCATGACGGCACGCGCGCGACGCTCGGGCCCTTCACCGTGGAATTCTTCCGGCTGAATCACAACATCCCAGATAATTTCGGGATATTCGTGCAAACTCCCGTGGGCAATATTATCGATACTTCCGACTTCAAATTCGACAACAATCCGGTAAACGAAAAACCCACCGACTTCAAACGCTTACGGGATATCGGCAACCGGCGCATATTGCTTCTGCTCTCCGATTCAACCGGCGCCGAAGAACCGGGCCATTCGTTGTCGGAAAAGGAAATTTTCGAAAATCTGGAAAAGATATTTCAAGAATCAAAAGGCAGGATCATCGCGGCTACTTTCGGATCCCTGCTAAACCGCATCCAGCAGCTTATTTTTCTTTCGGAAAAATACGGACGCAAAGTTGCCATTGACGGCTATTCGATGAAAAACAATGTCGAAGTCTGCCGCCAATTAAAATACATCCACGCCAATAAAAATACTTTTATCCAGCTAGGCGAAGTCGACAACTATCCCGACGACCGGTCAACCGTGATCTGTACCGGCGCCCAAGGCGAAGCCGACGCAGTATTGATGAAAATCGTCAATCGCGAACATCGCTTTCTGCGCTTCAAAAAAGGCGATTCGGTGATCTTTTCGTCTTCGGTGATTCCGGGCAATGAACGCACGGTACAGAATCTAAAAGACGAAATTTTACGCCAAGGCGTCAAGGTATACCATTATAAAATGATGGACATTCACGCGGGAGGGCATGCCAAACAAGAAGAGTTGATGGAAATGATGCGCATCATGCGGCCCAAATTCTTCATGCCGATCCACGGCCAATATTCGATGCTGGTGGCCAATACCGATTTGGCGCGCACGGTGGGAATTCCCGAAAACAACATTGTGATTGCGGAAAACGGCCAAGTAATCACCGTCAACCAGCGCCAGATCATTCTTGAAAAAGAAAATGTTCCCTCAAGTTATGTTATGGTCGACGGATTGGGCGTGGGCGATATCGGCGAAGTGGTTCTGCGCGACCGCCAGGTGCTGGCGCATGACGGAATGTTTGTCATTGTTACGGTCATCGACCGCCTCACCGGCAAAGTCAAAGGGTCGCCCGACATTATTTCGCGCGGCTTCGTTTACCTGCGCGAATCGAAAGACCTGCTCAAAGAAACCCGCAACAAGACCATCGAAATCATCAACAAAGCCACCGGCGCCAACGGCGCGGTGAATTGGAGCTATGTCAAAGACGATATCCGCAACAAAATCGGCGACTTTCTGTTCACGCGGACGGAAAGAAGGCCGATGATTTTACCAGTCATCATTGAAATCTAAAAAAATTAAAATTGAAAAATCAAAATATAAAATGACAAATTAAAATGTTAAAGTGCCGCAATATAGACATTTTTCATTTTTACATTGTCATTTTGATATTTGATATTTACATTTTCAATTATGAGAATATTCAGCGGTATTCGCCCTACGGGCGACATTCATTTGGGAAACTATCTGGGTGCGATCAAACAATGGATTGATTTGCAAAATCAAGTAGAATCGATATTTTGCGTAGTTGACTTGCACGCGATAACCACGCCTTTTGACCCGCGAAAATTGCAATCCCAGATATTTGAATTGGCCGTGGATTATCTGGCGGTCGGGTTAAATCCCGACAAATGCGTTTTGTTCGTGCAATCCGCAGTTAAAGAACATTGCGAATTGGCATGGCTCTTGGGAACCGTCACGCCCATGGGCGAATTAAAACGGATGACCCAGTTCAAAGACAAATCAAAACAGCATCCCGAGTATGTAAACGCCGGATTATTCAATTATCCCTTGCTGATGGCCGCCGACATCCTGCTTTATAAAACCGACGGGGTGCCGATCGGCAAAGACCAGCAACAGCATGTGGAACTGGCGCGTGCCATTTGCCGTTATTTCAACAACCAATTCGGAAAAACCTTAAAGGAACCGCAATCAATAATTCCCGAAACCGGAGCTAAAATAATGTCGCTGACCGAGCCGGAGAAAAAAATGTCCAAGACCGGTAATCCCAAAGGATGCATCGGCCTGTTCGAGGAACCCGAATCCATCCGAAAAAAAATAATGGCCGCGGTTACCGACACCGGTAAAGAAATAAAATTCGACCTCAATAAGAAGCCGGGGATTTCAAACCTTTTGGCGATCAACGCGCTGATACGAAATTTGCCGGTCAGCCGGCTGGAACAGGAATTTAAAGGAAAAAGTTATTCCGAATTCAAAAAAATAACCGCGCAAACGCTGATTGATTATTTGGATCCGTTGCGCCGCAAGCGCAACGAAATGATAACGCGCCAAGTTTATGTCAACGATATATTGAAAAAAGGCGCGGCAAAAGCGCAAACTCTCGCCAACGAAACCATCCATGAAGTAAAAACCGCCATGGGCCTAATCTAACCAAATAAACTACCGCGCGCCCAAGGCGTCGCGGTATTCCTTCCGCTCCGCTAACGCTCCGCGGAAAGGAAAAGTTTGATTCCCCGCCAAACATCGCCGGGGCATAGCCCCGAGGTATTCTGGCGGGTAA
>JBARNX010000054.1:0-34654 GCA_049641805.1 Minisyncoccales bacterium
TGTTATTGACCGGCTTGCAATCATTGCCGGCAATTCCCAAAACCCTGCCCAAAACCGGCCCGCTGTCATTTTTGTTGCAGCAAGCCAAGCTCAAAGACGGCTCGTTTGTCGTCGCACTCTATGGCAATAATAGAACCTTGCTTTTGGAATACAAAAACAGAAAGCTCAATCTCAAAAAATTCAGCGGTTTGAAGTTGCTCAATTTTTCCACGGATAAGGGGAAATTGGGATGGAGCTATTGAGAGAAATTTCTGTGGAGATTTGATCTCCATGGGGTTGGGTTTCTTACGCTTTGCCGCTCCGCTTGCTCTTTTCAAAAAAAGCGGATGTGCTATTATTTATTTAGGTTGGTAAAGTTTGCGTTTAAGTGTTTTTCAGTATAAACCCATAACCGCATCGCGTATGCTTTTTGCCAAAAACGCGGCGCCAATACCTTGAAAATCGCCAACAACCAATTATTAGTTTGTTTAACGCCGCTATTCTTGTCAATCGGCTTGTTTTCGGTTGAAAATGTTTTTGCCGCCGAGAGCAGTGATGTCGGCGGTTTTGCCTGGTCATCAAACATTGGCTGGGTGAGTTTCAACAATGTTGCCGTTGATGGAGTTGCCGGCGACGGCGGCGCACAAAATTATGGCGTTAAAATTGATTCGGACGGGAATATATCAGGCTATGCCTGGTCGGATAATATCGGCTGGATTTCGTTTAATGAAGCGGATATTGCCGGATGCCCTTCGGGCGTTTGCAAGGCAGAAATGGCAACTACGCCTTCCGGCGGAAAATATGCGATAACCGGCTGGGCGCGGGTTTTATCGGTAAAAAACGAGCCGGCGAATAATGGCGGCTGGGAGGGATGGATAAAGCTTGACGGAATCTATATAGATTCCGCCGGCGATTTCCATGGATTTGCGTGGTCGGAGATGGTTTTGGGGTGGTTGAGTTTCAACAGTGCCGATTGCGACGGCACCATATGTACCGCGGATGAACCATATAAAGTTCATGCCAGTCTTTTATTGCCGCCAGAAGCGAAAATAAGTTGCGCCATGGATTGCCAAGGAGGAAGTTGCGACAGTAATCCGGTTTCGGAATGGGTGATGTACCAGCCGATTGGCTGTCCCGCTTGCCAATTTAGGATTAAAAGCACCGAATTGTCGAGCGGAAACATAACATGCACGAATTGGAAATTGATGGATCCGAGCACCGATGATGAGAAGTGGCGATCCAATGTTAGCGATCTGACTTTTCCGGTGGGCGTGCCGACCGGGCATTTTAGGTTGCAGCTGACGGTGAGTAATGACAACAGTAATTCCGATTGCACCGCGGGAAGTTCTTCGACCGATACCCATTTGATATTTATAAAGCCCGAAGCTCAAGCGGGGTTTATGTGTTCGTTTGAAAGTCCGTATCCGACCGAAGATATCCTCGAACCCGATCCGAATTGGATGGATTGCAACAGCAGCGCTTTCAAGAAATTGGCAAAAAACCAAACGGTATATGTAACCGACGATCCGGCGGAAAGCATTCATTCGACAAAATCGGAAGGCGCGAATAGCATAGTTTCGCGAAATTGGACATTTACGATTGACGGGGTGGCTTCAAGCACCATTGGCACAATTGCCAGTTTTAACGCGGGGAAAACCAATGAAATTGATCTTAAAGTGGTAGATGACAATCTTCCCGGGCAGGAAGGCTTCGGGCGGCAAGGTTGCATGTCGATTTCGGCTAATGCCAAATCGTTGCCCAAATGGCAGGAAGTCAGTCCGGTGGGGATGATCTGGAATTATTTGGTTGCCAGTATCTCAAAAATTTTTGCCACTCTGTAGTTAAACGAAGCGGTTTTTATTCAGTTTATTATAAATACCTCGCAAACCGATACGCGACAACGCAACAGATTGTCCGCGGGCAGTTTTTGATTTGAAAAAGAACGGTTGTCGGTTTGCGGCGGCAAGAATATGGATGTAATTATGATAATCGAGTTTGTGTTTGTATTGGCAATCGGCGTCGCTATCGGGTATTATTCGCGCCAGGCGCTTGCCAAGAAACGCGCCGGCACCATCGAAAAAAACATTGCCGGAAAATTGGCCAAGGCTAAAATTGAAGCGCAAAAGATTGACCAGGAAGCGCAGTCAAAGGCGCAAAAACTTTTGGAAGCGTCGCGCCAGGAAATAATTTTGCGCCAGCGGGAAATCGGCAAGACCGAGACATCGATTTTGAAACGGGAAAGCGTGTTGGAGCAGAAGATTGCCGAGTTTGAAGTTGAAGAAAAGGAATTCCAAGAAAAAGTTAAAAAATTAAAATCGTTAAAAGAAACGCTTGACGAATTAAACAGGCAGGCGGTGGAAAATCTTGAGCGCACGGCCGGATTGACGAAAGTTGACGCTCGCAATGAGCTTTTGGATACTTTGGAAAAAGAATATGCCAAAGATTTGCTGGAAAGAACCCGCAAGCTTGAAACCGAAGGTATGGAGCCGTTTAAGAAGCGCGCCCGGGAGATTCTGGTGGGCGCGATACAGAAATTCGCGCTTTCGCAGGCGCAGGAAGTGACCACTTCGGTGGTGAGTTTGCCTAACGATGATATTAAGGGCCGGATTATCGGCAAAGAGGGGCGCAATATCAGAACCCTTGAGCGTTTGACCGGGGTGGAAATAATTGTTGATGAGACTCCGGAGACCGTCGTGATTTCGGGATTCGATCCCACGCGCCGGCAGATTGCCAAAATCGCGCTGGAGAAATTGATCCAGGATTCGCGCATCCAGCCGGCGCGGATTGAAGAAACCGTTAAAATAGCCGAAGAAGAGATTGCTACGCAAATCAAAGAAGCGGGCGAACAGGCTTGTTATGATGTCAACATCCCCGATCTTAATCCGCGGCTGGTGCAATTGTTGGGAAGATTGAAATTCCGGACCAGCTACGGCCAGAATGTTTTGCTTCATTCCGTTGAAGTTTCGCACTTGGCGGCGGCGATTGCCGCGGAAGTGGGCGCTAATGTAAAAATCGCCAAGCGGGCGGGGCTGTTGCATGATATCGGCAAGTCCGTCGACCAGCAGATTGAGGGAACGCATGTTGAGATCGGCGTTAAAATTCTTGAAAAATTCAATGTTGATCCGGCCGTGATTTCATCGGTGAGATCGCACCATGAAGATTTTCCCTATGAAAGCATTGAAGGCGTGATTGTGCAGGCCGCCGATCAAATTTCGGGAGCGCGGCCGGGGGCGAGAAAAGATACGGTGGAAAATTATTTAAAGCGTTTGGGGGAGTTGGAAGGCATTGCCACTTCGTTTGGCGGCGTGGAGAAAGCTTGGGCGCTGCAAGCCGGCCGCGAAATTCGAGTGTTTGTTCGGCCCAAGGATGTCGACGATTGGGGCGCCAAAAAAATGGCCAAGGATATCGCCAAGCGCATCGAAGAAGAATTGCGCTATCCGGGCGAGATTAAAGTCAATGTGATCCGCGAAACCCGCGTTATCGAATACGCCAAATAACCAAACCAAAAGATATCAAAAAAGGCAGCCTTGCAAGGCTGCCTTTTGGCAGATTGGCTGTTGCGACTCTTTTTTTTGGTGTATAATCAAATAATGACGGGTATTATAAAAAAAATTAAAAATCGCGCGGAAAAATTTTCGTCGCCGGTCGGTCGCGGTTTCACGCTGGTGGAGATGCTGGTGGCGACCACGATATTTTCCATGTCTATGGGCGTGGTGATGGAATTATTTCTTCATTCAATGCATATCCAGAGAACTTTGGTGGCGCACGCCCAACTGATCAGCGAGATGTCTTACAACCTGGAACATATCAGCCGCGGCTTGAGAATGGCGAAAAAAAGCGCGGATTCAGCTTGTTTGTCGGCGCCGGGGAAAAATTTTGAAATAACCGCTTCCGGCGTCAAATTTCTGAATCCCAAATTGAACGGCGGAGTTGAATGCGTGGAATATTATTTGAGCGGCCAAACTTTATTTGAAAGGCGCAATGCCGGGGTATGGTCTTTTGATTTGCCGCTGACTTCGCCGGATGTTAAGGTGTTGTCTTTTTCCGCGGCGGGGTCGGGCTGGTCCCAGGAAGATTTTATACAGCCGCGGGTTACGGTATATATTAAGGCGCAGAGCAAGGAAAGCGAAATTTTAGAAAATCAAATTACGGTGTCGCAACGCGATATTGATATCAATGAATAAATTCGCGGCAATTCGCCGGGGCATCTCCGGTTTGTTTGCCAGCGGGGAATTATATAAATTTGCTTATCCAAATTATGTCAAATTTTGGCAAAAAAATTAATTTGTTTCTGGAATTCAACCGCCGCAGCGGCAGAAGAGGAATCGCGATTTATTTGGCCGCGGCGACTTTGGCGATAATCATGGCGGTCGCTTTGGGGGTGAGTTTGCCGTCGGTTTACCAACTGAAAAGTCTGAACGAGGCCAGATCTTCGGTGGTGGCTTTTGCCGCGGCGGAAACCGGGGTTGAATGGTCGCTTACCTCGTGGGTATCGGGCAGTTATCTGAATGCGGCAAATTACCAGTCGGCTTGTCCTTGGGACGCGGTAACATCAAAATATATTTGCGCCCGGAATATCGCGCTGGGCGCCGCCAGTTATACCGTCGATGCGTCATTATGCGGTCCGGCCAACGAGTATTTGTGCATCAGATCGCTGGGAAGCTATCTGAATACCCAGCGGGCGATCAGAATCCAGATGTAAATTTTGATTTTGCATGTCTAAACAAGAAGCCAAAGAACGGATCGCGAAATTGGCCAGGCTTATCAATCATTACCGTTACGCGTATCATATACTTGATAAGCCGGAGATTTCGGATGAGGCGCTTGATTCCTTGAAAAAGGAACTTTTTGATTTGGAGGCGCTTTGGCCCGATCTTGTTTCGCCGGATTCGCCGACGCAGCGCGTGGCCGGACGGCCTTTGGCGAAGTTTACCAAATACAGCCATAAATCGCCGATGATTTCATTTAATGACGCGTTTTTGGCGCAGGATATAAACGATTGGCTTGATCGTGCCAAGCGGTTGTTATCGGATGCCGAAATCAAAAAAATCGATTTTTTTTGCGAGCCGAAACTCGACGGATTGGCGATAGAGCTGATTTATGAGAATGGCAGTTTGAAGGTCGGCGCTACGCGCGGCGATGGCCGTATCGGCGAGAATGTCACTCAAAATTTGAAAACGATCGAAGCCATACCCTTGCGTTTGCGTTCCGCCGATGAGATTGTTGCCGGATTGCGCGCGAGCGGATTGGAAAAAATGGCCGCCGCCGCGAGCAACGGCTTGAAAGAAGTGATCGTTCGCGGCGAGGTGGTTATTACCGCGCGCGAGTTTGACCGGATCAATAAAAAACAAATGGAGAATGGTTTGCCGCAATTTGCCAATCCCCGCAATCTTGCCGCCGGATCAATTCGCCAGCTTGATCCGAAGATTACCGCTTCCCGCCATCTGGATTCGAATTGTTACGCGCTGGTTAGCGATTACGGACAGATTACCCACGAGGAAGAGCATAAATTTTTGGAGATTGCCGGTTTTAAAACAAATAATAAATTCAGCAAGTATTGTCCGGCATTGGCCGATGTTTTTGCTTTCCATGAATATTGGTATAAAAATCGCAAAAATCTGCCTTATGAAATTGACGGTATCGTGGTGGCGATTAACGATAATGCCATTTTTAAAAAATTGGGCGTGGCGGGCAAGGCGCCGCGGGGCGCGATCGCGTATAAATTTCCGTTGAAACAAACAACAACGATCGTGGAAGATATCTTGGTGCAAGTGGGCCGGACCGGCGCGCTGACGCCGGTAGCGGTTTTGAATCCGGTGGCCGTGGGCGGAGTGATGATCTCCCGGGCGACTTTGCACAACGAGGATGAGATCCGACGGCTCGGGTTGAAGATTGGCGACACGGTGGTGGTGGGCCGCGCCGGCGATGTGATTCCGGATATTTTAAAAGTTCTGCCTGAATTGCGGACCGGCCGGGAGCGCGAATTTAGAATGCCCAAAACCTGTCCGATTTGCGGCGGACGCGTCGCGAAAAAAGAAGGCGAGGCGGTTTGGCGATGCGCCAATCTTGAATGTTTCGCCGTTCAGAAAAGGAATTTGGATCATTTTGTTTCCCGGGCGGCTTTCAATATCGACGGCATGGGTCCCAAAATTATTGAACACTTGATCGATGAAGGCTTGATTCGCGATGCGGCCGATATTTTTAATCTTAAAGAGGGCGATCTTGTTCCGCTGGAACGGTTCGCGGAAAAATCCGCGAAAAATTTGGTGGAAGCGATAAACCAAAAAAAGCGGATAACTTTGCCGCGTTTTGTTTACGCTTTGGGGATTCGCAACGCGGGCGAGCAAACCAGCCGCGCTTTAAGCGATAGCTTCGGCAGTTTTGGGAAAATCAGAATTGCTTCTTTGGAGGATTTGCGGGGGGTGGCGGACATCGGCCCGGTGGTGGCGGAATCGATTCGCGAGTGGTTTGCCAAGCCTGAAAATTTGAGATTGATTGATAAGTTTTTTGATGCCGGGATTAAAATCGAGCCGTACGAAAAAGCGGATGGCAGATTGCGAGGCTTGAGTTTTGTGATCACCGGCACGCTTGAATCAATGAGCCGCCAGAATGCCAAGGACATTGTGCGCGGATTGGGCGGCGTGGCGATAGAAACAGTGTCAAAGAACACCGATTATCTGGTTGCGGGTAAAAATCCCGGATCAAAATTCGCCAAAGCGCGAAAATTGGGAGTGAAGATCATCAACGAAAAAGAATTTAAAGAAATAACGGGTTGATCATCGCCGAACTTTTAAGGCTGTATTGCGCCGTATCGCTATAATTTGTTTCAATTTCATTTTTTCAATGAGCGGGCAGCGGGATTTGCACCCGCGCCGAAACCTTGGAAGGGTTTCGTGCTGCTGCTACACTATGCCCGCTTTCGGTTCGCAAAAGCGACCTTCGCGATTATATATTTTTCTGTCGGGGCGCCCGGATTCGAACCGGGACCAAATCCTCCCAAAGGACTCATGCTGCCGTTGCACTACGCCCCGTTTTACCTTGCCGTAACTTTAGCGAAGGCAGGTCTTCGCTGAAGCTAGAGCGGGCTGGCCCGTTTCATCCTTTGGGCGATATTTCTTCTTTCTCCATTATCCTATATCGTAATTGTTTTTGCGTCAACGGCGCGTTATAATAAACAATAAAACACAGACGACGCTAATGCAATTTCACAATGAATAAAATTCTTAAAGCGGTCATCGGTCAATTGGATATTCTTGGCCAGTGCAGAAAATACAATGTTCCGTTAAGGCAGTGTCCGCAATTTCTTTTTTTGGTGATGGGCGGCGTGATTATTATTGCCGTGGTTGTCACTTATTTTGTCGGCATACGCTATGGCCAGATCGATCCGGAAATAATCGCTCTGATTGTTATCGGTCTGGCGACGGTGATGCTGGTGATTTCTTTTATTATTGTGCGCAGTTTTGAGCAGCTGGCCGAGGCCAGCCGTTTGAAGACCGAATTTGTCAGTATCGTGTCGCATCAGATACGTTCGCCGCTTACCAATTTAAAATGGATTGTCGAGATATTAATGTCGGGGATATTAGGAAAAATCGAAGGCAAGCAAGAAGAATATTTTCGGATACTGAAGGAAAATTTGGAAAGGATGCAAACGCTTGTTAACGATCTTCTGACGGTGTCACGGATCGAGGCGGCCGCGTTTGTTCTGAAAAGGGAAGAATTTTCAATGGAGAATGTGGCGCGCGATCTGATCGCGGAATTCGAACCAATCGCCAAATCGTCAAACATTAAAATCGGAATGACCGCCGAACCCGGATTGCCGAAAATTTACAGCGATCCGTTTCAAGTTCTGCAAGTTTTGGAAAATTTGCTGTATAATGCCGTGCGCTATATGGGTTTTTCTTCCGAAAAATCCGACGGCGAAAGAAAAGTAGAGGTCAAACTCTGCCGCAAAGGAGATTATATTTATTGCGAAGTGCAAGACAGCGGCATCGGCATTCCCAAAGACGATCAAAAATATATTTTCCAAAAGTTTTTCCGCGCGGAGAATGTGCGGCGCTATCAAACCAGCGGTTCGGGATTGGGACTTTATATCTCCAAGAGCATTATCGAGAGATCGGGCGGCAAGATGGGGTTTTTCAGCCGCGAAGGGTCGGGCGCCACTTTTTGGTTCAGGTTGCCGGTGCCGGAAAAGAAAAATTCCAGGCAATAAATTGGGTTCTTGCGTCGGGGTATCAACCCCGCCGCAACCGGAGAATGTTTCCTCCAAGATTATTTGAGCTTTGCCAAGGACTTCTCATCCTTTTTAGCAAGCTGACGGGGTATAAAAAGAATAAATAATATAATTTTTACGATTATGAATAAAACAATATTATTCGTTGAAGACGAATCGGTAATGCAAAAAACCGTGAGCGAATTTTTGGGCGCCAAAGGCTACGATGTTATCTCGGCGCTGGACGGCGAATTGGGCATAAATATGGCGCAGATTCGTAAGCCGGACCTGATCCTTTTGGATATTATCTTGCCCAAAAAAAACGGTTTTGAGGTTTTAAAAGAGCTTAAAAGCAATGAGGAAACCAAATCGATTCCGGTAATCGTGCTGACCAACCTTTCGCAGATGAGCGATATTGGCAAGGTTATGGAATTGGGAGTGACGACTTATCTGGTGAAAAGCGATCAGGGCTTGAAAGACATTCTGGCGGTGGTTGATAAAACGCTCGGCGGCGCGCAAAATTAAATTTGTTTTATGAAAGTTGAACCACAGCAGCTTAAAGCGTTTATGCTTGACGCCAACTTGGTGACCGTTGAGCAATTCGATGATTGCGCCAAAGAAGCCGCCGCGGAAAACAAACGGACGGAGGATGTTCTGATTGAGCGGAATTTGATTGACGCCGAACAGCTTTTAAAGTTAAAGGCCTACATTTTAGGCATTCCCTATGTCAATCTGGAGAAAGATGTCATTCCTTTTGAAGTTTTGACTCTTATCCCGGAACCGATCGCGCGGGCGAACAATGTGGCGGCGTTCCGCAGGACTGCCGATTCGCTGGAGGTGGCGATGATCGATCCCGAAGATTTGCGGATTATCGAATCAATTAAAAAAACCACCGGACTGACAGTTTTGCCGCGTTTGACCAATCTTCAGGGAATGAAGAGCGCGATAATGCAATACCAAAGGACATTGGCGGCCGAAGTGGGTGATTTGGTGGGCGAACGCGGCAAAGTCGGGGGCAACAACGAACCCGGCGAATTCAAAATGATGGATGAAGGGGCCGGCCGCGAGCTTGGCGGTGACGGTAATGAACTGAAGAAAGCCGCTCAGGATCTGCCGGTGATCAGAATCGTCGATACGCTGGTTAAACATGCGATATTGGAGCGAGCTTCGGATATCCATATTGAACCAACGGAAAAAGAAGTAATCGTGCGCTATCGCATTGACGGGATATTGCGCGACGCGATGACCTTGCCGAAAAATTCGACCGCCGGAATCGTGGCGCGCATTAAAGTCCTATCCAATTTGAAACTTGATGAATGCCGCTTGCCACAGGATGGCCGTTTCAAAGTGGAAAGCGATCAATGGAAATATTCTTTGCGCGTTTCAACTTTGCCGGTTTTTTACGGGGAAAAAATCGTAATGAGGCTGCTCTCCGAAGGTACCAAGGCGTTTCCATTGGAGCAACTCGGTTTTCGGGGCCGGGGCTTGGAAAAGATTAAGAATTCGCTTCAGAAAACAATGGGAATGATTCTGATGACCGGCCCGACCGGATCGGGCAAAACTACGACGCTTTATTCGATGATGGATGTTTTAAACGAGCCGGGAGTGAATATTTCCACCATTGAAGATCCGATTGAATATCAAATGCCGCGGGTGAATCAAACGCAAGTGAACGCCAAGATCGGATTGACTTTCGCGTCGGGTTTGCGCACTCTTTTGCGTCAAGACCCGAACATCATTATGGTGGGAGAAATTCGCGATAACGAGACCGCGGCATTGGCGATTAACGCGGCGCTGACCGGTCATTTGGTTTTAAGCACTTTGCATACCAATACTGCCGCGGGCGCGATCCCGCGCTTGATCGATATGCGGGCCGAGCCGTTTTTGATCGCGTCCACGATCGATGTGATTATCGCTCAGCGTTTGATACGGTGTTTGGGCGATTCGCGGGAAGAATATCGCCTGAAAGAAGCCGATATCGAACATTTGAAGCATTATTGCGACATTAACCGGATTTTGGCGATATTGAAAGACGAAAAAATTGTTCCGGCCAAAGCGACATGGAAAAACATTCCCTTTTGGCGGCCCAAATCCGTCAAGGATTGCCCCGACGGATATAAGGGTCGGGTTGGTATCCACGAAGTTTTGTCCGTGTCGCCGAAAATCAAGGATTTGATCGTGAAAAATTCAACCGCGGATGCAGTGCAGGCGCAGGCGGTGAAAGAGGGAATGGTTACGATGTTCGAAGACGGTTTTATCAAAGCCGCGCAAGGCAAAACTTCCATTGAAGAAGTTTTGCGCGTGATTACGGAATAATAATTTTCAGCGGTTTTGTCGCGATGTGGGTTTTGTATTTTTAAAATCAAGGTATAATCAAGTTATGGAGGAAAATAAAAAACAAAATTATATTTCTTTGGCCGGAGCGGCGAAATTATGTTCGTATTCCGAACCCTATTTGCGGTTGCGCGCGCGGCAGGGGAAGTTAAAATCCATAAAACTGGGCAAAAAATGGATGACCACGGCCGCGTGGCTTGATGATTATCAGGCGCGCGCGCAGGAATGGCGCGAAGCGGCGGAAGCCAAAAGGGCGAGCGCGCCGGCCGCGGTTTTTGTGGCCGCGCCTTCGGAGTTGTCGGCGAATGTCGATTGCCCCGTTGCCGGTTTGTCCGCCGAAGCCTTGGCGAATGAGGAAATCGAACCTGTTTCTTCCGGGCGATTTCTTGAGGACGCGAAATCTTTGGAACATATTTCCGCCGGCGGGCAATTTTTGCCTTCGCGGAATTTTGGCGATCCAAGCCGTGATCAAGCCGACAAACCGGCCGCGGTTTTTTGCGCGGATGCCGGATCGCTTTTATCGCCGCCGATTCCCAAAAGGCTCCGGGCGATATCGATATCGGGCCAAATTTATCCGCTTCCAAGACCCGAACAAACGCGGATTGCCGAAATTTCGGATTATGGCTGGTTGGGAGCGTTGATTTCCGGCGCGGCCAGCGCATTACTGCTTTTTATAGTTTTGAGCCAGTCCGGCGCTTCCAATATTATAAATTCTAATTTTGAAACGGGCCAGGCCAGTGTTAGCCGATCGATTTTCCCGGATTCCGGACAGGATGCCGCGCCATCAAAAAATTTTGGAGCTGTTTTTTCCGCCGCGCCGGAAAGCTTTTCCGCGGGCGATCCGCTTGACGAATTAGTGGAAACTATCGCGCGTTTTTTCTCCGGTTTTTAATCCAGTAACCAAATGGTGCAATTTTCGTTTCAATCAAAATCAATTGACGGCAAAGAACAGAAAGGGGTTCGCGAGGCGGAAAGCGAAATCGAATTGGCGCACAGCCTCCGGCAGGAGGGTTTTATTTTAATCCGCGCGACGCCGGCGTCTGCCGCCCGCAAATTTCGCATTCCGACGCTTTCTTTGGGGGTAAGCCTCAAGGATAAAATGTTTTTTTGCAAAAATTTGCAAGTGATGGCTTCCGCCGGGCTTTCTTTGCCGCGCGCGGTTGGAATTTTGGCCGATCAGAGCGGCAGCTCCATTTTTCGCCGGACGCTGAATTCGGTTAAAGACGATATGATCCGGGGCGAAGCGTTTTCCGCGGCGATGGAAAAACATCCGAATGTTTTTTCGGATTTTTTGCGCAGTATGGTTAAAGTGGGCGAGGAAACCGGAACGCTGGAAAATGTTTTGGGAATCGCGGTTAACCAGATGGAAAAAGAATATTCACTGAAATCGAAAGTGAAGGGAGCGCTGGTTTATCCGGCAGTGATTTTAACCGCGATGGTGGGTATTGGTATGCTGATGCTGGCCACGGTCGTACCCCAGTTGGCGGCGACTTTCAAAGAATTAAAAACCGATCTTCCCATGACGACCAAGTTCGTGATGTCCGCGGGAATGTTCATGGAGCAATACTGGTGGATAGTGGTTGCCGTTTTTGTGGTGCTGGTTGCGGTTATCGCGCGGCTGATAAAAACAAAACCGGGCAAGAAATTGTATGACGGCATCGCGCTAAGATTTCCGGCGATAAATGTTATCGTGCGCAATGTCAATTCGGCGTACACTTTGCGCAATTTGAGCGCGCTGATCGGTGCGGGCGTTTCTTTGCCCCGGGCTTTGGAGATTACTTCGGGCACGGTGGGCAATGTTAATTACCGGGACGCGCTTTTAAACATCGAAGAACGCGTTAAAAAAGGCGAGAAATTTTCCGCGGCGATCAAACTGTTTGATAATCTTTATCCGGCAACCGCGATTCAAATGATCGCGGTGGGCGAGGAAACCGGCGAAACCAGCAATATTCTGTTGAAACTGGCGGAATTTTATGAAAACGAGGTTGACGAAGAAACCAAAAATTTTGCTTCAATCATCGAACCGATGCTGATGATCGTGATCGGCGCGGTGGTGGGATTTTTTGCCGTATCAATGGTCCAGCCGATGTACTCGATGATGGATTCCGTATAAATGAAAAAACAAATTTTCAATTTTCAATTTTCAATTTTCAAAAAAAACGGCTTCACTTTAATTGAAGTTTTGGTGGGGGTGGCGCTTTTGGGGATAGTGTTTTCCGGGATTTTCGCGGCTTACCGGCTGGGTATGAAAGTGGCGGGAATAAATAAGGCCCGGATTTCCGCGACCTCGATCGCCAGCGCCCGGATTGAAATGATCCGCAATCTTGCTTACGAATTCGTGGGCGTAGAAAACGCGGAATTGCCGTTTGCTGCAGGAACATTGGAACAATTTTCTTCGCAAACGATCGATAATACCGAGTTTGCGGTTTTGACGCAGGTGCGTTTTGTGTCCGATGCCGCCGACGGAATGGGCGCTTTGGATCCTTGCAATCTTGATTTTAAAAAAGCCGATGTTGTGGTTTCGTGGCAAGGCAGCCACTCGGGCAGCGTCACTTTATCGACCAATGTATCTCCCAAGAACAGAGCGCAGGAAGCGCAATCATGCCTTGACCAGCCCGGCGGAGTTTTGACGGTGACGGTTTTTGACGAGGGCGGAATTTTGGTGCCGTCGCCCAACATTTCGGTTTATGATCCGGTGACCGACAATCTGGTTGCCGCCGCGATTCCGGCCTCCGGCAAATATTCTTTTCCTCTGGCATCGGGCAATTACCGGGTGGAAGTTTCAAAAACCGCTTACAGCAGCGCCCGGACATACAGCGCCGGCGGCGATGACGGCGTTGCGGTTCCCGACAGTCCCAATCCGACGGTTTTGGAAGGCGGCGAGGTGCCATTGAGCCTTTCGATCGATCAAGCCGCAACAATCATCGTTGACGGCATCGCTCCCGACGGCCAGAATAATTTCGCGGACAGCTTTGATGATGCGGCGCTGATATCGACATCGGAAAATATTCAGTTTTCGTCGGGCGATATTTTGCTTTCCGGCCCGGCTTATCCGGCGGACGGATATGTAATTTCAAACGCGATCAATCCGGCTGATTTGGCGATCTGGGATGAATTAAGATTCAGCGATACCCGGCCGGCCGGAACAAGGGTTTTTTATCAAGTTTTATATTATGACGGCGCCGCTTGGATTTTGATTCCCGATTCGGATTTGTCCGGCAACAGCGTTGGTTTTGGCAATTCTCCGGTAAATCTGGCGGGATTGGGCAAAAGCGATTATCCGCAAATCAAAATCAAAGGCAATTTGGCGAGCGGCGACCCTGATTTGACGCCGCGGATGCATAATTGGCAGGTGGTTTGGACAACGGCAACCGGGCCGGCGGTTGCCGGCGCGGCGTTTCACATAAGGGGAACAAAAACTATCGGGGAAGACTCTTTGGGGCTGAAAATTTACAAGTATTCGCAGGATCAGATTCTTGACGGCGCCGGCCATCTGGATATTACCGGAGTCGATGCCGATGCTTACACTTTCTCGGTTGATCCGGCGAGCGGGATGAGTTTGATCGCGACCGATCCGGCGCAACCGATTAATGTGGCCGCCGGAGGCACCGCCGCGGTAAAATTATTTTTGCGGCCGCAAAACGCGCTTTTGGTGACGGTTCAGAACGCCGCGACTCTCGATCCGGTGTTCTCTGCGGAGGTGAGGCTGTCGAATTCCGGCATTGGCTACGATAAAATCCGGTATACCGATCAAAACGGCCAGACATATTTTGCGCCGCTGGACAATGGAACTTATGATATTTTCGTCAATGCGGCGGGATACGCCGGCGCTTCAAGCACGGTTTCGGTGGCGGGGTTAAGCGATCTGACAGTCGATATCGACCAGAATGAATAACATAATTTTTAACAGGGGAAAAGGTTTTACGATTATCGAAACGCTTGCGGCGATTGCGGTTTTCGGGTTGTCAATGGCGGCGATCGGGGCGGCGATCGTGATGATTTACCGGACGCAGGGATATGTCATGGAACAATCAATGGCGGTTAACGAAGCGCGGCGCGGCGTGGACATAATGGCCAAAGAAATGCGGCAGGCCCGCTATGGAGAGAACGGCGCCTACCCGATCGAAAAGGGTGCGGGCAAAGAATTTATTTTTTACAGCGATGTCGATAATGACGGGCAAACCGAGAGGGTGCGCTATTATCTGGCGACCGTGAATTCCGGAACCCAAATCAAGGAATGCCATTCTCATTTGCAATGCAATCCGTTTTATTGTTGGCCGCCCGCCGAGTGCGATGTTGATTTCAGCGGTTTTTTGTCCGGCACTTTGGATTCGGCGCAAGTGAGAGTGTCCACCGAGGGATATTACGGTACGCCGAGCCGTTATGCCGCACTTCGCGCCGATGGCGCAGTGTTGATGAGCAATATGTGCCAGAGCGGCTGTTCCGAATGTATCGACGCTTGGCAGGGAACGCAAACTTTTCCCGTGACTGCGGCGGCGGCGGACAATTCAATCCGATTTACCATAACCGGCAACGATAAATTGAAAGCAAACTGCAACTGGATTGATCCCAATCATTCAATAAAAGCGCGTTTTGAATTTTCTTTTACCGAAGAGATTCCCAATTCCGGCAATGAATTGCGCCGCGGCGTGACCGAGCCTTCGGGGAACCCGGCATCCTATCCGGCGGGACAGGAGCAATCAACCATCATCACTTCTTATGTACGCAACCAATTGCCGGTGGACGATATTTTCAGCTATTACGACAAAAACAATAATTTGATCACCAGCGATCCGTCATCGATACTCCATAATACCAAAATAGTGCGGCTTTATATGATCGTGAATGTTAATGTCAACCGCGCGCCGGATGATTACGAGCTGGAACAATATGTACAGATAAGAAATTTAAAAGAGGAATGAAAAAAATAAAAACGCAAATATCAAAATGAAAAATGATAATTTCAGCCGAAAGGGAATTATTATCACCTATGTTTTGGTTTTCGGCGCGGTATTTTTGCTGATGCTGGCCGGGCTTTTCGGATATATATTGCTGCAATTGCGCCAGTCTTTACAGCGCGTCGCTTCAAGCGAGGCGCTTAATATTGCCGAAGCGGGCATAGATTATTACCGCTGGTGCGCCAACAACGAGGTGCAGGACGATTGTGCCAAGGGTGCGGATTATTATTATGATTATTATGACGGCAATGGCGTTTTGGCCGGGGAATTTTCAATTATTGCCAGCTCGACTTTGTCATGCGGCAAAACCAGCCAGCTGCAGATTACGGCCATCGGTCGGACCAGGCAATTTCCCGGGCTTGAGAGAAAGGTGCGGATAACTTACGGCCGCGAGTCGGTGGCGAAATATTCATATATTTTAAACAGCAGCGTATGGATTGGCGGCGATCATGAAATAAACGGGCCTTATCATTCCAACGGCGGGATAAGGATGGACGGGCAAAACCAGTCGCTGATGACCAGCGCGGTTTTAACCACTCTTAACGGCACCACTACCGCGGAATGGATTTGCGATGGAGCTTACGGTTGTGGCTTAACCGCTTGCTCGGCTTGGATTACCGACGATTGCTGCCCGCTTTCGCGCGGATGCCGGATTTCCGCCGGCAAATGCATTTGCCCGGGAATTTTCACCACGACCGCGAATTCAACGCCGAGCTTGTTCAAGTTTCCGGTGCCGCCGTTCCCCTTTGACGCGATTACGATGGATTTGGGCGATATTAAAAAAGCGGCCAAAACCGGCGGCGGGATTTATTTTTCGCCTTCGCTCGACGAGGTTCCCGGAAGCAAGGGATATCATTTGGTATTTTTGAACAACGGAACGGTGCGGGTATCGACAGTAAGGTCGCTTCATCCGGTTAACGGGTACAACAGCGAAGAAGGCTGGCACCAGGACCGCTTCATCATCAGTAACGAAGACACTTATACCAAAGATCACGCCGATGGCATTTATCCGATTCCCGCCGATTGCTCCGCAATCTATGTGGAAGATAATTTGTGGGTTGAGGGAACGGTCAAGGGGAAAGTGGTGGTGGCTTCGGCGCACCTTAAAGATCCCGGCGACACCGATCCCGACATTGACACGGATGTTGTTTTTCCGGGGAACATAACTTATTCCAGTTATGGAGGTTCCGACGGACTGGCGGTGATTGCCGAAAATAATGCGTTGATAAGTCCCGCGTCTCCCGAGGATATGGATTTGCACGCGATCATCGTGGCGCAGAAAGGAAGATTCGGGAGAAACCATTATACCGACTGGGCCTATCGCGACCGCGGCATTTTGAGCATTTACGGTTCGGTTATCAGCAAAGGTCGCGTGGGAACGCAATGGGTGGATACCGACAGCGGCCAAATGCTTTCCGGCTATGCCCAGCGCTACACTTATTTCGATCAGAACCAGGTTTACAATCCGCCGCCGTTCGTAGCGAATATGAGTTCGGATTACAAGATTGTAAGCTGGCAGGAAATCAATTAAAATAAAGTTAATAATTTCAAAATCCGAATATCGAAATCCGAAACAAATTAAAATTTTCAAATTTTCGAATGATCAAAACGAAAGTTTAATTTTGTTTTGAAAATTATAAATTTTGATGTTCGATATTGTTTTGGATTTCGTGTTTCGCGCTTCGGATTTGAATTGGATATGGTTGAATTTTTAAGTTTGTCAAAAGAAGCTTTCGGTTTGGAAATAACCGATGCCACTGTCAGAGTGATAAAGCTTGCCCGCCGGAAAGGAAAGCTGGCGGCGGTTTCGCTGGGATTGGCGGCATTGGAGAAAGGGATTATAAAAGAGGGTATTATTCAGGACGGGGAAAAGTTGGCCGCCGCGATAAAAGCGGTGTTGGCCGCCGCGGCCGGAGAAAAAATTCGGACCCGCTATGTTGTCGTTTCCCTGCCGGAGAACAAGGCTTTTTTGCAGGTGATTACGATGCCGAAATTAAAAGGCAACGATTTGCGCGCCGCAGTTGTTTTTGAGGCCGAAAATTACATTCCTTTGCCGCTGGAAAAGGTCTACCTTGATTTTGAGATTGTGCCGCCGGTTTTGGAAAGGCCGGATCGCTGCGAAGTTTTGATTGCCGCGGTTCCCCGGGAGATAATCGATTCCCGTGTTTGCGCCATTGGCAAGGCGGGATTAGTCCCGATCGCCATGGAGCTTGAATCGCAGGCGCTGGCGCGGATATTGTCCAAAGAAAAGGAGATGAAATCTCCCACGGTAATTATTCAGATTGGCGATGCCAAAACCATTTTGGCGGTCTATTCCGAAAATTCGATCAGATTTTCTTTCACCATACCGATTTCAAACCGTTATTTCGTTGAAACAATAATGAATAGCGCCCAAGCGGACGCCGTTCAGGCGGAGCGTTTGAAAACCGAATGCGGAATTGAAGAATTTGTGCGCCCGGGCGGCGCGAAAAATTCCGATGCCGAACCAGCCGGAGAGAAAAGAAAAATTTTTGAGGCGTTGGTTCCGGGATTGGTCGATTTTGTCCAGCAGATACAAAAATGCATTCGATATTATCAAACTCACGAAGATGTCGGTACCGGATCGTGGAAAAAAAATTTTGACAAAGTTTTAATCTGCGGCAGCGGCTCGAATTTGAAAGGATTGGATGGATTTCTCGCGTTAAAACTTAACGCACCGGTCTGGCAAACGCAACTGCCGCTTGATTTTGATCGGGCCGGATTGAAAATTACGGATCAATTTGCCGAGAACGAATTTGGATTCGCGGTTGCCGCCGGGCTGGCGTTGCGCGCGCTGGATCAAGCCGGCGGAGAAACGAAAACTATGCTAAAAAATAAAATACCGGCGCCCAAAAAAGATTTGCGCCGCCGGGTGCGCGTGAAATCAAAATAATTTTCACTGGTGAACCGATGATTAATTTATTACCACAATACTGGCAAAACAAATTGCGCCAAGAAGAAATGTCCAAGATTGCCGCAATCCTTGGCATTGTGGCCGTATTCTCGCTGATTTTGTTCATTTTTATGCTGGCGCTGGTGCGGGTTTTTTATTATTCCCAGCTCGAATCCGGACTGGTAGTTTTGGCGGAAAAGGAGCGGCAAATGGCGATTTTTAATGTTGAAGAGATTGAAAAGCAAGCGATTGACCGCGGCAATCTAGTTTCCAAGATCGCCGATTTTTACGGAAAGCAGATTAAGGTTACGGAAGTTTTCGTCAAGGTGGCCGCAACTTTGCCGCCGGGAGTGGTTTTGTCAAGGTTTGGCTATGTATCGCCGAGCATTTATCTGGAGGGGTATTCTCCCGATCGCGGCGCGCTGGTGATTTTCAAAGAAAATTTGGAAAAGCAAGCCGATTTCAAGAAAATGGTTTTTCCTCCCGAAAACTGGCTTACGGCGCGGGATATCAAATTTGGCGTTAACTTCGAATATGCAAAACCTTAGAAACAAACCATTGATTGTTGCGGCGGTATTCGCGGCGATCGTGTCGGTGCTGGTTTTTCTCGTTGTTGCGCCGTTGATCGCGGATATCAATAATGCCGGTTTACGGATTGCCCAACAACAAGTTAAAATCGACGACTATGACCGGCGCCTTTCGGATGTTCGTGAATTTATCGCGTTTAAAAAAGAAGAAAAAGTTAATTTTGAAAGAATGGAGAAAGTTTTCGTTGACAGCCGGATGCCGCTTGATTTTATAAATTTTTTGGAAGCCGCGGCCCGGGATTGCGGCGTTGTCATTAAATTTTCATCGTCAATACCGCGGCAAGCCGTTAAGGGCGAATGGTCTTCGATTTCGGTTGAAGCGGATATTTCGGGAAACATTTCCAATATCTTTCAATTTGTCGAAAAGATTGAGAACAGTCCTTATTTGCTGGCGGTGCAGAATTTCGAGATTCGCTCTAATTTGCCGGATGCCGCCGCGCCGGAATCATCCGCGAGCGGCGGCAGTAAGGCGCATATTTTATTGAAAGCTTATGCGGAATAACGATCAAAACAAATTCCAATCGGCGGTAGGGATGTTTTTTAAAAAAATCGCGCTTAAACCATTTTTGGTGTTCTTCTTTTCGGCGGCGGTCGGCGCGGCGTTTTCAATTTTGATTTTTTTAAATGTTCAGCATTTGGCGACGGATATTGAAGGAGCGGCGATAGCGGATGAATCATTCGGCGCGGTTAAAGCGAAGAAATTTCGCGATGTCTTTCTGGTGCTGGATCAGCGAAACGAGGGTATTGGCCAAACGCCCGCTTTGGATTATCCGGATGTGTTTTTGCGCCCGGCCGGATTGACCAATTCCGAAAATTAAGCGATAATTCCTTGGTCGAATCGTCAAATTGTTGGCGGAAAAGATTTTCAAAATCAAACCTATATGCTATTATATTATATAGTATATGTTTAGGTTTCTTTTTTGGTATAGCTTTTAGTTTATGAAATTAAATGAAAAATTAATTGCAATTGATCTTAGAAAAAAAGGCAAAAGTTATAATGAAATTAAAAACACGGTCAAAGTTTCAAAAAGTACGCTGACTTCTTGGCTGAGGGATATTGAATTAACTGCGGAACAAAAAAATAAGCTTTTTTCCCAAACGCGGCAGATGAATGCTTATAAATTGGCCCGCCTCAATCATCAAAAGAAAATAGAACAAACTGAAAAAATTTTAAAAATTGCCAAGAATGAAGCGCCTTTTTTGATCAACAACAATTTGTTTTTATCCGGGTTGATGCTATATTGGGCCGAGGGCGATAAATCCGAATCTAGAGAAGCGGTTAAGTTTACAAATTCAGATCCGGCAATGATTATGCTGGCGATGAAATGGTTTCGGAATATTTGTAAAGTGCCCGAAAACAAATTCAGGATCGCATTGCATATCCATACGCTTTTTTGCCGGAACGATATGGAGAGTTATTGGTCAGGCGTTACCGGAATTCCTTTGAGCCAGTTTCATAAAACGCAAGTTAAACCGACATCGCTGAAGCATAGAAAAAATCCTTTATACAATGGAACCTGCGCGGTTGTGATAAATGATAAAATGCTGTTCAGAAGGATAAAGGGATGGAAATTGGAATGCATTAAAAATATTTAATGTCCCCGTAGCTCAACCGGACAGAGCGAAGGTTTTCTAAACCTTAGGTTGTGTGTTCGACTCACACCGGGGACACACAAATTTTGCGAAGCAAAATTTAGTTAATAGTTTCTAGTTGATAGTCGATGGTTAAATGCGGATGCGGGGCGTTGAAGTAAAGAAGGAAATAGGGTAATATCGTTTTGTTAGGTTTTATGGTGGCTATGGTGTAACGGCAGCACGAAGGTTTGTGGAGCCTTCTGTACGGGTTCGAATCCCGTTAGTCACCCAGTAGGGGATTTTTAGCGAAGACTTTGTCAAAATTAGCTTCAAATTGGCTGATTTTGAGAGGTTCGAACGCTTTATAAATCGTGTTTATCTCTTTTGCCGCCTTTTCCACCAGGATAAGTGGTTTTTGGATTGAGATCGAGAGGATCTGGTCTTTTAGGGTGAGGTTCGAACCAAGCGCGGCAAGTATTTCTTTTTTGTCGTCCAGGCTGCCATTGATGAATTTTTGCCGGGCGCTAGCCGCAAAGTCGAACAGCTTTTCGGCTTTTTCCAGCCAGTCGTCGGCATTACTGTCACTTTCGTTGACCAATGCGAGTAGTCTTGATTTTTCCCGGTTCAGTCCGGTTTTCTTTTCCGCAAATTCTTCGGGGGTGAGTTCCTCGTTCATTCTCATTTCGAGTAGTCGATCCAGCTTATTGAGACAATCGTCATAATTTTTCCTCTGGGCGGTTAAGATCGATTTTCGGTTGCCGACTTCCTTGTCGGCTTCTTTCTTGAGTTGGGCGATGGCCCACTGGCTGAATTCCGGCGGAATTTCAATTCTTTCCAGAATATCCATGATCTGCGCTTCCATTTCTTCCTTGCGGAGGTATTTTTGCGAACAATCCGATCGCTTGCGCTTGGTGCAGCGGTAAAAAGTGTAAAAGTGGACGTTGCCGTTCTTTTGCCGTTTGATTTTGTCCTCGGCGGTGATCGCCGAACCGCATTCCCCGCATCTGATCATGCCGGTAAACGCGAATTTGTGCGGCGCGTGCGCTTTATTGCGGTTTCCCAGAATTACCTGCGTCCGGTTGAATTCTTCTTCGGTAATCATCGGCTTATGGTTGCCTTTGTATAGAACGCCGCCGTATTTGAACCATCCATAGTAAAAGGGATTGGTGAATAGCTCGTAGAACTTGCTCTTAACGATGCACTTGGGCATCCGGTTGCTTACCAGCCCCAGCTCTTTATCTGCGTATTCACCGACGCTCGCTACCGAGTAATTTCCGGTCAAAAACATATCCCATAATTTTCTTACAAGCGGGAAGCGTTCTTCGTCGGGTAAAATATCCTTTTCTCCTTTCAATTTGAATCGGTTGTTTTTGTAGCCCAGGGGCGCAACGCCCGGGAACCAGCCTTTTTCAGCTTTTGAAAGAAGCCCGCGCTTTGTATTTACGCTTAAATCCCTGATAAACTGGTTGGCCATCCCGAATTCCACGCTCATCATCAAAACATTATCGGAAGGGTAGTAACTTTTTTCGTAGGTTTGTATATGGCTTATTACCCCTTTCTGAATCATCCATGCGATATTACCGCCATCTATGGGGTTTCTCGCCAGCCGATCCAGTTTCCAGCAGATAACGCCGGCCGCTTCGCCTTTGCCGATTCGCGCGATCATTGAGTTGAAAACCGGGCGGCCCGGGCCTTTTGCGGACTGGGATTCTTGTAAAATTTCAATGATGCTCAATTTTTCTCTTTTCGCGACCTTGGTCAGCTCTTTTATCTGCGATTCAATCGAAGCAACCTGCCGGTCTTCACTCTCGGAGGATTTGCGGGCGTACAGAAAGTATTTGATTTTTTGGTTGCTTTGCGTATTCATACAGCTCAATAAACACAATGCCTTTAATAACGAAACAAGGCAAGTTGGTCGCTTAAAACAAAAATCAAATTTGTTCGGGTCGGCCGGGGAGTAAAATGCCCCGATTTCCCTATAAAATTCCAATTATCCGCCGTTTTGCTGTTTCTCGGAAAATTTGATTTTGTTTCTTCTTTCGGCATCTTCCTTTTTGGCCATTTCGAATATCTCTCGGTTGGCGTTTTGGAGATCTCTGATCATGGTTCTGTTCATGTTAAGATTCGAATCGGATTTTTCGGTAAATCCTTCAAAAAGCTGCATCCAGAGTTTTGTCTCCGCGGCTCTTCCGTGCTGGATAATCGCCTTGTAAAGACAGGCAATAACATCCGGAGTGCGGCTTTTGGCCCAAGCGTCCAGGTGTTCTTTGACCGAATCCCGGAAGTGGCCGTCTTTTTTCCAGCCCACAAGCGTGGTTTCGTTTAACTTGTAATGTTCGGCGAAAGCCTTGTCGGTGTTGTATCCGAATTCAGCTTCTCGGAAAGCCCGAGGCGTGGCCGTGAATTTGATGAATTCAAGGTATTCAGCCCTCCTGTATGGTGTTTTTTGTTCCATTTAATTTATGCCAGCGTTTTAAGTTGCCCTTATTCAGCATTTCTTTGTTTGATTCAGGTATAACTTTGAAAATGTTATCCGGTGCGGCTAATCTCATACCTTTTTGTTCCTTTATCCTTTTCTTTATCGAAAATGGACAAGTATCTTCCTCTGGTAGCTTGGTTCGTAAATTAACTTCTGGATCAAGGACGCAGATATTGATCGAGCATTCGCTGAATCTTGGGCAAGCCGTTAAGCCATTGGTTGTGTTTTTTGTTGGCATGTTTTTTTATTAAATTGCCCCGAATTTATTTTGGGTGATGGTTTAAGGATGGCGCGGAATAAGTCCACCAGTCTGGTTCCAATTTTAATAGCCTCTTGTTTACTTATTTCAGTCCCATAGCGTCTTAAATAAAGGACTCTCAAATTATCAATATCTTTATCGGTAAATTTCATATTAGGATTGATAAATTTTCTCCTTAAGAACCTTTGTCGCCTCAATAAATTTTCGCGCATCGACCAAAACATCCGGATCGTTTTCCAATCCAAAATTAAACTTTTCCAGGATAATTTTACGCTGGCCATTCTCAATAAAAACGAAAAAAGCCTTTCTTGGATCTTGCGATTTATCCACGTCTATCAGGCGTAAACCTTTGGCGTAGAGAAAGGCTGCAATATAAAAACTATTGGTTTTATACGTATCTGTATTTTTATTCATATCTCTTTTGTTTTGTCCTCTTACAAGCTTAAACGTTAAAAGTGGCAAAACAGGGGACACAAACTAAAAAAGGCTTCTTAACAGCCTTTTTGTAGATTTTTTCATTCCAATGTTTATTTTCTCGATTACTCCAATTCCAGTATCAAGTTTTTCAAGATTTCATTGTAATTTTTAACTTTTGCCTTATATCCAATTCTACCAACACGGCCATACTTTTGTTTATTAATGATGGCGCGGTCAATCTTACCGATTTGGTACCAATCATTGATACGATCATTACTTACGGGATTTTTTGAATTTTCAGCTTCGTTTTTAAGAAAAAGTTTCAACGTCTTTAATTTTCCCAAGAGGACGAAGTAATCCCTAAAAAAGTTTTTGTAGGGTCTTTTTATAGTTTTCTTTCGAATCAGCTTCCCCTTATTGTTAAATGAAAGATAGTCTTTCTCTTTCGCTTTTTGGCTTTCCGAATACCAATCAAAAAGCGGATTTTGCGAAATTAACAAAATTTTAACAGCTTTAATTCCTATTTCATCTTCCATACCGAGCGATTTGCATGTTTTGGCAAGGAAATCATAGAAATCATTTATTTCATTTTCCTCTGCTTCCAAAAACTGTTTTTCACTAATTTGCCTTACTTCAAAGTTTATGTCTTTTTCAAGGGAGCGGCTTACCACAAATGGAAATTTTTCTTTAACTTTTTCTCTTAATTTTTCCGTTGATTTTGCGGTGTAAACAAGCATTATGTCTTGCAGCGGTCTATGTTTTGAGATAAGTATGCCCCTAATTCGTGGCATTATTTTGTGACTGAAAAATTTGTTATCGGTATCATCTTTTGAATGGCTGTTTTCGTTTTTTGCTTCAATCTCATCAAAGATCCATTCTTCATGGAGTGTTGATTGGTCAATTTTTTTATCGCGAAAATAATCCATTACGCGGCAGAAACCGATTTTCCATAAAAGACTACCCCATGTTCCAGCGGGGTATTTTCCTTTCTCGATTTCTTTGCTGAACGAGATGAATATTTCTTGCGATACGTCGTTCCAATCATCCGGATCAATGTCTATATATTTGTACCTTATTTGTTTTAATTTTTCTATTGCTTCACTTTTCCAATATGATTCTAACTTATCTTCATCCATATTTTTATTTTTTATTTGAACTAATCATACTCTTGGCAACCCCCAGCCTGTCAAGTTTTAAGTTAAATTGTAATGTTTTTGATGATTATGAAAATGCAGAGATGGTGTTGAAATTATCGGGATTTAATTGTAGATTGGAGCTGTAGTTCCAATTCAATATAGCTGGCGTAATGCCAGGTGCCTAAACCCGGGTTATCCCGGGCATGGTGCCAAATACCCAACAAAGATACTGAACTCCACGTTCAGCAACTCTTTGTTGGGTCATATCGGGAAACCGGGTATGGGACCGCAAGGTCCGGCTGGCGTGGAGCTTTGTGTTTTAATTGTCCATAAATTTACGATGCAAGACTTTTTGATCGTTTTGTTTCTGCTATTGATGGTCGTACCTTTTTTGCTTAGCGTTTGGCCGGACCGATCGAAAAAACAAGAGGAAATAGTTTTAATAAAGGATGGGGAAATAAGTAAGAAAAAAATGGAAAATCAAAAAAACTACACTACAAATTTTAATATATATGCGTCAAAAACAATTAGTTTTGTCAAAAAGAATAAGTGGTTGGTTTTTGCTATAGCGGTTGCTTTTGTTTATTTTTATTGGTACCAGGTTCGTCCAGGTAAAATTTATTCCGAATGTAATCGAATTGCGGCGAGCAAAACGAATGATGAGTTTCGTCGAATCTCAAATGAATACTCGCGGGCTTATTATGAATCCGCTTATAAGCAGTGTTTGCGGGATAAGGGGTTGGAAAGATAACAAAGACTTTTCAGATAAATTGTACCCGGAAAATTAACCATTGAAATTATGAATCAAAACAATATAACTAAAAAAGGATTTGTCCATATTCCATTGCTGATGATTGTTGGTGCTTTAATAATTACGGTATCGGCAGCGGTTGTTGTCGGTTTGCAGATACGAAATCCTAATAAACCATCTCAAACCACGGATATTGTTGAAAGTGGTCAGAAAGAAATGAATGAAGGAATTATTAAAACGGAGGACAACGAGCCGGAAGAAATGTTGCAAGAAGATCGAGTGGAGCAGCTCCCCGAAAAAATTAACCAACAAGAATTAGAACGAGCTAAATTAGAAGCAGAGAAGGCGAAGCAAGAGACGGAAAAGGCTAAAATTGAAATAGAAAAGCTAAAAATTGAACAAGAGAAACAAAAATCAGCGCAAGATCAGATAAAGCAAAATGAGTTGTTAATTCAGCAAGAAGCAGCGCGATTAAAGGAGGAGCAAGGGGCAATGCAAGAATTAAAAATTGAACAATGCAAATCAGAATATAACGCTCACAAAAGTGCGGCATCTGCCGAGATTGAAAGGCAATTGAATATTTTGGGTTCATTAACTCAAGATATGGAGAAGGAATCTTTAAAAAAATGTATTGCTGGCGCAGTTGATCAATTTACTTCTACTACAGGAACAAGTTTGTCCGCGGTTAGTGGCCAAACGGTCGCAAGTCTTACCAACTGGGCAGAAAAAAGTTGCCAAAACACGATCGATGAAACACATAAAAAATTTGTTTTAGAAATTGATAGCAATAAAAAACTTCAATACGATAAATTAGAGCAACAACTTCAGTCAGAATATCAGCAATGTTTGCAAAAATAATTCTTAAAATCAGTAATGATTATAAATAAAATAATTAAAATTATAGCTAATATTTACTTGGTGCTTTTTATAATTTTTTGGGTTGGGTGCATGATTGCAATTTTTTCAACAAGAGGATTTGCGGGAGTTCAAGAAACGCTTAGTCCATTTAATATTAGCAATTATATTGTGACAGCATTTTTTTTGTTTCCTTATCTTTTTCTGGATAAAATTGCTTCCAAAATTGAAGCAAAATTTGGGAAAAAAGATTCAATGGCGCGGAAGGAGAAACTCTTGCCGCCCGTGTCTTGGAGCTTAGAAGAATCTAAGAAGGCAAACGACAGGGCGAACAAATACGACCAGGAGCATCCGGAAGCCCTGCAGAAGTAGCTACTGGACAGCGAGCAGGAGAATGAATAACGTCGGATTTATAGTTAATTATAAGGCCGGCTGTTTGGTGAAGTTTTGAAAAAGGGCGGAAATGTGCTAAACTGAAAATGTGAGGGCTTAACAATTTAATTCGAGCGCCACTCAATTGGCGCCGGATAATTCTGCTTTGCCCCGTCGTAGTCTTTGACGAAGGCGGGTCCGAGTAAGGGGAACCGGGAAATCTGCGGCAAACCTTATGAATTATCGCGACTAACTGCAAAAAGGCGGTTGGGAGATTTCACTAATCCAAGAGGTACAAATCTTGGGGCATTCGTGAAAGCTCTTAGCCGCTTTTTTAATTGAATCGGCAAATAAACGTCGACGGATGTTCCGGGGTTTTGACTCTTTCAAAAATATGCAAAATTTGAAGAGAAAAATGCATTTTGTAGAGTGCACTGATTGCGGGTTTGCTGTTGGGTTCGATCACCCGAATGAAACATTCTTTTTTTGCAAGGAGCACAAGTTCGGCGTTAACGTGCCCGATGAAGATATTGATATCAGCCATATTTGCAAGGGTTGCATGAAGGAAATGGAAAGATATGATCTTTATGACGAAGACAATGTTTGTCCGATTTGCAACGGGATTATGGACATGTGCTATCAGTTTGTGAAGGAATAGCGATCCAGGGTTTCCCGATCTTAAAATTAAACAAAAAACTTATGAATATATATTTCGTCCGACACGGACAAACAAAATGCAATGAATTGGGCTTGGGCCAGAATGATTATGAGCCGCTTTCGGCCATTGGCTTGAAGCAGGCGGAAATGATTGCCCGGCGAGCCAAAGCTTTGCCGATTGATATAATCCACGCCAGCCCGATGAAGCGGGCATCCCAAACCGCGGAAACAATAAAGGCGGCGGTCAACAAGGAGATAATTTATTCGGAATTGTTGATAGAGCATCGGTTGCCTTCGGCAATGATCGGCAAGGCGCTTGAATCTTCCCTGGCCGCTCAAATCAGGAAAGAATGCAATCTTCACCAGGATGACATAAGCTGGCATTATTCCGATGAAGAGAATTTCCTTGAGTATAGGGCGCGGGCCAAACAAGCATTGGAATATTTGTCGGCTTTGCCGCAAAAAAATATTTTGGTGGTTTCCCATGGGAATTTCATCAAAATGCTGGTACTGACAATGACCTTGGGCGATCTTATTAAGCCGGCGGCGCTTTATGCGTTTGCCAACAAGTTTCGGCTGCGCAATACCGGCCTTACTTATTGCAAGAAAACCGGGACTGGATGGAGTATCGAGGCCTTTAACGATCATCAGCATCTGGGATAACCAGGCTATGCCAGTCGGTTAAGTTAAAAATAAAGCCGGTCCGGAATAAGGGGCCGGTTTTTGTTTTACCGGGTATATTGGTATTTGGCGGACAAAGCCGGACAAGCGGCCCAAACTCTTGTCGGTCGGGAGATATTGGGGAACCCCAGTAAAAATGGCTTAAAAGGGCACGAGTGGCTTTAAGCATTGGTAGACTCGGGTTAGCGGGCCTCAAAAAATTGTTTAAGCTGTTTGAATTGAAAAATGGGCCTAAAAGAGGTAAATTAGATAATCCTACCAATGGTATGTCTTTTTCCAAGTGGCTATCGTCGGGTTATAGAAAAGCTGGAAATAGTTGCGTGTGATAAGCCCTTGCTTGAAAATAAAGATAATGAATAAGCTATTAACAAAAATTAATCAATGGTTGAAGGGTTATATAAATATAATTGAGGTTGCAGGATTGTTATTTGCAATTGTTGGATTGTATGTTGGTTTTCACCAGATGCATCAAGATAACGAAAGCACGAAGATTGCATTAAATAGTTATAAGATTGCCTTATTAGATCAGATGAGGCAAAAAGATCCTATGCTGTCTTTCAATTTTATCGAGAACAGCATTGAAGCAAATGTAAATCAAGACTTTGAAATAAAAGATGTATTATGGTTGTTGCCTGATGATGATGGCAAGGGAGTAAAAATAAACCAGTCTTCAAATAATTTATCTATCAATGAGCTTGCGTTTGCATTGGATTGGCAATGGATCGAAAAGGAGAATGTTTCTCATCAACAAAGGATTAATTTTATAAAATGTAAGATTCTTGGTGGCTCGATTGAGGGCGGTTTGCCATTGGTTGTCCAAGTTGAATTGCGGAGAAGGGGCGAAAAAGAATCGATGATTGTTAATTATTTAACGCATATTAAGGGTGCTATTGCAAAAAATCCATATATTATTATCGATAAACCGGGTGCAGCAACGGAGGATGTAGGAAATTTTATAAAAGATGGAGCGTTGGATATAAAAAAATATTTTCAAGTAATTGATAAAATTAATTTTGATGGGATAGTGAACGATTCGGGTGAATGTCGTATGATAATTGGCGCACCCGTTGATTATGTCAAATGAAATGGGCATTTATTAAATTACGGAAAAACGCATAAATAACGGCTGGCGGGTAATTAATTATAAATTATGGAGACTAAAACAATTGGTTATTTGAATAACAAGGTTTGGTACAGGTTGTTAAAAGTTTTATTCTTTCTTTCGTTTATAATTGTTTTTTTGTTGGTAAATTTTATGGTTTGGGCGCTTACTGATAATGAAAAGATTTCCGATAAGACTTTTATTGAGGTAGGGAGGATTATAAAGCAAGAATATCCCGCTTATAGTGATATGGATGATCTTGATGTGGGGCGAAATATTTACCAGAAAAGACGTTATGATGAATGGGAAAAATATACTATATATGGAGAGGAATCATCTTTTATCCCTACCTATGGCAAGCGAGTTAATGGTATAGATTTTCATCCCACAACAAACTTAGAGGCAAAAATTAAAATAGAATATACGCCGGAATCGTTATGGAAAAAAATTTCATACAATATTTTTTCATCAATAATTATATTGGTTATTTTTTGGATTATCTCAAGAGTATTTTTTTATATTGTTTTGGGGACATTCTTGCCTAAAAAAAAGTAAACCTATGGACAATTTGCTTATTTGGGGAGGGTTAATTGTCGCCGTTATTTTGGCGATCAAGTATTTCCAGAACCAACAAGATGGTGATGACCGAGGGAATCGGAGAAGGATAGGTTATGATTACAAAAAGAAAGATTTTTTCATGACGCGGGCCGAGCATGAGTGCTACGATGCGCTAATTGAGGCGGTAGGCAAGGATTACTATATTTTTCCTCAAGCTCATCTTACTGCTATCGTTGATCATAAAATAAAGGGGCAAAATTGGCGGGGTGCGTTTCGGCATATTGATGAGAAATCGGTCGATTTTGTTTTGTGCGATAAGAATTATATTGCTCCAAAATTGGCCATTGAGCTCGATGACCGAACCCATGAACGTCTGGACAGGAAATTACGGGATGGCGAAGTCGAGCGTATTCTCAAATGTGCTGGCTTGCCGTTATTGAGATTGGATAATCACGGGAGTTTTGATTCTATCGATCTTGCCCAAAAAATTAAGTCTGTTATTGCGGGAGGTAATGGCATTAAAGCCGGATAATTATGGAGAATGAAGCTTTCGCGAGTATTTTTACGCTCACTTTTTTACTTTCAATCATTTGCTTAATCGCGGGCTTGATAAAGCCGGCGCTTTTTTCGCGGTTTTCGGGTAATGTGGCGCCCAAACGAAAAACAATTGCGTTAGCGACTTTTGGCGCGATTCTAATTTCATTTATGGGAGTGGTTATTTTTGCGCCGTCGGCGACGGTTCAGGATAACTTGGCTTTAACCGGCAATGTTCAGCAACCAGTGGAAGATAAGGCCAACGAAATCGCGGGTGGCCAGGGTGATGCTAAAAGCGAGGAGCACGAAGCTTCCGTTATTCCGGCTTCGGAAGTAAAAAATGATTCAACTCAGCCGCAACAGGAAGTCATTCCGGCAGATGATTTGTTTTCCATTACCAGCGTGGTTGACGGCGATACTTTTAAGGCGGATATCAATGGCGCGGTTAAAACCATTCGGGTAATCGGTATTGATACTCCCGAGACCGTGGATCCGCGCAAACCGGTGGAATGTTTTGGCGTTGAAGCTTCGAATAAGGCCAAGGCGGTTTTATCGGGCCAAAAAGTGCGGCTGGAATATGATCCAACACAAGGTGAGCTTGATAAATATGCCAGGACTTTACGACACGTATTTTTGCAGGATGGGACTAATTTCGGACTTTTAATGATCAAAGAGGGCTATGCCCATGAATATACTTATGCGGTGCCTTACAAGTATCAATCCGAGTTCAAGGTGGCACAAAAGCAGGCAACGGAGGCCAAGGCCGGGCTATGGGGCGATGTTTGCCAATCGGTAACCGCGGTTGAGACGCCGAACACTTCATTGGCCCCGGTTCAGAGTGATGGTTCGGGAAATTGTTTAATAAAGGGCAATATCAGCTCCAAGGGAGAAAAAATCTATCATGTTATCGGTTGCCGGTCATACAATCAAACCGTTATTGATGAAAGTAAGGGGGAGAAGTGGTTTTGTACTGAGCGAGAGGCGCTTGATGCCGGCTGGCGCAAGGCATTAAATTGTCCTTGACGATAGTTTATACAAAAAAACCGGATTTGAACCGATTTGAGATAGTAATTTAAGTTATGTCAAGATTGACGGGGTTTTGGGCCGGGATAAAATTAAACTGATAGTTTGACTATATGGCGTTCTGATCGGGATAAGAGTTCCTTCTCAATACTTTGCTCTGGTCGCTATTTCGAGAAAGCTTGCTTAAAGCAAAACATGACAATTTTACTTTAACATGGCTGACGCCATATCATCAAATTTCAAGCAAATGATATGGCTAAAGATTCAAAAACGTTCAATCTTGGGCGGCGTGCCAGCAACGGCAGGTTCGTCCCGGTAGAAGTCGCAAGAAAGGATCGCGATCATTGTGTGGTCGAGCGCGTCCCAAAAGCTGGGAACGGTGACACCAAGAGTAAATAGCAGTTATTAGTTTAAGAACAAATAAGGGCGCCTTAGAGGAGGGGGCGTTTTTATTTTTTAATTGTAGCTACATTGTTTATTGCGCGAAACAGGAGCGAACATCGATTGCCAGACGACCCGCGTTAACCAAAAAATCGCTTTCGAAGCGATTTTTTGGTAAAATTAAAAAACTAACTAATAAAATCGGCGTCTGATTAAAAATAAAGGCGGTGCGGATAATAAAATAAAAATGAATAAAATCGCAATATCGTTTCTATCGGTACTTACTTTTTTATCGTTGATAGCGGCGGGATATTTTTTAATAAAATACCCTTTCGACATTCCGATTTTTGGCGGGTATAGGAAGGCGGGCCTTGTTACGATCTTGTGCGCTTTCGTCGCGCTTGGTTTTGGTATACAGTTTCTGCGCAATCCAGCGGTTTATTCTCAGAGGCGGCCGTCGGCGTCCAAGTTGAAACCGTCTCGTTTTATATATATAGCCATTGCTGCGATTTGGGTTGTTGTTTTGATTTATACTTTAATTTACGGCATTATTCCGGCAATCATTTGGTCGTTGCAAAACTGAGACGACTCCGGGTTTTGGCTGGGGTTGGGAAGCTATAGAATATGTGCCGATTTTATTCATCCGCCCTTAAACATTATTATAAACAGAAATAGTGAATCGCAGTAAGTGATAAAGATCAATAAAGTAAATTTGGCGCCGTGCGCTATTGCATCAAACAGGTGCGAAGATCGATTGCCAGACGACCCCATTTGCCCGTTATTATAACTTGCTTGTTTTTAAGCAAAGTTTGGAATAATCGGGTCGGTATCGCGTTAATGATTTTCTTGTCTTTTATATTATCCAGTCTTCGGGTTTGGTTTTGTTGAGTTTGACCATGAAAAGCAAAATCATAAAATACTGCTCGCCTTCAAACAAATTTATCCTTTCACCCAATGCTTGATAATTATCGGTGATAAAATACCGCCAGCTATCTTCTCTGGATATTTTAGGATTAAGATAAATTCGATTATTTTCCGTGTCCGCCGGTTCCAGAGTCTTCTTTTTGGCTTTTCACCTAACCAACGGGCACTTTCCGCGCTTAAAATAAGGGTTCGCGAATTTTTGCAATTGTCTGATTTTTGGTTTCATAGTTTATCGTTGTCCCGTTATGTGTTTTCCCATTTTACACTTTTTCAAAAGTGATGGAAGCAGAAAGGTTTTTCGGTTAAAAAATGCGGTTCAAATTGACAAAAATTTCAATTCATAGTACATAGATTCATTGGATTAAGGGTAGTGTCAAGATTTTAAATTCATTTTTTAAATTTTAACACTATCCTTAATGCCTGATTGGTGCAGGGCTTGTCTTGAGGATAGGAGATAGTATCGGATGTATGGCCCGCGGCAAATATGTACACATATTCTGTCGCTAAAATAAATGACTGCAGTTCTTTGCTTTGGCCAGCCCCCCTAAGATTTGACCTGATAGAGGTATCGCGGTGATGATAGGCCCCCGCGTACTTCCCGCCAATCAGCGGGATGTAGAACAAACACGGCAAGTGCCGAAAACATTTTCCCTATCTCATAGGAGATACGGGATTTCAAGGAGTGGATACCCTCAGGGTTTAAACCACTCCTCCCCATTATAAATTTCACCCGCCCCAAAAGGGCGGTTTAAGTTTAAGCCGAGGCCAGTTTTAGCTCGTTAATTGCCTTGATTTTGAACATTAAGCTTTCGATATAATTCCGGTCTTCAAGTATCTTAATTAACTGCGTTATAATACCATTTGGTACGCGACCCAGTTGATGAGCAATTAGCGATGGGTTGATGAGTATAATGGTCTGAAGAAACTGGACACGGATTTGGCAGAAAACAGATGGAAAGATATGATTAAATATGACCAAGAAAACGCCTCAAGAAAAAGCGCAAGTTGCGTTAGCCGCCATTAAAGAAGAAAAAACAATGGCGCAAATCAGCTCCGATTTTCAGGCGCATCCCACTCAAATCGGGTTATGGAAAAAACAGGCAATCGATAATTTGCCCGAATTGTTCAAAGACAAACGAAAAAAGGAAAAGGAAGATTCCGCCGGCCGCCAGGCCGAGCTGGACAATCTCTACAAAATAATCGGCCAGCGCGACGCCGAATTGGATTGGCTTAAAAAAAAATTGCAAATCTTTAAACCGCAGTGAGCGGGTTTCACTGCTCGATGAAAACAACAAAACCATCTGCTTAAAAAGGCAATGCCAGTTATTGGGAATTTCCCGCTCCAGCATTTATTACCAACCGGCGCCGGTCAGCGAAGAAGACAAAAAGATAATGGATTTGATCGATGCGATCTATACCGCTTGCCCGTTCTACGGCAGCCGCAGAATCAAATACGAATTAAACCGAACGCACCAAATTCCCATTGGCCGGGGCCATACCCGGACGCTGATGGAAACCATGGGTCTTGAAGCCATTTACCCGAAAAAGAAGCTTAATTTAAGCTCAAAAGATAATGAGAACAAAATCTATCCCTACTTGCTCGGCGGCTTGAAAATCAATCACCCCAACCAAGTCTGGGGGACGGATATTACCTATGTCCGATTGGAAACCGGCTTTGCTTATTTGGTCGCCATCATCGATTGGTTCAGCCGTTATGTGGTTAATTGGAAATTATCAAACAGTTTGGAAATCGAGTTTTGCCTAGAGTGTTTGCAAGAAGCTTTGGCCAATAGCCGAGCAATGCCCGAAATTGTAAATTCCGACCAAGGTAGCCATTTTACCAGCCCGAAATTTACCGGCATTTTGGAAGCCGAAAAAATCCAAATTTCTATGGACGGCCGCGGCCGGTGCATGGACAATATTTTTACCGAGAGATTGTGGCGTACGGTAAAACAGGAAAACATTTATTTAA
>JBARNX010000055.1:0-2483 GCA_049641805.1 Minisyncoccales bacterium
CAATTTTCACCGAATGCGGCGGTAACCGCGCGAATTCTGGCAGCCGATGAGCGCGCGCCGCTCGCAATCAAATTTCCACGATTACATTGAAAATTGATTTCAAAATTCGCTGTTTCGTAATTCAAAGTTATTATTTAAATACGATTCAAATATAACATTTTTTCAATCGCTTCAAAACCAAAAAAATGAAGAGCGGAGGTATTCTGCTTTTTTCAATAATCCTTGTGGCCTTGGGATTTAAGCTGCTTTTTTGCGGTTTTGAGGAATTTTCCGAAGTTGCGGTCTTTTCGTCTTTTTTCCAATTCATTCAGTTCGTAGAATTCGGATTCGGTTTTCAGTTTGGTATAATTGTTGAATTTGTCTTCGTCTAATTTGCCGGATTCGATCGCGGATAGCACCGCGCACCCGGTCTCATGGGTGTGGGTGCAGTCGGCGTATTTGCAATTCAAGGCCAATGCGGCAATTTCGCTAAACAAATCATCAATTCCGGCGGCCGCATCCGCCATTCCCACTTCTCTCATTCCCGGATTATCAATCACAATGCCGCCGCCCGTAAGGCGAGCCTCGCTCCCTGATGGGAGCGGGCCATTCTCCAAAAAATACATTTCCCGGCTGGTGGTAGTGTGCCGGCCCCGGTCGGTGCGGAAATCAATTTCTTTGGTGTCGATGATTTCCTTGCCGATCAATTTGTTGATCAAAGACGATTTCCCCACGCCCGACGATCCCAGGAAACAATAAGTTTTCCCTTTTTCCAAATATCGTTTCAATGTATCCAATCCCGTTTCGGCCAGAGTGCTTGTTGCGATAATATCGACATCGCCAAACCGCGTTTTTATCTGCGCCATTTTTTCTTCCAATCCCTCCTTTGAAATCAGGTCTGTTTTATTAAGAATAACCGCCGTTTTTATCCCGCCGTCATTGGCAATGGCGAAATATCTTTCAAAACGATTCAAGCTGAAATCGCTGTCCATGGATTCGACGGCAAACGCCACATCGATATTCGTGGCGATTATCTGGACATCAATTTTACCCACGCATTTCCTTTTTATAATGGTTTTTCTGGGCAGGACTTTATGGATAACTGCTTGTCCTTCGCCCAAGACGGTAATCGCCGCCCAATCGCCCACAGCCGGATAATCTTCCCGGGACCGGGCGTCAAACATCTGTTTTCCGGTGATCTTAGCCGAATATTCGCCCTCGGCATTCTTGACCCGGTAAACTCCTTTGTATTCGGCAATCACCCGCGCGACCGCAAAACCGCCCAATCCCAGATTCACGCGGTTGAACTCAAAAAATTCCCCATACCCCAAATCTTCCAATTTTGATCCGTTTTCCATTTGATTATTCAAAAAAGGCTTTTCGCAAAATACATTGCCAAAGCTCCGGCGGCAAAACTTATTATTCCCAATACGATTGATTTTGATATTTTCATATTTTAATATTGCAAATTTATTTGTCTTTCCAATTCCACCACTTTAATTTTTCGGGATCCGGATTGAAGGTTTGCGCAAAATACACCGCTTCGCGGAAAACATACAGCAAGCACCGGTCTTGCGTCACGCCCGCGAAACGATTGGATTTTTCGTATAACTTTTCCGGATTCTTGCCCTTCAGGTCCGCGACGGAGCGGATGCCGATGTCCCGCAAGTCCTGCGCGATACTTTTGCCAACCCCGGGAATTTTTTGCAGATCGCAATTTTGATCCATATCCAGATGTTTAAAATCCTTGGTTCGACGGATGCCGAAATCCTTTTGCCACAAAATCATAATCAATTGATTCCATCGGCGTTCCGTCTTTGGGCCACAAAAAATCATATTTTCCGTTCCGCAACGCGTCAAACCGCGATTTGATTTTGGAAACCGCCAGCGAAAGCGCCTGAAGACTGTCCACGCCGCCAACATCGTATGATTCACCCTCGATCCCGTTGAATCGGGCACAGCAAAAACAATCCTTGCCATCTTTTGTCGGCTGCGGCGAAAATATCTCAATGGTTACATTTTTTCTGGAACCGGATTCATTTTCCACCACAATAACATCCCTTTTGGCGATTATGCAATTGTTTTCCGACATATTTAATTTATTGTTTAAATCGTATTCAAATACGGTTTAAATATAACATTTTAAAACTACCATCTCAAACTAAAAACCGCATCGCGGTATTTTTCGTCTTGACCTCTGGCCTCCCCATTCCGGCGTTAATTATAACCCTCGAAAATTGGGAGTATATGGCCAGCTTAAAAGAGAAAATGGGAATAGTGGATACAGAAAACAACCTAATTTAAAAAAAGAAAAAAAACCGGATTGATTTATTTCTTATTGGCCTCAAATTCCGACCAAGGGGCTCATTTTACCAGTCCGAAATTTACCGGCATTTTGGAAGCCGAAAAAATCCAAATTTCTATGGACGGCCGCGGCCGGTGCATGGACAATATTTTTACCGAGAGATTGTGGCGTACGGTAAAACAGGAAAACATTTATTTAA
>JBARNX010000062.1:0-12865 GCA_049641805.1 Minisyncoccales bacterium
TCGGTTTGGTTTTATTGATTCTTTGTATTATTGTTGCAATTATCCGTTTAGCTTATATCTTGGTGTTTGAAAACGATTTGTTGGCACAATCATATTTTTTCCATAACAGGGTTTTTACTAATATTCAGAATCAGATCGAAAAAAATTTAAAAGATAAAAAACCGCTTATTAATGGTTTTCTGGAAGAACAAAAAATATCAATAAGCCAAGATGAAGAATTAAAGAAATTTGAAAGAGAACAGGAAAAACGGCTTAAGCAAAGAGATTATTATCCTTACATCGTAAGCGGTTTATTCTTGGTTGGTTTATTATTGATCGCTTTATCGCTAATCAAAATATAAACAGACTGCAACCGCCCGCGATTAAGAAAATTCGTGTATCTTATGTATTCATACATAAAAAATAGCTTGCGAAATGGGAAATATCCTTTAATTCTAATGATTCTAATGATTAATCATTATTTTTTCTATCAAAAATATGAATGGTTCTGATTTGGAAAAACAAGTAAAATTTATATTGGAGAAAAATAATTGGAAAGTATCTCCAAATCTTTATTATAAAGACCCAATAACCCAAAAATCGCGCGAAAAAGATATTATCGGGTTGTCCGTTCAATTCGATACTAACGATGTTCTTCGCTATAATGTGAGGCTATTCATTGAGTGCAAATGTCTCCCAGAAGAAACAGAAATATATAGAAACGATACAAGAATAGATGTCGAAGGAACTCTTTTGAATTATAATATTCCTTATGCTGATATTTCTGAAATAGAAGGAGTTGAGCAGCTTCATTTTTATAAATATGCTGAGATTTTTGGAGCCAAGGATAGCAAAGATCACTTATATAAAGCAATAAGCCAAAATTTAGCTTCATTTGAGGCTTTCAGGAAAAATAGCCCAGAGAATGGCCTTTATTATTTGCTGGTTGTTTATGATGGTAAGTTAAAAGCTGAAGGGAAAAATTATGACAACGCGCTTATTAAGATAGAAACATTGGATGATGTTTTTAATTTACCAAATAACAAATGTTTTATAGAATTAATTTCTATATCCCAGCTTGATAATCTCCTTAAAGAGATTAAAGGAGATATTGACAAAATCAATACTTCGGCGTTCTTTTATTGCAAAATGGAAATGAATAGATTAAACGAAAACAGAAAGAATAGAAATAATGACGGCTATTATGTTTTTTAAGTTTAAGAAGTGTCTCTCAAGAACGCTATGACTTGTTTGTGCCGTTGCGGTTCTGATAGAAAGTTAAAGAAATGTTATGGCAAATAAAAACATGAGGATCGAATTGAATAAACATGATAGGGAAATTGTTGATAATATTAAAGGGGTAATTAAAGAGGCTTACGAAACAGCCAACTTTCCTCCTGCCGTGGTAAAAAGTATTATTAGCAATGCGATGAAATATCGGAATAAGGGGCGTAAAGTTGCAATCAGTAAACACCCTTTTAAATGGATTTGCGAGGCAAGCGGAGAGCCTCTAAAAAGAGAAGATGCGCATTTGGATGAACTTGAACCAGAAAAGGGATATTATGGCCGTGTCAGATGGGTATGTCCTAAGGCAAATAATAGCGGTACGAAATCTTGCGGTAAATGTTAAATTCAGGGTAAATATTTTTTTCATGAAAAAAATTTTGCTCTCTGTAAAAAAGCCCCTTCAAGCCAAAAAAACGAGGTCAATTTTTTTTATTGTTTTTTATTAAAGCCGCTCTGGAAGAGTTTAAGGATGATTTGCCAGCTTTAAATAATTTTTGCTCCTTCCAGCGACAAGGCGGGGATAAAGAAGCGGTCATTTGAGGTCATCCAACAGGTTCTAACATCATCCACTATCCCGCTCAAAAATTTTGAGTACAAAATTTTTGAGCGAGGTTCGCTCATTTACTAATGAGCGACCCGCTCTCCTATAGAATTTTGTATTTGTATTTTACGATATTATTTTAATACCCATACCGAATGGAATGATTGGTAGTTTTTGTATAAAATTACAATGTATTATATCTACATCCTTCAAAGCCTAAAAGACCAACGAACATATGTCGGTTATTCCCATGACATTCAAAATCGTCTTGCGCGGCATAATGCCGGTCAAGTTCCGGCTACCCAAAACCGCCGCCCTCTAAAGTTGATATTTTCCGAATCGTTCGAAACCGAAAAAGAAGCCAAACAAAGAGAACTCTACTGGAAAAGCGGCGCCGGCCGCCGCAAAATGAAATTTTTCTTTGGATAATTTGTTTCCAATTAAAATGTTATATTTGAATCGTATTCGAATATAACTTTTTTAACGCTATGGATCGGAAATCTTCGGAGAAAGACATGCGCAAACTGACGCGCGCGGGCAAGGTCTCGCTTTCATTGACTATTCCCCGCGAATTAGTGGTTGAGCTTGGTTGGCGCGATAACCAAAAAGTAATTGTCAAAAAACACGGCAAAGGAATTTTGGTTGAGGATTGGAAGGATTCTCGCGAAAATCGGAGTTGATACCAAATTTTCCTCCCTTATTTTCCCCATTTTTACTATAATCTATTTGTGATTTTGTCGTATTTTTTTGGATTAAAGGCACAAATTTCTATTTATTGTTGTTGAAAAATAGCGTTGGAACAATGGTCAATAAAATGTAATAATAAATTTATACTATGAATGAGTCGAAATATTACAATTATATTGACGAGCGTCTATCTACTCTTGCTGTGCAAATTGATTCAAATGGTAAATTGAATGTTTTGTATTTGAATAATCATGCAGAACAATTTTATCGGGAACTCTTTAATAAAATTTTTGATTGGAATCTTAAAAATTTAAATATCGTGAAGCAGAATGTTGAAGCGATTGATTTATGTTGCGATGAAAAAGGAATAATTATTCAAGTATCGGCGACATGTACAAAAGAAAAAATAGAGTCCGCCCTAATGCAGAATATAATCGAAGAATATAAAAAAAAGAATTATTGCTTTAAATTTATCTCTATATCGAAAGATGCCAGCAAACTAAGAAAAAAGGTTTACAATAATCCTTTTAATATTAATTTTAATCCTTCTGGCGATATATATGATTTAACATCAATAAAAAAAGTGATTCTTAATTTAGATTTAGACCATAAGATTGCGGTTTATGAGTTTATTAAAAAAGCACTTGGCAACGAAATAAACATTGAAAAATTGGATTCAAATTTAGCATCAGTGGTAAATATTCTTTCAGAGGAAGATCTAAATGAAGATAATCAGCCAATTTTAACGAATCCCTTCGATATTGAACGCAAAATTATATTTAATAATCTTAATGCCGTAAAAGATGTAATTGATGATTATAGTATCTACCATTCTCGCCTCAATGGAATATATGACGAATTTGACAAATCCGGGAAAAACAAGAGCAATTCGGTACTAAAAACAATAAAGTGGGAGTATTCAAGAAATTTAGACATAAAAGATGATAGCGAATTGTTTCTTTTAATAATAAAAAAAATTAAGGATAAAGTTATTCAAAGCCCAAATTTTTATAAAATACCAACAGAAGAATTGGAAGTTTGCGTTGATATTATAGTTGTTGATGCCTTTATGCGTTGTAAAATTTTTAAAAATCCAGAAAATTACAAATATGTTGCTGCCTGACAATATACATCCGAAAAATTCAATTTATTATAATGGCGCTTTTGTTTTACAAGAATTGCAAAAAAATGGGTCTCAAAAATTATTTGATTTATATCAAAATGTAAGGCAACAACACGATTTAAGTTTCTCCATTTTTATTTTATGTTTAGATTGGCTTTTTTTAATAAATGTGGCCGAATCAAAAAATAAAGACGAGATAAAATTATGTTCCTAAAGTCTTTAAAAATACTCAGCGATCACAGTATTATCCGTAACATTCCATTTAAGAAGGGGATCAATTTGATTGTCGATGAAACGCCAGGAGTTAATGATAAAACTACAGGGAATAATGTTGGAAAAACAACTGTTTTGAAGTTGATTGATTTTTGTTTGGGCGCTGATCCTAAAATTGTATATATTGATCCAGAGTTTAAAAATGACTATTTATTAGTTAAGAAGTTTTTAGTTGATAATGAAATTGTTGTAGAGTTAATTTTGAAAGAAAATTTAGATGTTGATAATTCTACGGAAATATTGATTGAAAGGAATTTTTTAAATCGTAAAAAGAAAATACAGAGAATAAATCATGAAAATTTTACAGACGATGAATTTGAATTAAAGTTACTCCAGCTGATTATTCCAGAGCAAAATGCCGAGAAACCGACATTCAGGCAGATAATATCGCACAATATTCGCTATAAAGACGAGAATATTGCCAATACTTTAAAAACATTGGATAAATATACCACTGATGTGGAATATGAAGCTTTGTATCTATTTCTATTCGGTTGCGAATTTGCTAATGGCAATACCAAGCAATTAATTTCAGAAAAATTAAGACAAGAAAATAATTATAAAAAGCGGCTTGAAAGTCAGCAAACAAAAACCGCTTATGAAACTGCTTTGTCGCTTATAAATTTTGAAATAGAAGATTTGAATAAAAAGAAGAAGAATTTAAATCTAAATAAGGAATTTGAAAACGATTTAGATAAACTCAATGAGATAAGGTATGAAATCAATAAAATAAGTTCAGAAATTGGTAAATTGACAATAAGAAAAAATTTAATCATTGAAGCGGAACAAGAATTAAATTCTAGAAAATCCGACATAGACTTGCAGCAATTAAGGATAATTTATCAACAGGCGACAGATAGAATAAATGATGTGGCAAAATCGTTTGATGATTTGGTTAGTTATCACAATCAAATGATTGCTGAAAAGGTAAAATTTATTAAAAAAGAATTGCCAGACATAGAAGAATCTATCAAAATAAAAAGGAAGCACTTGAAAGAGAAGCTAGAAAAAGAAGAGAAATTTGTTTTAAGGATAGAAAAGGGCGATTCTTTTGGGGAATTAGAAATCATTATTGGCGATCTTACAGAAAAATCTAAGAAAAGAGGAGAATACGAGGTGGTTATTAGACAATTGAATGAGGTTGAAGCGAATATTAAAGAATTCAATAGACAGCTTGATGAAATAAACAGTGAGCTTTTTTCTGATAGTTTTGAGCGAATAGTAAAAACTCAGCTTGCTAAATTTAATAAATATTTTTCCTCTATATCTGATCAATTATATGGCGAGAAGTATGCTATCAAGCCGGACATTATTACAAATAGAAAGGGGCAACGATTATATAAATTTACAGCATTTAATACAAATATAAGCTCCGGGAAGAAACAAGGGGAGATTTCTTGTTTTGATCTTGCTTACACTATGTTTGCGGACGAAGAAAATATTTCTTGCCTGCATTTTTTGCTAAATGATAAAAAGGAATTAATGCACGATAATCAATTAGTAAAGATTGCCATGTTTGTCAATAAAAATGGCATACAGTTTGTTGCCTCCATATTAAAAGACAAGCTTCCGGAGGAATTGAACAAGGAAGGTTATTTTGCTATAAAACTTTCGCAGCAGGATAAACTTTTCAGAATAGAGAATGGTAGCTAATAGGTATAAAAATTTGGCTTAAAAAAGATACAACAAAAATACTAATGGAAGTTAGCGTGATTTGGCCTCTTCTATCTGCTCCTGTCAAAGAAGAAAGTCCGAACTTTTTCGTAGAAGTCGCTCAAATTTAAAAGCTGCTCTTGCAAGAGCAGCTTTTAAGGAAAAATTGAATAAAGCTTGTTTTTTGGTAGAATAGATAGACAGCAGATTTTTTAAAAATATGGCAAAAATAAAAATCAGGAATCTTGGTCCAGAAAAGAATCTGCGGCGAATTTTTTGGCGCGGGATTTTTTCGGCATTCGCCGCGGCGATTATCACCGGCGGCGCGGTTTGGGCCGGAAGCCTGACGCCGCCGGCAAACCCGGCGGCCAGCGGTTATACTCTGGAAGATATTTATAACCGCTTGAATACCAACGCGGCGGCAACCGCCGGAGGCCACAGTTTTTCGCCCTCGGGCGATCCGGCGGGATCAATGTATACCTTGACGCAAATTTATGACAAAATCCCGACCGTTGACGCAAGCAAAATTTTAGAAGGTATCACCTATCTGGGCGTGGCCGGCACGATCGAAATTAAAGACAGCATTACCGGCAGTAACGGAGAGTTGGAGATTAGTTTACCCGACGGTTATTACGAAGGCAAAACGGCTACGGCCGGCGACACGGATTTGATTGCGGCCAATATCAAAAGCGGGATTAACATCTTCGGCGTGAACGGCAATGGCAATGTGGTGGACACTTCCGGCGCCGACGCCGCCGCGGGCGATATTTTGAGCGGCAAAAAGGCGTGGGTGGAAGGCATGGAAATTACCGGCACTTACTCGCCGGCGGGTTATACTTGGACCAAGGCGGGCGCGGGTTCGTGGGAAGGGGTTAACGAAAATCTTGACTGGGTGCAGGGCGTTGGCAATTCCAGCTGGTGGTCCAGCCAGACTTATTCTTATTGCGACACGGTTGCCTGTACCAACGACGGGTTATTGAAAAGCGCGGCCAGCTATACCGGTCCGCCCGGCGGATGGAACGGGTCTAACGATAGTACTAATTTTGACAATTCGGCCCTGCAAAATTACGAAGTTGTCACTGCCAACGACACGAATTTGGGCGACTGTACTGCCGATGCGGGCGATTTGGTATTTCCTGATGGATCGGTTTGGGATAAATCAAGCGCGAATGCCTATGGAACAAAATTGACGGGGTGTGATTCCAGCGACAGTAATGCGACCACGACTTGGGCGCTGGCCGGCGGGGCGACCACCGGGCCGGAGGCGGCACAATATGCCTATGCGCGCAACGCGCCCAGCGCGCTTTCTGTTGCCGATGCCTGGGATGGAAAGAAAAATCTGGTTTCCGGGGCGAACACTACGCATTCTTACACCAATACCGGTACCAACAACGATTATTATGATCGCCCGGCGGTTTCTTGGTATGCGGACACTGGCGATGGGAACGGGGCAAGCCGTTTGCCGATGGTTGAAGAATATGAGCGGGCGCGGCAGGGTACCTCGGACAGTGCGACCAGCTTGCTTTACGAGACGGGCGATTATTGGTCAAATTACAATTGGTCAGCCGAGCAGTCCCCGAACGTCACCACCAGCGCCCGCTACTTCGATCCGGACAGCGGTATCGCGAACTCCTCCGGTGTCAACTACCAAACAATTCGGCTGTGGGTGGTGGTGCGCCAGTGATGCGATTTGTTTTTTGGTTATTTATGATAACGCAAAAATTCATTAAGTTTTTTTTGGTTCTGGCAATCCCGTTTCTTGCGGCCGGAGCGGTTTTTGCTTCATCCGCCGGGATTGATTCAACCAGCCGTTACGCGTGGACGGAAAACGCGGGCTGGCTGGATTTTGGAACGAGCCAAGGAAATGTTGCCGTCGGTGACGCGGCGCTTACCGGTTATGCCTGGGGCGAAAATTTGGGATGGATTTCGTTGAATTGCGCCAACACCGATTCTTGCGCGACGGTTGATTATAAAGCGGCCAATGACGGTGCGGGCAATCTTTCGGGTTATGCCTGGGGCGAAAACGCCGGCTGGATAAATTTTGCGCCCGCTGGCGGCGGCGTAACAATAAATTCAAGCGGAGAATTTTCGGGTTATGCCTGGGGCGAAAACGCCGGCTGGATCGTGTTTAATTGCGCCACGACCGATTCCTGCGCCGGCGTTGATTACAAAGTGAAAACCGCGTGGCGCCAAGCGTCAAGCCAAACCGGCGGCACTTCGGGCGGATCCATCGGCGGTCAGTACGCGTGGCCGCAAGCCGATGTGCAAACCGCCGGCCAAACCGGCGACAGTACCGGCATTATTGATAAAATAATCCAGATCGCGCCAGTGCCGTTTTTCGGGTTTACCAACAAAAAACCGGTGGCCGCCCCTTCGGAGGAAGCGCCGCCGCCAGCCGTGCCGGAAAATCCGCCGGAAAATATCGAGCCGCCGCCGGCGGAGACCGAAGAAATCGCGGTGCCGGTATCGGCAACGCCGCCTGCGGGCGCGGGTGCGCACCAAAACATCGAATTAAAGCCGCAATTTGATTGGCGGCAATTGTTTGGCGGGAAAATGATTTTATTGGCGGCGGCGGCGATAATGCTGGCGGTGATTTTCTGGCGCGGCCGGAAAAGAAACCGCGAAATTTAAATAACCGCGCGCGGCCCATTTGCCGCGCGTTTTGTATCGCGCGGCGGAGCGGGCAAGGCGAGGCGGAGCTTCCACAGACCGCTATCAAGCGGGTTGCGGCCATCCGGATGCCGCAAAATAAAATCTAATTTGTTTCCAATTAAAATGTTATATTTGAATCGTATTTGAATATGACCTTTTCAAACAAATTTTTTGTGTTATTATATAGGCCCTTGACTTTCTTTCATGTAAAGGGGGATAATTAACATTAAGGAGGACAAAAAATATGAAAATTCCGCTTCCAAAATTAAAAGCAATGCTGTTATTTTTTGGGAAATATACGAATCCTCGGTTGTTGGGAAAAACCAAATTGATGAAATTATTTTATTTTGTCGATTTTGGTCATTTAAAAAAATACGGCACGCCCATAACTTACGATACATATATTCACCTGGAACACGGGCCGATTCCTTCGGCGATAAAAAATTTAGTTGATACTGCGACAGACGATGTTGACAACTCGGCTCTCGCCGGCACTATCTCAATTGGCACATCAAATGGCAGTTATCTCCAACGGATTATACCGGCAAGAGATTTTAATGAATCCGATAAAAGATATTTCTCTGAAACGGAGCTCGAAATAATGCATGATGTTTGTGATAGATTCAAAGAAAAGAATACAAGAGAAATTGAAGACGCTGCGCACAATGAATCACCTTGGAAAAAAACATCTCTTTTGGAAAAAATAGATTACGAGCTTGCCATAAACGATAGCGATTGTTTGGTGGAAAAAGAGGAGATTGAATTAATGTCAAGGATTGCCGGTAACTGATATGATCAAATTTGGTGATACATTCAAATATGGAGAGAAAGATTTTGTTTATCTTGCAAAAACAGAAGAAATAATTTATGCGGCTGAAATATTAAACAAAGAGAACAGCGAAGAGTTAGACAGAATTTACGCAACGAAATCTAAAAATGGGTTAAGGCCCGAAAGGATTTTGAATATGCCGCTTTATTGCTTTGTTATGCTCAGAACAGATCTTTTTCAAGGAAGAGCCGCTCATTTCTTGAATGCGGGCAAGGGAGATTCTGCAAACGGGGATTGCGCCTCTTTTGTGACGATTGAACCCCTTGTCAAAGAAGATTTAAGGGAAATCCTTAACGAAATAAAAAATGGGCCGGTTCCGCTGGAATTAAAACAATTAACGGCAAATATTGAAATAAAATAAGCATAAAGACAGACATAATAACACGATGAAAAATGTCGAGGCAAAATCTTGGCATTTTTATATTTCCAAACAGAAAGCACCGGTAAATGGTGTTTTTGTGTTCAATAAACCAAAGCAAAATGTTATATTTGAATCGTATTTGAATATGACTTTTCAAACAAATTTATGGACGGAAAAATTTCCGAGAAAAATATCCGCAAGCTCACGCGGGCGGGCGACGCGCGATAGCGCAAGCCCCGAACGGCCCGGGCGGTTTTTTCTTTTTTGATAAATGGTTATAATGCAATAATTAGTTCAATTAATCGCCGAACTGCAAAAACAGCTGGCGGCAACGCAATGAGGATAAAATTGGTTTTTGCGAGTTTATTTTTATCTGTCTGTTTTTTTGGCATACCAAAATTTGTTGCCGGGGACGCCAACCAGTTGCCGATCGGTTTCTTTGATGCCGCCGATTGCAGCTCTCTTGCCGGATGGGCTTGCGATTCGGACGATTATGCGGCGGCATTGCAAGTTCATTTCTATGCCGACGGCCCGGCGGGCACCGGGTCTTTTGTCGGCGCGACGACCGCCAATTTGGTACGGGAAGCGGCTGTCGGCGATTTGTGCGGCGGTTATTTGGCTCATGGTTTTTCGTTTCCGGTGCCGGCAAGCTTATTCAACGGCAATTCCCGCGCAATCTATGCCTATGCGATCGATACCGTGCCGAGCAATAATTCACTTATCGCCGGCGGTCCGAAAGTGATAAATTGCGCCGCGGATATTAAAACCAATAACGCCGAGTTTGTTTCTCAAGTAGTCCCGGCGTTTATGAATCCGGGCCGGGTTTATCCGGTTATCATAACGATGAGAAATGCCGGCACAACAACTTGGACCAATGCCGATCATTACCATTTGGGGTCGCAAAACCATCAAGATAATACTGTTTGGAGTTTCGGCCGCGTAAATTTTTCCGATAATGAATCAATTCTGCCCGGCGCAACGAAGAAATTTGTTTTTAATGTCACTGCTCCGGCGGTTCCCGGCGCTTATAATTTCCAATGGCGGATGGTGCAGGACGGCGTTGAATGGTTTGGTGATAAAACCGTTAATGCGGCGATCACGGTGGCGGCATCAAATTCCCAGCCGGCATCTTTATGGCTGACGCGTACCGCCGCCACAAAAGGCGTTTGGACGCTTGATTCCGGTTATCGTGCGGCCGGGCCGGGAGATACTTGCGATGATGAGCCGGGATGGGCCAACACAAAACTGGCAACGACAAAAACCAATGCCGACGGATCAATTTCCGTCAAAACGATTCAAGTCGGTTGTTCTCGTCCTTGGGGGAGCCAGCAGGGGAAAATTAAAACTTTGAACGGATACTGGACGAGCGTCAACAGCAATAATTTTCATGACGGGATAATCAAAGAAGAGGTTATGCCCGATCCGGGATTGATCTTTACTCCTCTTGACATTATTCCCGATGGACAATGGCACATGGTAGTTTCCGGGTGCTATCAGGAGCCGTTTTATGTTAATTATATGGGTGGCGACGGTCCGAACAAAGAAGGAGGATGCTATGATGCGGTCTGCCAGACTGCTGAAAATTGCCCGATTTATCATACGCTGAGTAATGCCAGATATATTATTTATAATACTTGCGATAATTTTACATGCGACGGCCAGCCGGTCCCGGTGAAATTTTACCAGAAAGTCAATTCAGTGATGCGAATATCGTATGATGCAGTCAATGGTTGCGGCGGCGGCAAAATTCTGACCGAAGAACAATGGTTTTTGAAAAATTATGGCTGGTTCGGTTTTTACAATACCAATTCGGGATATGCGCCGACTGCGGTGGATCTTTACGCGGTGGATGACGAGCAGAGTTGCCTTCCTTTTTGGGACAATTTTTGTCCGAACAACAATGAATGTCTTGCAGCCGATGTTTGCACCGCCGATTTGTCGTGCGTGCCGAATTGTGCCGGAAAAACGCGCGGAGACGACGGGTGTGGCGGGAATTGCGGCACTGCCGAAAGTAAAATCGCCGGCGGCGGAGGAGGGGGAGGAGGAAGCGTCGCTGCCGGATCGGCGGCCAATCCGCCGGCCAAAATGGCTCGCGCCGAGATTTTGGTAAAAATTCAGGAGATCAAAAGATTGCTTATCCAGTTGATCGCTCAATTAATCGCCGAACTGCAAAAACAGTTGGCGGCAATGAAGTGATTTTTTTGCGCGCGTAATGATTATAATTTTGGGGCGCAATAAAATAATAAAAATAATCGTAATTAAAAAATGAAAACAACGAAATTATTCAAAGTTTTATTTATAACATTTTTTTCAATTTATTTTTTGAAATATGCGCCGGTTTATGCCGATACCAATATAAAAACATTGGATTTGACCGCCAAGACCACAGTTAAAGATCCTTACTGTAAGGGAGTGGTTTATTCGTTTAATTTGCCCGCGGGCGGCGTAAATTTCCGCGGGATGTCGGGCTATGTATCGATGACGCCCACGGAACCGATATTTACCCAAACATTGATTTGGGCGGCAAATCTTCCCAATGGGGATTGCCCTCCCAGTGGGTCGCTCCTTAATCGCGAGGATGGATCGACAATTTACCCGCAAACAGATGGAGCGCCATGGTTTGCGGCATATATTCTTAAAAATTCTGAAAATAAATATGTCCGGCTTAATACGGATTTTATGCTTCCGAAGCCGATTCCGATGAAGGGTTGCGTTATTGTTATCGTCGGTGGTTGTGGCGCGGTTGCAACCGAAATTACATCGGAAAGCCATATGAAAATGCTGTATGACACCGAACCGTTTGACAAACTAAGCAAGCCTTCGCTTGTTCCGTTAAGCTATGAATATGGTTATGGCGGTGGAGGCGGCGCGTCCGGAGGGGCAAATTGCTCGGGAAGCCAATGTGCTTTTGCCAGCGTTTGGAAAGCGGATAAGGATTATGATTTGCATTTTTTTCATGGCGGTGTTGCCGGCGGTGGTTTTAGTCCCGTTGCGGATCCGCCGCAGGGGAATTGGGATGCTGATTTTGATTACTATCTTTATAAAAATTGCGATAATTTAAAGCAAGGCATCAACGGACCGTCCGATTATTACCGCGAAATTCCGGCAGATGCCACGCCACTTTTTAACCTTCGCCAAAATGTAATCAATAATGCACCTCAAACATCGATAAAAGATAAAATATCCGGCTTTGGCGGCCAGGGCGATCTGCCTGTTGTGGGCGACTGGAACGGCGATGGCAAGACCGAGATCGGCAACTACAAAGGCAACGGCGTTTGGGTATTGGATTATGATGGTAGTTATGTTTGGGACGGCGCATCTGTTGATAAAATTTTTAGTTTTGGATCGTCAACCGATAAGCCCATCACCGGCGACTGGAACGGCGACGGCAAGACCGAGATCGGCAACTACAAAGGCAACGGGATGTTCGCTTTGGATCAAAACGGCAATGGCGCATGGGACGGCGCATCCGTTGACAAA
>JBARNX010000005.1:0-5444 GCA_049641805.1 Minisyncoccales bacterium
CTTATTGCACCAATTATACCAAACCCCTGCCAAAACGCCATACTCATAATCTGAAATTCTATATTTTTAGCTATGGCTGAATTTATAGAATTTTTAAACGCTCCCAGATTGTTCCGCCAAAAAATCGCCGAAAGCGGCGATTTTCCAAAAACTATTTTCGGCTATTCCCTTTTTTGGGGCGGTGTTTTTTTACCAACCGGCGGTGCGCGGTTTTATTTTTGTTCTTGTTGGGGTTGTGCGAGTTTTTCATATTTTTTTGAATTTATTTTTTATCTATCCGATAACCCCATCTTCGTCTCTAGCTTTTGCGATTCCGAATCGGCAAAGATGTGAGCCACATTATGAACGGCCGGCGCAATTTGTCCAACGGCCAATCCCCGCCGTCTTCAAAAAGCATTGGCTTTTCCCGCTTAAAACGCGCCAACAACGCGCTCGTCGCCCGCAGGTTCAACGGCGATAGCTTGTTATGCTCCGATAAAAACACTTCTTGCTGATTCATATATTCACACTACACTATTGATCCGGAAAAGCAACAAAAAACGCCCCGAAAAATATCGGAGCGCTTTTGAAGTCTCATGATTAGACGCGGGAAACATTCACTGCCGCGGGGCCTTTCTCGCCATCGATTACCTCGAAAGAGACGGTGTCGCCAACTTTCAATTCATCGTAGGTAACGCCCTTCAATTCCTTGGAGTGGAAAAACAAGTCCTTGGCCTCCCCTTCGCGGGAAATGAAGCCAAATCCTCTTTCCGTAAGTGTTTTGATTGTACCTTCCATTTTTTTGTTTTGTTTAAATTAATAACAACGGGAAAATCGACTGTTTTTTGCTTTATTGTCCTCGTGCTTCCTTTGTAGCACACAATCCGCTTTTTGCCAAACCGCCCAAGAACAATTTGGCAAAATTAGCCGCATTGTATTGATTTTCCAAACAAAAGGCGTTATTTTCAGCTTAAGATGACCGCCAAAACTAAAAATAAATCAAATAATGCGGGCAGAAATCCGCCGCAAAAAATGCAAAATACCGGAATCAAGGTATTGGACGGTTTGCCGTGGGGAACGCATTTTTGCCAATTTTACAAAACAAAAAAAGACCTTTTGGATATTCTGGTGCCCTATTTTAAAACCGGACTGGAAAACAACGAGCTGTGCGTCTGGATCACTTCGGATTTTTTAACCGCAAAAGACGCCCGCGCGGCGATGGCAAAAGCCGTGCCGAATTTTTCGCGCTATTTGCAAAAAAAGCAGATCGAAATTTTCCCTCACACCCAGTGGTACCTGGAAGAAGGCCGGTTTGACATGCACCGGGTTTTAAAACAATGGATCAATAAATACGGCCAAGGAATTAAAGCCGGCTTTGAGGGCGCCCGCGTGAGCGGCAACCCGTTCTGGATCAGCAATAAAAAAGATTGGAATGATTTTGCCGAATACGAAGCCGGAATCAATAATGTCATCGGCTCTTATAAATTGCTGGTGTTATGCACTTACCCACTGGATAAATGCGGCGCCGACGAAATTCTCGATGCGGTAAACAACCACGAATTTGCGATTGTCAAGCGATCCGGCATCTGGACGGCCATTGAAAGCAGGGCCAATTTGAAAACCAAGAACGCCCTCCAAAAAAGCGAACGGCAATATCGTTCGCTTTTTAACCGGATGACGGAAAGTTTTGCCCTTTGCGAAATCATTTACGATAAAAAAGGCGCTCCGTGCGATTACAGATTTATTGACGCCAATCCCGCTTTTGAAAAATTCATCGGCTTGAAACGCAACCGGATTGTGGGGCATCTAAGAAGCGAAATACCGATCCCGCTGACGCCAACCTCATTCGCGACTTATGCCAATACCGCACTGACAGGAAACGCCGCTTGTTTTGAAAACTATAGCAAAGCCTTGGGCAAACAATACAGTGTTTGCGTTTACAGCACGGCCCGCGGACAGTTCGCCACCATTTTCACCGATATCACCGAACGGAAACTGGCCGAAAAACGCAAACTGACCGCCGAAATTGAATTAAAACGGCACGCCGCCAAACTTGAAAAGGCCGTGGCAGAATTAAAAAACCTGCAACTGGCGGTGGAAAACGCTTCCGATATCATTTTTATCGCCGACTCAAAAGGTACGATTCTGTCGATCAACAAGGCCGCGGAATCTATCTTGGGATATGAAACCGGCGATATCACCGGCAAAAATATCGCCCTGTTCGGCAGTCCGGTGGACCCGGAATTCTATCCCAAAATGTGGCGCGCCATAAAAAAGGGCAGCCGGATTTTTTCCGGGGAAGTTGCCAATATGAGCAAAGATGGAAAAAAAAGAATTTTCGATCTTAAAACTTCCCCGGTTATCGGGTGTTCGGGAAAAATACTTTTCTTTGTCGGCATAATGCGAGACCGCACCGAAGCCAAAGAGATCGACCGGGCGAAAACCGAATTCATCTCGCTGGCAGCCCACCAGTTGCGCACGCCGCTGGCGACGATGACGATGGCCGCCGAAATGATCTTGAACGGCAATATCGGCCAAGCAAACAGCGCCGCCAAGGAACAGTTGAAAAATATCTACGACTCCGCCTACCAAATGAGCGGCCTGATCGAGCTTTTCCTGAATCTTTCGCGCATTGAATTGGGGCGGCTGGAGATAAATCCCGAACCGATGAAAATGGAAGAACTGGCCAATGATATTTTAAAAGACATTATACCGCAAGCGCGAAAAAAAAAGCTGACGCTGGAAACTGATTTTGACAAAAAACTGCCGATAGTCAATATCGACCGCCGGATAATGCACATTTCTTTGGAAAATCTTTTGACGAACGCCGTAAAATACACGCCGGCGGGCGGCAAAATCAAATTTGCGGTACGCGTCGAAAAAAACAGAATAATCAGCTCGGTAACCGATAACGGCTGCGGCATACCCAAAAACCAGTTGCCGATGCTCTTCACCAAGATGTTCCGCGCCGACAATGTCGGCGATGCCAAAGGAATGGGTCTGGGTTTGAATATGGCAAAAAACAGCATCGAACAAAGCGGCGGCGCAATCTTTGTCCAAAGCGAAGAAAGCAAAGGCTCAACATTCTCAATTTCCATTCCGCTCTCGGGAATGAAAAGAAAATCCATTCGCATGGAATCCTGAAACCGGCCCCGCCAAAGCGGGGCCAATTAGTTAATAGTTAACGGTTAATAGTTGATAGTTGATAGTTGATAGTTAAACTTTGAGCCGGTAACCCACGCCGCGCACGGTTTCGATCACCTGTCCGTTTTTGTCGCCGATCTTCTCCCGCAAGCGGTTGATGTAAACATCAATGATGTTTGACATCGAATCAAAATCAAAATCCCAAATGTTTTCGATGATATCTTCGCGCCTGAGCGCCTGGCCGGGATGGCGCATAAAATATTCCAGCAATCGGAATTCTTTTAGCGTCAGATTTATCTCTTTTCCGTCTTTTGCCGCTTTCCGCATCGCCGCATTAAGAGACAAACCGCCCACTTTCAGCTCCGTGGGCAAAACTTTTTCCGGCCGGCGGGTCAAGGCGCGAATCCGCGCCAGCACCTCGTTGAAATGAAACGGCTTGACCAGATAATCATCGGCGCCCGCGTCTAACAGCGTAACCTTGTCCTCCACGCTGTCGCGGGCGGTCAGCACCAGGATCGGCAGCGAAATATTGTATTGCCGGATATTTTTGCAAATTTCCAAACCGTTTCTTTTGGGCAGCATTAAGTCGCAAATCACCAGGTCGTAATCCGTGTGGTGCATTTCGATCCGCCGCTGGCCCTGTTCGCCGTCAAGAACATAATCAACGGCATAACCTTCGCGCTCCAATCCGATCTTCAATAATTTGGCCAAGTTCTCCTCGTCTTCAATGATTAGTATTTTCATAATCTCTTTTATAAAAAATCGGCGACAATTTGCAGGTTCAGCACAACATTTCCCCGCGAACGCCGCAGCTACTATTTATTCTATCCTGCCATTGGTTAAAATCTGATGAAAACAGGCCGCCTGAAACAACCCCGCCCGGGCATCGCGACAAAAAAACTGCGCGCCCAAGGCATCGCAGTAAACCTTGCGCCAAAAGCCGCCAAAGACTTTATTTTAATAAATCATCAAGTTCGCAGGAAAGCAGAGCCACCGATCGCTTCAATGCCGCATAGCCGATGGCGCCGATTGCCGCAACCGCCGCGATCACGGCAGCAATTTTGATAAAATTATTTGTTTTCATTATTCGTTGCTTTCTTTAATCTTGATATTAATCTTATTTTAATGGATGGCAAGTTAATATAAAATATAAAGTAAAGTTATTTAAAAAAATGTCCAAATCTAAAATAAATATCATGTTGCAAATCATGGTTTTGGAATTTTTGCGGGCGTTTCTCCGTCTTTTCTGCCGTATGCTTTCGCTTGGTATCGGCAAGCAATCCGCCCAAATCAATGGTTGATCGCAAAAAATTCCCGACGCCAGCAATCATTAAACGCAATCAATAAATGCGCGGCGATTGATATCGCCGCGCCACAAATAAAAATATGGATTCATACAATTCCTCCACCACAACGCCGATTTATCGCGTCACGCAAATCATCTGGTATGTTTTGTATTATGTGGAAGCGATATTGATACTGCGATTTGCCTTGAAATTGTTAGCCGCCAACCCGCAATCCGGATTTGTCAGTTTTGTTTATGCCATGACCGGATTTCTTGTTGCTCCCTTCTTGAGCGCTTTCGGCATCACGCAAGTATTGGGAAGCGCCTTTGAATGGACCACGCTCCTGGCTATGCTGGTTTACTGGGTAATCGCAGTGGCAATCGTTAAGCTCTTGCTGATCGGCAAATCGGTCTCCACTCCGGAGGCCGCGGCAAAATTGGATAAAGAAGAAGATAAAATCAATAAATAATTAAAAAATATGTCAATTCTGGTTTGGATTATCTTTGGCGCATTAGTGGGCTGGTTCGCCTCCATGATCGCGGGCGGCAGCGGCGGGCTGATACTGGATATAATCTTGGGCATCATCGGCGCCACGGTAGGCGGCTGGATCATGGATTATTTTGGCAAAAGCGGAGTTACTGGTTTCAACATTTACAGTTTCTTGGTCGCGCTGCTCGGCGCAGTGATACTGATCGTCATTGCCCGCGCCATCAGCGGGAAATAAGTTTTGCTTTTTGGCCAGCGGCCCGAAAAACCCGCAGATTGCCTGCGGGTTTTTGGTTTCGATGCGATTGGCGCATTGCTGAATATTTTCGTTGGCAAGGCCGGCGCGGCAATATGGGCGGCGGGGCGCGGAAAAATTAATAGAAGCTGAATGAAGGGCGGTTTTTATTTTGGCAAACCTTGCTATTTTTCATCAGACAAATTGGTTTTTTGCGATCTTTTTCGATACCAACCCAAAAGGAACAGCGCGCCAATCAAAAATGCCGGGGCCGAGATGGTTAAGAACCACGAGGCCATATACCATTCAAAACC
>JBARNX010000006.1:0-17304 GCA_049641805.1 Minisyncoccales bacterium
TGCGAACAGTTATTGCATCGGGGATGCAATAACAACTTGCAACACTCAAGCGTGCGGCGGGTCGTCGGGCGGCGGGATTGCCGGCGATTACAACAAAAATTATTTCAATAATCCCGCGGGCGGGGGAGTTGCGCCTCAAGTTGCGGGCGCGTCAATTGATTTGGACGAAATTGCGCGCCAGATTGAGGCGATCCGCCAAAAGGTGAACGATCTTGCCAATCAGGTGGCCGATTTCAACAAAGGAGTTTTGGGTGCCACTTCGGTGGCCACGGGGGTTTGCGACACGACTTTGCCGCAAGGCGGCGACTATGGCGATGAACTTTCAACGGCAATAATCTATGCCAAACTGCGCGCCGAATTCTGCCGCCCCGATTTGATTTTGGCCCCCACCAAACCCAAAAAATAACCCCCTAATTATCACTTATCACTTATTGATTATTGATTATCTTCTATCAGTTATCAACGAAACGCCGGAGAAATCCCCCGGCCGGTTTTCGTTAATCCATCCATTTCCTCCCGCCGCCCTTGACAATTTTCCCATTATATGCTTACATTAAGGTAGGCCATCCGAAGCTACATCCCTCCATTTGCTATTGAATATTCCTTTCGGATGGTTTATGCGAGGCAAGCAAGAGTCTACCCCCTTCGACTCCCTTTAACTCTTGCCCCTCGCTTCCTACTTTAATTCCAACAGCCTTTCTTGTTTTGCGAATTTATGTTTCTTCGCAACAGGCGGTGCCGCCGGCAATCCGCGCCATTTTGGCCGCGGGTTGTTTTTTTATAAATACTTTGAATTGCGAAACCCTTTGTATTTTGGGGTCTATCCCCTGTGTAACCGCAGGGGTTAGACCCCTTTAATAGTATTTGAATTTAAGGGTTTCGCAATTCAAAGTCGTCCTCGCGAGAGTTGGGCCCCTTTAATTTTTGATCTCGGTAAAAAAATATGCCATTGCACTTGGGGCCAACGGAAAATGGGCGGCGCCTGTCGAAGCCGATCCGACAGGATTTTGTTTGACCTGAAGGCGGTTTTTGTATAGGATGACATAATATGAAACCGGCAGGGAAGTCGATTAAAAGCTTACTTTTCGGGAAAAACGGCAATACAATGATTGCGTTTTTGGGTTTGCTTTCCGTCGCGTTGATTTTGGCCGCGATTTCGTTCGGGTCGCGGGCGGATTGGGGCGATTTCAAAAAATTTATGCCGCGGCCGAGCGACCTGACAACTTCGCCGCTGGCGCGGGATTTGCCGCGGGAAAATAAAAATACGGAGGAACCGGCCGAAAATCGGCCGGCGGCGGATAAAGCGAATGAATCGGAAACGATCGGCCCGGAAGCCGAGGTTGCGATTGAGACCGAACTGGAATCTAAGCCGGTGGTCGAAGCGCCGATAGTTCCGGCAACCGCGCCGGACGCGCCAAGAGCCGATATGGTGATCATTCCAAAGATCGGCGTGAATGCGCCGGTAATCACGCCGCAGACGAAAGACGCGGCCCAATTGAAGAAACTTCTTGATTCGGGCGCGGTGATCTATCCGGATTCGGTCATTTTTGGCGCCGACGGGCAAACAATCGTGTTGGGACACAGCGCGCCGCCGAATTGGCCGAAAATCAAACACGACACGATTTTTTCCCGTATCGCGGAATTGTCCGCGGGCGATAAGATTATTGTGATCTACGATGACCGGACCTACAATTACTCGGTATTGCAAAGCCAGATTATAGAAAAGGGCGGCGCGATTCCCGCGACGGTTGCCGGCGGCAATTCTCTAGCTCTGGTAACTTGCTGGCCGCCCGGCCGCGACCTCAAGCGAATGGTGGTGCAAGCAAGGCTGGATTCCGTTGATTGACAGTTGAATATCATGTTTGATAAAATAAAATCGCGACCAGCTTAAACATTTTTTGTTTTTGAGATGGAGAAACAAAACAATCAAAACAATAATTCCGTTGACTACCGCGAGCTGGTGGATTTTTTAGTTGGCCAATTTGATAAGTCAAATGAGAGATTTGACAGAATTGAAAAAATACTTGAAGCCAAAGCCGATAGGGCCGATATTGATCGGGTGTTAACCCGTATCGCGATGATCAACACCAAAATTGACGACTACCGGGCGGAGCAGATTGCCACGCAGAGGCAAGTGGACAAGCACGAAAAAATTTTGTGCAAACTTTGAAATAAAAATCGCAAACATTAAACTTTGAACTTTAACCGCGGGTACTGCCCGTTTTTTTGTTCCTGGTAGCCACTCACTGAGGCAAATTTGGAAGTCAATTTTCGGCGTAATCGCGGAAATTTGACTTCCAAATTTGCGCCAACCCTAACACCGCGAATCCGTTGAGAATTGACTTCCCATTCACCTGACGGCGAAGTTGAAGTCAAATCTCCACAGATTCGCTTTGGCATTACCCCCCATTGAATGGTTACTGTTCCTCCTGCTCTTGACGGTTTTTAATTTTTGAGTTAAAAACAAAAGGCAAATTAACAACACATAATTGGAGGTGGAAAGCCTTGATTGATGAAAAGAAAGTTGAGCAATCGGGAATCATATTAATTTGTCTAATGCCATTTGCTTTTATTTGGCAGGGGTTTTTAGTCGTAGGAATGTGGACATGGTTTATTGCTCCAATTGTTAGCATTAGCATTACAATACCGGAAGCAATCGGGATTTCGTTGGTTATCAAGATGTTGACAGGTGGTAGGTCTGATGATAACTGCGATACTTTGAGAACTTTCCTGCATTGGTTTGTTCTTCCATTGATTGTGTATGCTATCGCATGGGTTACTCACTTTTTTGTTTAAGTATTACGAGTAACTCTTTTTTTATTTGGAATTTGGAGATTGATAATTGGAAATTCGCGCGGATTTTGCGCGGCATTCGGTTTTCCACAATTCGGCGGGCGCGGCAGGCTTGACACGGGTTTAATCTTTTGCTAATCTCTCATTGTTGGATTAAATAATGTTAACGATATACATACTCAAAAACACATCAAGAAGCTAAATTTTCCGCGGATTTAATTCTTGTGGAAAATCGCTTCCGAAAGCGGTTTTTTTGTTGGCTGATTTCAGAGGGGCCAGAACTTCTAAAATTAAATAGTTAGTTATTTGCCAAATGGAACTTACATCGAGTCCATTGGCAATTCCAAAGTCTTTTTGAAACAATTAGTCTTCAAGGATTTTTGCGAGGATTACAATGCCATTAGTGGTAATGGTAATTTTATCCGCCGCGAGATTCCAAAAAAATTGAAGTTATTAATTGCTAGCCAAGGTAAGTAAAATTATAGGCACATGGTGGATGCCTTGGGACTGGGAGGCGATGAAGGACGCAGCCTGTCTGCGATAATCCCGGGGGAGGTGACAAGCAACCTTTGAACCCGGGGTCTCCGAATGGGGAAACCCTTTCCGGCGTTGAACCGGAAAATCCCATAGCGCAAGCTAGGGAGGCGAACCTGCGGAAGGGAAACATCTCAGTACGCAGAGGAAAAGAAAAAAATCCTCGCTTCGGCGAGGGACATTCTCTTAGTAGCGGCGAGCGAAAAGAGAAGAGCTCAAACCAGTTTGTACTTCGCTTATGTTCGATAATTGCTAAAGATTTTTAATTATACCTTTTGTTAATGGTTAAAAGTTAATAGTTATTTATTTGATATAAGTGAAGTACAGGCTGGGGTTATAAGGTAGGGATATCTCAAGTTCGTCTTGAGCAAAGCGCATCAATATGCAATTTGGTTAACCCAACTACCCTGGAAAGGGAGGCCATAGCGGGTAATAGCCCCGTAAGTGAAAATCATTGCAAGCTTTGAATCTTTATTCTTGAGTACCGCGGGAAACGAAAGTCCTGCGGGAATTCGGCTGGACTATACAGCCAAAGCTAAATACTACCCAGTCACCGATAGTGCACAAGTACCGTGAGGGAAAGGTTAAAAGTAGGGGGGTGACCCCGGTGAAATAGATCCTGAAACCATGATGCTTACAAAGACTCGGAGCTCCGCCGCAAGGCGGGGTGACGGGGTGCTTTTTGTAGAACGAGCCAACGAGTTTAATTTATCAGTTAGTCTAAGCGTCTCTGACGCGAAGGCATAGGGAAACCAAGTCTTAATAGGGCGCATCCCTTTATGGGGTACTGATGGGTTAAGACCCGAAGCCAAGGCGAGCTTGCCATGACCAGGTTGAATCCCGCCGAAAGGCGGGAGGAGGACCGAACCGGTTGACTGTGCAAAATCTTCGGATGAGTCGTGGTAAGAAGTGAAAAGCTAATCGAGCTTGGTAATAGCTGGTTCTCTCCGATATAACTTTAGGGTTAGCGTCCTGCGCTAATGGTTTTGGAGGTAGAGCACTGAAAGAAATTCCGTGGCGAAAGTCAGGTATTTCTATCAAACTCCGAATGCCGGAACCATTGCAGGGCAGTAAGACTACGGGCGCTAAGGTCCGTGGTCGTAAGGGGGAAAGCCCATGACCTCAGTCTAAGGTCCCCAAATCAGGCTAAGTGCAAAACAAGGAAGTGAGATTCCTCTGATAGCTAGGAGGTTAGCTCAGAAGCAGCTATCCTTTAAAAAGTGCGTAACAGCTTACTAGCTAAGGAGTTTTGCGCCGTAGATTAACGGGGCTCAAGCCTGATACCGAAGACGAGGGTGCATTGCCGCAAGGCGATGCGCGGTAGGAGAGCGTTCCCATTGCAGTGAAGCGGAACCGTGAGGTTTCGTGGAGCGTTGGGAAGTGAGAATGTTGGCATGAGTAACCACAATGCATGTGAGATCCATGCACACCGAAAACCCAAGGGTTCCGTGACAATGGTGATCAGTCACGGGTTAGGCGGTCCTAAGGCACAGCCGAGAGGCGCAGCTGATGGACATCTGGTTAATATTCCAGTCCTTCCGTTTCTTGCTGAGAAAGTGACGAAGTTTAGTACTCTGGGCGGGTTATTGGATTCCCGTTGCCAATTTGATTGTTCCGGGCGCAAGCTCGGGACAAAAGAATTGTCGAGATGTTTCCCGCAAGGGAGATAGATTCAGACGAGCAAGCTTCCCAGAAAAACCTTTCAAGGGCTATCAAGAAAGGGAAACCGTACCGTAAACCGACACAGGTGGGTTGGCGTCAAATTGCCAAGGTGAACGAGTGAAAGTTCGTGAAGGAACTAGGCAAACAAGTATGCGTACCTTAGGTATATGCATTCCCTTCATAGCAATATGGAGGGCGCAGCGAAGGATTCTCAGGCGGCTGTTTACCAAAAACACAGGTCCCTGCTAAACTCGTAAGAGGAAATATAGGGGCTGAGACCTGACCAGTGCCCGTGTGTTAAAGCTGAGGGTGGATTTGATCGCAAGATCGGATTTGCTCATCGGTCTAAGCTACGGGTGAACGTCCGCGGTAACTCTGACCGTGTTAAAGTAGCGTAGTCCCTTGTCGCGTAAGTTGCGACCCGCATGAAAGGTATAACGATCTGAGAACTGTCTCCACGAATTACTCGGTGAAAATGTAATGGAAGTGAAGATACTTCCTACCTGCGACTAGACGGAAAGACCCCGGAAGCTTTACTGTAGGGTGATATTGAGTTTTGAATTTTGATGCGTAGAATAGTGGCGAGGATTTGAGGTTTCGTTTTCGGACGGGGCTGATCCGACAGTGAAATAGCCATCTTTAAAGTTCATCATTCTAATACGCGAGTTGACAGTGTCACTTGGGCAGTTTAAGTGGGGCGCTTGCCTCCTAAAATGTAACGGAGGCGTTTAAAGGTCAGCTAAGCACGGATGGAAATCGTGCATGTTGCGTAAAGGCATAAGCTGGCTTAACTGCAAGACGGATGTGTCGCGCAGATGCGAAAGCAGAACTTAGTGAACCGATGCTGGTTATTAGAATCGGCAGAGATTATCAAACAAAAGTTACTCCGGGGATAACAGGCTAGTACGACCCACGAGTCCATATCAACGGTCGTGTTCGGCACCTCGATGTCGGCTCATCATAGCGCGGGGGTGGAGAAGCTCCCAAGCGTCCGGCTGTTCGCCGGTTAAAATGGTACGTGAGCTGGGTTCAGACCGTCGCGAGACAGGTCGGTCCCTATCTATCGCAGGCGTTTGAGTTTTGAGGAGAGTCGACCCTAGTACGAGAGGACCGGGTTGAACTGACCTCTGGTGTGCCAGTTGTTCCGCCAGGAGCATTGCTGGGTAGCTAAGTCGGGAACGGATAAGAGCTGAAAGCATCTAAGCTCGAAGCCTCCTCCAAGATTATAACTCTTAGTTTCCTCCAAGAACAGGAGGTTGATAGGCTGCAGGTGTAAGCACTGCAAAGTGTTCAGCCAAGCAGTACTAATAAACGATCAAAATTGCCTTGGTTAGCAATTAATGACCTTAATTGAGTTGCAAAAAGATTGAAATTGGAATAAAATAACTAACACAACAAAACAATACGCGATTGCGCGCATTGTAAGGAAGCTATACCGATGGTGCTCCACCTGTTCCCATGCCGACCACAGAAGTGAAATCCATCAGGGCCGATGATAGTCCGATCGGGCGAAAGTAGGTAGCTTTCTTACAATGCGCGCAATTTTTTGTTATGCATATCTTCTTTTCGATTTAGTGATATAATTTATCAATGAACAAAGAAACAATACTTCAAAATTTAGAATTAGCGCTTGCGATCAGCACAACTTTTACTGTTCTCGGTTTTTGGATTTGGGAAGTGTGGGCGAATCAGCTCAATATCGCTGCCTTCCTTCCGATTTTGCTTTCGATTCTAATTCTTTGGCATATCGCTGCGGAAGAATCAATAAAAAATAAAAAAAACCATCTTTTGCAGCTTTTTTGTTATTGGGTGTTTTTGTCTCTGGTTCTTCCTGAATCAGCAACTATTTTAAGGATGTATTTTGCGGATCATTTTCTGTTCGGGATTCTTTACGCAGTTATGGTTTTGGCGCTTGCGGCCGGTTTTATTTACTGTGCTTGGCGATTATTCGGCAACGGGCCCAAGAATAAAAAATTTATTATTACAAGTCTAATTTACAGTCAGTTTTTATGGGCATTGATTTCAATATCTTTGTTTGTGTTTTTTGTTGGCGCGACGATCTACTTATTGCCTAAGGCCTGCCCACGGCCTTCTCAAAATTTTATATACTTATATATGGAACCGCAAGGATCCCAGCAATTATTTCTATACGATCTTAAAAAAGACGCACCTATGCCGATTTCCGTCTCCGAAGCCGAGACTGTTGTTATCGGATTTAAAATCGAAAATGCGTTTTTTAATGATGGGTTAGATAAATATGGTTGTTTTTCGGCTCGAGTCGGATTGCAGACGCCGGGATATAATTCTTTTTATCGGAAATCCATTTGGAGCGGATTTCCTGCTATAAGATTAGCTGGCTGGATAACCTCAAAATAAGTTGGGATATTCTAAATTGCCGAGGTCTGGCCTCGGCAATGATTCACTGCTTGTTCCCATCCCGACCACAGAAGTGAAATCTCTCAAGGCCGATGATAGTCGCAAGGCGAAAGTAGGTAGCTTTCTTACAATGCGCGCAATTTTTTGTTACATATTTATCTTGACAAAATTATTTTTTTATGATTGGATAATAGTGGTGATATTAATGGCAGACATAGAAAAAAATCCGGGATTTATACCGGAAATGAAAAATCCTTGGAAAACAATCCGCGAATTGAGCGCAACGGGATTTCCGGGAATGATGGTTTTAAATATAATCAGGGAAAGCCAACCTCAAACATTTACCAGCTTGAAGAAAAAAACCGCATTGCCAAAAGGTACGCTAAAAGATATTTTAGACAAACTAATCAATAGCAAACTCGTTGCTCAAGAAGCGGGGGATATTACTTTAACAAATTATGCGGTTGTGTTATTGGGTGTATTCGATAACTTAAATAACGAGATGCGCAAAATGTTGATAGAGGAAGGTATGTCGTCCAAAGAATTGGCGCGAATGGCAGATGACGGTTCTTTGGTCAAAGTATTGTTGCAACGAGTTTTAAAATCTAAACAATGAGGAATAATCCAATCCTCTTTTTATTTTACACATCCCATTATGTATTTTTAGTCATGGCTAAACTTGCATAATCGCGAGATTTTACTTTTGGTTTGTTTTTTGTTAAATTGACAATATCGGATAAAGTATGCAAATTATATGGCAAATAATCTTGAGGTCGTGAGTATGTCGCTTCCAAAGCAATTGGACGAGCAAATTGAAAAAGAAGCAAGAATCGGCAATTTCGTTTCAAAAAGCGAGTTTGTCCGTTTTTTGGTTCGTTTATGGCAAGAAGATAAATTGGCAAAAGAAATTGACGAAGCGGAAAAGGATATTGCCGCGGGAAGAATCAAAGAAATAAAATCACTGAAAGAATTAAGATAAAACTGTCGGATGAAAATTATTCCTACGGCAAAATTTGAAAGCAATTACAAAAAGCTGTCCGGTTCTTTAAAAGATAAATCGGAAATCGCGCTTGAAATTTTTAAAATTGATTTGTCCGATTCTCGTTTGCGTGTCCATAAATTGCATGGCCGTTTTGCGGAGTATTGGGCGTTTACCGTCAGTTATGATTGCCGGATTATATTTCGTTACGGCAAGAATAATGAAATTTTTTTGATAACCATTGGCGACCACGAAATATACGATTGAACAAATCGCGACCCGGCCTGAACCCATCCCGACTCCCTCGCAAAATCCGCTCGGTATTGTGCAAGTATTTTTTTGTTAAACAATGATTCTATATTTTTAGCTATGGCTAAATTTATAGAATAATGATAAATTGGAAATATGGAGAGGAAAACGGGAACGGCAAAAACAATTCTCAATGCTTTACTCGTTGTTGGGGCGGTGGCGGTCGCGGCGGCTTCGCCGCAGTTTGGATCGGCATTATCGCGGGCATTAATGAAAGAGATGAAACGCCGCGGGAGGATGAAGAATAAAAATAGAAAATTAGAGGAAAAAGAATTTCCAAAAGAAAAAATACAAAGCGCTTTTTATTATTTGCGAAGCAAAGGATTGGTTGACATTGAGTATCGCGGACGGCAAATGTATATCGCGCTTACCGAAAAAGGCGTTAAAAAGGCGGGCAAATACCAGATAAACGATTTAAAGATTGCCAAAGCTGAAACTTGGGATCAAAAATGGAGAATATTGATTTTTGACATTTCCAATAAACACAAAAACAAAAGAGAGGCTTTGCGCGGTAAGTTAAAACAACTTAATCTGTTCCAGTTGCAAAAAAGCGTGTGGGTTTGCCCGTACGAGTTCCAAAATGTGATTAAAATTCTGCGCGATTTTTTTGGTTTGACCGATGACGAAATGAAAGTTATCACCGCTTCCGAAATAGAGAACGACCAGCGGGTTCGTGATTATTTTGAATTAAACTGATTCTATAAATTTAGCCATAGCTAAAAATATAGAATGCGTTTAACCTTTTGCTTTCCAAACAAAAAACCGCATCCGTAAGATCAGCGCGGTTTTTTGGTTTTTAGAAGTCGCCGTCGGCTTCATCTTCGCGATCGTCGCCGGTATCATCGTCGTCGACCAGAGTCGAATCGTCATCGTCGTCGGATAAATCATCGTCAACGATGTTATCGTCGTAATTTTCCAATTCTTGCGAAGCGATCGCGGTTTGTATTGTGTCGTCTATCATTAAAGTTCCTTTTAAGGAAGCATTCCAAAACGGTACGCGTATTCCGTTTGCGTTTTTGTTTCATTCGACAACCGGATTATGCGCATTGTTTTGGAAAGCTTCCCGAATAATAAAAGATATTTAAAAAAATATCTCGACCTTTGGCTATGATTTGCTGGATTTTTAAGATTAAAAACCTTGGCGGATTTTCTTTGTTTCGGCGATTCCGAAACCATGAAAATGTTATCACATTTTCATATATTAGTTATCTGCAAATTTTTGTCAATAGGCGCACCCGCGAGTTATCCACAGCGCTTGAAATTGTCCGCGCGGCGGCGTGAAATTTTTGCGCAGGGGTGGAAAATTCTTGGGTATCTGATATATAATTGTTATATGAAAATATCTGCTTCGCGGGGATTGGCGGCGGCGGTTACGGTCGCGGCGGCCGCCGCCGGAATTGCCATAATGAATGTTCCGATAATTAATTCGGCGGTTAAAAACACGGCTTATTTTATTGTTAAACCTTTGCAAAGCGGCGCTTGGGTCGCGGGCGCGCGGGTCTACGGATTTTTTGAGCCGCTTTCCAAAGCGGGCGCGCTGGCCGATGAAAACGCGCGTTTGCGCCGGGATACGGTTGATTTATCGGCGAAGAACGCGCGGATCAGCGAATTGGAGAATGAGAACGCCACGCTTAGGGAAGGTTTGAATTTGGAGCTGGATAAAGACTTCGATTTAAAGCTGGCCCGTATCGTGGGTAAAAACATCGCGCAGGATGTTTTGATAATCGATAAAGGCGCCAAAGATATGGTGCTGGCGGGAATGCCGGTGATAACCGGGCAAAAAGCGCTGGTTGGCAAAATATCGAAAGTGTACGATGATTTTTCCGAGGTTACTTTGGTTACAAACAAGAGTTTTTCTTTTGATGTAAAGATCGGGTCGGAAGGGATTGACGGCCTCGTAAGGGGCAAGGGCGGATTTTCGGCTTATGTTGATCTGGTATCAAAAGGCAATGAATTGAAAAATGATATGCCGGTTACCACCAGCGCGCTGGGGGGGATTTTTCCGGCCGGATTGGTTGTGGGGAGCATAAAAGAAATTGATAAAAACGATATAGAGACTTTTCAATCCGCCGAATTGTCGCTGGCTTTCGATATCAACGGAGATATCGATGTTTTTGCGGCCAGCGGGAAATATCCGGCCGGTTTTCAAAACGGAACCGCGGCGGTTGAAAACCAAATCAAGGAATGAGAAAAATACAAGTTGCCGTAATCGCAGCTCTGGGAATCTTGGCTATCGCGCAGGCGAGTTTTGCTCCGCATTTTGAAGTGTTCTTGTCGGGATGGTTTGAATGGGTGAATTTTGTGAACATCGCCGTGGTTATTACCGCGCTTTTCGAGCGCCGGCGCAACAAGTTTGGCTGGCTGGCCGCTTTCTGCGGAGGCTTTTTTCTTGATTTGTATTCGAGCAGGTTCTTCGGCTTTTGGATGATTTTTATTCTGGCGTTGGTGGCATTGATAAAATTTGTGGTTAAAAAATATGTTCGGATTCCTTCATATTGGTAAAAAAAACGGTAAAATTTTTTTTGACCGGCGCGAAGATATTGAGCCGCATGAAATATTTTATGATTATCTGGCCAAGAAACACGAGGAAACGGCCGATATCGGCGAAAAAAAATTCGAAATATCTTTGCCCCGGAAATCTTTGCGATTGCCGCTGATACTGGCCGCGGTTCTTTTTGCGTTGGCGCTGGGCCGCGTGGTGGAATTGCAGGTCGTCGAAGGCACCGGGTTTCAAGCTCAAGCCGCGCAAAACAAATATCTTTTTTATAAAGTGCAATCCGATCGAGGGATCATTTATGACAGCAATTTTAATCCCCTGTTGGAAAATTTATCAACATTCGACTTGCAATGTATTGACGAAAAAATGCCCGTCGGCCCGAGGAAAAAAGCGTTGATTTCCGGTTTGGCGGCGGTCGCGGAGATTGACGCAGGGCAGATCGAAAACGCGATTGCCGGCGCCAAGATTCCCACTGTGGAGAATTTGGGGCATCAAGCGCTGATTGTTCTTGAAGCGCGGATTGCCGATTTTCCGGGATGCTCCATTGTTCGGCGGCCCATTCGCGGTTATGTCAAAGACATTGGTTTGTCGCATTTGCTTGGATATATGGGAAAGATCGAACCTGACGAATGGAAAGCGGCAATGAACATTTATTCGATCAATGATTATATCGGCCGTTCCGGACTGGAAAGTTCTTACGAGAGTGTTTTGCGCAAAGATCCGGGCAAACTCCGAATCGAGCGCGACGCGAAGGGAAACATTATTTCCCGCGATGTAGCCGAAACTCCGGAGTCCGGCGACAGTATTCAATTATGGCTCGATTATGATTTGCAAAAAAAACTATATGATTCAATGAAGCGGCAGTTGGAAAATTTGGGATTGAAAAAAGGCGCGGCCGTGGCCTTGAATCCGAAAACCGGCGGAGTGCTGGCAATGGTATCTTTTCCCGATTACGACAATAATGTTTTTGCGGCCGGCGGGTCGCAGGATGTGAAAAGCTTGTTTGAAGATAAAACCGATCCGTTGTTCAACCGCGTGATTTCCGGAAAATATTTAATCGGTTCAACCATCAAGCCGCTGGAAGCCGCGGCGGCATTGCAGGAAAAAATCATCGCGCCGGATAAGAACATAAATTGCCAAGGCGGGCTTAAAATACAAGACGCGTACAATCCGGAAAAAATATGGTTCATTCCCGACAACCATACCCACGGCTTGACCAATATGTACAAAGCGATCGCCGAATCGTGCAATGCTTATTTTCAGACTATTGGCGGCGGTTACGAAAATCAGCAAGGATTGGGACCAACGCGAATCAAAAAATATCTCGATTTGTTCGGTTGGGAAGCCGCCACCAATATCGATTTACCCGGCGAAGTTGCCGGATTTATTCCCGATCCGGCATGGAAAAAGCAAAAATTCGCGGGAACGCAGGATCAAGGATGGACCGATGGCGATACTTACAATCTGGCAATCGGCCAGGGATTTATCGGTATTACGCCCATTGAAGTGGCCAATGCTTACGCGGCCATCGCCAATGGCGGCACGCTTTATCAGCCGCAAATGGTGAAGACGGTTGTCGATAAAGACAGAAGCGTTGTCGAGGAAAAAAAACCAATCATATTAAAAGAGGGTTTTATCGACCCGCAAAATTTGCAAGTGATTCGCGAAGGTATGCGCCACGGCGTTAACGGTGCCGGCGCGCCATTGGCGTCGTCGCTGATCTTAAATTCATTGGGCGTTCCGATGGCCGCCAAGACCGGCACGGCGCAGTTGCGCAAGGATAGCAACGGCAAGGACTTGATGAACAGCTGGGTGGGCGTATTCGCGCCCTACGATGATCCCCAAATCGTTCTGCTGGTGATGATGGAAGAAGTCCACGAAGGCCAGCTGGCGGTTTTGCCGGTGGCCAAGGAGGTGTTGGGATGGTATTTCGAGCCCAAAGATGCCAGCGGCGTCAGGATTTCGGAAACCGCGGCGGCAATGGTTACTGGAAATGCCAATGCCACCATTGCCGCGACATCGTCTTTACCTGCGACCATCCCCGATGAATAAGTGATATTTAAAAAGAGCAGGGGTGCGGCTTCTTTTAAACTGTATTATTATTTTTGTATTAAAAAAACGCCAATTTCTTGGGTTTTGGATAAAAAAATTAGAAAGGGCGAAAAAAAGGTTTTACGCCCTCAAGCTTTCATTGTGAAGCCGGTTCCAATGATTGGGACTTCAACAGCGCGTGTTGTTTCGAGGCTGTTCAATCTGTCTCTTAGGCCTTGGACTCTTTCTTTGAACTCTTTTTTATCTTTCTCGGTGAAATTTTCACCGAAATCGTTGAGCCTCCAAATCGCCATTCCGAGGGCCTGATGACCCATCGTCTTTTTTGCATTATTGCTCATATTGTTGTCTATGAGCATTGCTTCCACATCATTGCATGTTGAGACCAATGGTCCAACGCTTTCGATTTCTTCCTTGTTACATTTCATTTATTTCACCTTGCCTAAAATTGTTATTAGCATACAACTTAATTACCGATTGTCAAGGTTGGCGGGGAGGGGGAAATGGGGTATGATTAAAAATCAACATTTGACTTTTGATCATTAACTATTAACTGGAATTTTGGGTTTAAATATGTTATTTTGTCAATGGTTAATGGTTAAAAGTGAATGGTTTTTTAATTTATGGCAAATATTGAGGAACTTAGAGCGGCCCGGCTGAAGAAGCTGGAAAATTTGAAAAAGGCTGGGGTTTGGGCCTATCCGATCGCGGCCAATCGGACACACACGATCAGTGATGCTTTTTTGGATTGGGATCGGTTGATAAAAGATGAGAAAGAAATTGTACTTGCCGGGAGGATGAAATCTATGCGCGGGCATGGCGGCCTGTCGTTTGTGGATGTGGAAGATGGTTCCGGCAAAATCCAGGCGTTTTTCAAGAAAGACGGGCTGGGCGAAAAATCATACCAATTCTTTTGCGATAATTTTGACATTGGCGATTTCATCGAAGTCCGCGGTATTTTGTTTGTGACCAAGCGCGGCGAAAAAACCGTGGATGTCCGCGATTACAAAATGCTGTCAAAAAGCCTGCTGCCGTTGCCGGAAAAATGGCACGGTTTGCAGGATACCGAGGAGCGCTACCGCAAGCGTTATTTGGATTTGATTTTTAATGATGAAATCAAACAAAAGTTTGTTGTCCGCACCAAGGTGATAACCGCGATCCGCGAATTTTTGGACAAGCGCGGTTTCATGGAAGTGGAAACGCCGACTTTGCAAACGATTTATGGCGGCGCGACCGCCCAGCCCTTTAAAACTCATTTCAACGCTTACGATATGGATGTCTATTTGCGCATCGCGCCGGAATTATTTTTGAAACGGTTGCTGGTGGGCGGATTTGAAAAGGTTTACGAGATCGGCAAATGTTTTCGCAACGAGGGCGTGGACAAGCAGCACAACCCGGATTTTACGATGCTGGAATTTTATTGGTCTTACGCATCCTACAAGGACTTAATGAAGCTGACCGAGGAAATGTTTGCCGCGATCTTGGAAAAAGTTTTCGGCAAAAATAAGATTGTTTATCAAGAAACCGAGCTTGATTTTAGCACACCCTGGCCGCGGCTGGAATTCAACGAATTATTGAAAAAATATGCCAAAGTTGACTATTGGGAATTGAACCGCGACGGGTTGGCCGCCAAAGCCAAAGATTTGGGCGTGGAGTTTGACAAATTCGCGGGCAAAGCCGAAATTGCCGATGAAATCTACAAAAAATATTGCCGACCGCAAATTATTCAGCCCACATTTTTGATTCATTATCCCAAAGAGTGCAAGCCGCTGGCTAAGCAGTTGGATCAGGATTCGGAAATTCTTGCGAATTACCAGCTGATCGTTAACGGATTTGAAGTGGTCAATGCGTTTTCCGAGCAAAACGATCCGATTGAACAATATAATCGGTTTCGGGAACAAGAAGATATGTTCAAAAATGGCTTTGAAGAAGCCCAGCGCACTGATACCGATTTTATCGAGGCTCTGGAGCACGGTATGCCGCCGGCCGCGGGTTTTGGTATGGGTATTGACCGGTTGGTTGCTTTGCTTACCGATTCCAATGCTCTGCGCGAAATTATCCTTTTTCCAATTATGAAGCCAAGAACCGAACCGAAATCGGTTGATTTGAATTCGCAACAAGAAATAGAAGGAAATTGAAAATGTAAATATCAAAAATCAAAATGACGGTTAAAAATGTCAAAATGACGATGTATTTTTAATTTTAAAATTTTACATTGTCATTTTCCATTTTGATTTTTAAATTTTGATTTAATGAAATGCTCGATATTAAATTTATCAGACAAAATCTCGACATAGTTAAGGATGCGTGTAAGAAAAAAAATATTAAGTGCGATATTGACCATCTTTTGGATGTTGATGAAAAAAGAATAAAAGTAATGCGGGAATTGGAAGCGATTGCGGCTGAAAAAAACAAAGCCTCGAAAGCAATCCCGAGAGCGAAGGACGCGGTTGAACGGGAAGGCATCATCAAAGCGATGAAGGCGCTGGATGAGAATGTGGGCAATTTGGACAAAAAATCCAAGGAACTGGAAGAGGAATACGAACAATTAATGCTTAGCGTTCCCAACATTCCTTCCGATGATTCTCCGGTCGGACCGGACGAAAGCGGCAATGTGGTTGCCGAGACTTGGGGCGAACCCAAGAAGTTTGATTTTCCGATCAAGGATCATATTCAAATCGGTAAAGATTTGGATTTGATCGATACCGAAGCGGGCGTTAAAACCAGCGGTTTTCGCGGCTATTATCTCAAAAACGAGGCGGTGTTTCTGCATTTTGCGGTTCTTTGGCACGCGCTTAATTTATTGCGCGAGAAAGGATTCACGATGTTTGTTCCGCCCACGATCCTGCGCGAATTCGCTTTTGTCGGTTCCGGGCATTTTCCGGCCGGCAAAGACGAAGTGTATCAAATCGCCAATCCCGGAAAGATTGAGAGCGGCGAAGCGGTTAAGGAAGGGTTATATCTCGGCGGCACGGCCGAACCGTCATTATTGGCGTATCACGCCGGCCAGATTCTGAATGAAAAAGATTTACCGATTAAAATGTGCGGGATTTCCCAATGTTACCGGTCCGAAATCGGCAGTTACGGCAAAGATGCCAAAGGTTTGTACCGCGTGCATGAATTTATGAAGGTGGAACAGGTGGTGATTTGCAAGAATGATATTGAAGAATCATCTAAATGGCTGGAAACGATGCGTGAGATTTCCCAGGAAATTTTGAAGGATCTGGAATTGCCGCATCGGATTTTAAGCATCTGCACCGGCGATATGGGCGCGGGCAAATACAAAATGTATGACATTGAAACCTGGATGCCATCCCGCAACGCTTATGGCGAAACGCATTCGGATTCCAACCTCACCGATTGGCAGGCGCGGCGTTTGAGCACCCGCTATCGCGACAAAGAAGGAAGTATCAAATATCCGCATATGCTCAACAATACGGTGGTGGCCAGCCCGCGGATTCTGATCGCGATTTTGGAAAATTGCCAGCAAAAAGACGGCTCAATCGCCATTCCGAAAGTTCTGCAACCATATCTGGGAGGAATGACCAAAATCACCGCAAAAAAGTAACGAATTTGTATCCTGCATTTGGGGTCGTTCCCCTGTGTAATCGCAGGGGTGCGACCCCTGTAAACTGTATTTTGGAATTTAAATTTCGGCAATATGGGAAAAGTAGTTGTTTTCGGCACATTTGACGGCCTGCATCCCGGCCACATCAACTTTTTTGAGCAGGCAAAAAAACTCGGCGACTATCTGGTTGTGGTTGTCGGACGGGATGTGACGGTTAACGAGGTTAAGGGCCGCTTTCCCAAGCGCAGTGAATTATTGCGCTTGAAGGCGGTCAAACAATGCCAACTGGTTAACGAGGCGATGCTGGGCAACATCGGTAATCCCTACGAAATAATAAAAAAAATCAAGCCCGACATTATCGCGCTTGGCTACGACCAAAATTCATTTACCAAAAATTTACCCGATTATAAAAAAAAAGAAAACCTCAAAATTGAGATTATGCGCCTGATGCCCCATAAACCGGAAACTTACAAATCCAGTTTATTAGAAATATTAGAAATAATCAAAAATCCCGCGGGCTAACAAAAACCCGCCAAA
>JBARNX010000011.1:0-2544 GCA_049641805.1 Minisyncoccales bacterium
TGGTGTTGTTTAACGCGGATTTCAAAAAGCGGCTGAAAAAATCCGGCTATCTCACCCGCGATCCGCGGATGAAAGAAAGAAAGAAGCCGGGCCTGAAAAAAGCCCGCAGAGCTCCTCAATGGGCGAAACGGTAAACGCGCTAGCTTATAGATTGTAGCAAAAACAAAATCAAACCGCCTCGCGATCGCGAGGCGGTTTTAAATTTAATGGTTAAAGATTGAAACGGCTATTCGATTGTTTTAGATTTGTAGAGGGTGCCGCTGGAGAACAGATAAATGGTTTTTTTGTCCGGGTTTGCGAAGAGCTGCGGCTCGTTGTTTGGACCGGAATTGGTTATTTGAGATATTTTGGCCAGATCAATGATGTTTGTTTTGTCGCGCGGGTCGATTTCGGCGGTTTTGATGCTGTCGCCGGCGGTGAAGACCAGGTAATCGGAATTGAACCAATCGCAATTCGCGATTTCTTCGGAAAGCCGCGCAATAAAGATTTTGTCGCCTGCGGCGAATTGAGGCTGGTCGGTTTTATTTGCGATGAAGAACACCCAGATTTCGGAGTCTGACACATAGGCAACTTTTCTGTCGTCGGGGGAAAGCTTCGGATTGCCCGACAAAGCGCCGGAAATTTTTTCAAATGATTCCAGCGATGAATTCGAAATGTATAGATGCGAATCCGCGCGGGCAAAAATATAGTCGCCAAAAACCCATAATTGGCGTTCGGCGTTCGGCGCAATAGTTATTTGTCCGGGCCCGGCTTTGGCGGGAGCCGCGGCATTGTCGTTTTTATAGACAAAGCCGTCATCTCCCAAATAATACTTATCGTCCGCTTTTATGTTTGCCGGGGCTGTCGAAGTGGCGTTTGAGTTTGTTTTTTTTATCAGCCGGGGAGGATTTTTATCGATGGCGATATCGTATGTGGTTGAAGCGCTGGCGGAGTTTAATTTTACTTCCAATGTTTTGGCATCGGTCCAATTCCATCCGGCGAACGCCGGATTTTTGCCGGCGAAATTGTTTTGGTCGGCGAGTTTTAAAGTGATGTTTTGGGAAATATCATAAAGTTTCAAGCTCCAGCCATTCTCGCTGTTTTCGCGCAAGGCGATTTTTTGTCCGTCGGGCGAAGGCAGGATGGCGTCAACGCCGCTCTCGACGCCGGTGAAATCTGTCCGGTCGGGAAACAGGAAAATGTTTCTTGCTTCGGTAACTTCTTTTTCTTTTATTTCCAGATTTTTTTCCCAGGTTTGATAGCCGGGTTTTTTGACTTCGAATTTGTATTTGCGGGGAAGCAGATTGTCCGCCAGCGCCGTGTCAAAGAAAAAATCGGTTTGTTTTGCGGGTTTTTCATTCACATAGATGTTTACCTGTTTGGGGCTGGCCTTAACAAAAAACCCGCCGGTCATCACCACCAGTTTTTTTCCGGATTCAATGGGCCAGTTGATCCGGTAACCCTGCGCGTAAAGCACCAGCGCCGGCGCCGCGACCGCGAACAGCAAAACAAAAAACCCAAATAGAAAAGTCCGAAATTTTCTCGACATAATAATGGAAACAATATGTATTTTCATTCTATCCCAACGCCCAGATTTTACAATTTGACAAAAAACAAAATCAGTGCTTTTATAATTGTAGTTTCACCGTGGGTACGGGGAAAGGAGATTGTTATGGATAGTTTTGAAAAAGAGCTTAATACTCTGTATGAAGGTGGTAAGAATGAAGAAATTCTTGCCCGCATAGCAAAAAGATATTTTTCTTTGGCGGAAATGCCGATTCCGATTCTTGTAATCAAAGGGTGGGCTAATTTCCGGCGAAAGGAATATGCTGAGGCTGAGCTTGCTTTTACAACCGCGGTCGAGAGGGAGAATAGTCCAAAAGGTTGGGAAGGGCTGGCTCAAATTGCTGCCTATGTCGACAAAGACGATGCGACAATAACGTTGGTAGCAGGAAAAGTACCAAACAGCTCTATTGACCTTCGTATAATAACTTGACTATTACCGCTTTTGTGGGATAATGAAGGCATATGAAAAACCATAAATCTTCATCATCTTGCAAAAGCAAGGATGAGCTTCAAAAAAGGAGAATCAAAGCCGTTAGGCTTTGGGAAAAAGGTAAAACCCAATACAAAATCGCCAAAAAGCTGGGAGTCAGCTTTGAGGCGGTAAGCAATTGGGTGGAAGCATACAAAGCTAAAGGATGGGATGGCTTGAAAAGCAAAGGCAATCCCGGGCCGGATTCCAAATTGACCCAAGAGGAAAAACGCAAAATTAAGCAAGCGATCCTCAGGGGGGCGCAAAAGCAAGGATACGCCACTGACCTTTGGACGCTGGGAAGATTGCGCGATTTGATTAAAAAGATATCGGGAACAAAATATCACCCCGGCCATGTCTGGAGAGTGGTAATTTCACTGGGTTTTACCAGTCAAAAACCCGAAATCAAAGCCAAAGAAAGAGATGAAAAAGCCATCAAAACTTGGAGGGTGAAAACCTTTCCAAGGTTAAAAAAAATGGGCCCACAAACATCATTTTAAGCTGGGATTCCACGATGAATCGGGAATATC
>JBARNX010000040.1:0-1621 GCA_049641805.1 Minisyncoccales bacterium
TTTGCAGCCAACGATATTGTATGTCTTGGAAATTTTGCTCCTGATGTCGTAATTGTCGAAATTATCCGCTGACCGCAGATTTCGCGCATTTGCCAGCGCGGTTGAATTCAATCTTTGGTTGAGATAATTGTAAGTTTGGCCGTAATCCAAGGTTTTAAAATATATGGTGGGCTGGATAAACGCCTCGATTTGGGCCAGATAGCCGCCGCGCTTGGCAAAATACGGCGCGCTTGGCAAAAGATCATATGCCGCGGGCATATTCCGGCTGATCTTTTTGGTCTCGTCCTGATTGAGGCCCGGTACCTTGAAATCATCCCCTATCAGCAAAGCTTTTGCCGATTGCGGCGATCCCAGATTGGGTACGCCGACAAACACAAGCTTGTTGATTTTCGGATCATTGTTGTCCATCACATACTTTTTGACGACCAACCCGCCCATGCTGTGTGCGATAATATCGATTTTGCCGGTTGGCGAATTTTTCGCCAAACGGCCAATCGTTTCCTTTAATAAAACGCTGTTTGTTTTACCGTCAGGATAAACCCCACTCACGCCATAGCGCCAATCATACGGAAAAGTGAAAAAATCTTTGTCCGCGATATATCCCTGTTTTGCGAATTCGCTGGTCAATCCTTGAATATAATCATACAAACCGTCTGGATTCACAAGAACTGAACCATAAAATACGCTTGGATCATCGGGTACTAAAGTATTTTTAAATTTCAAGGGATCCATAAAATCATCGGAATTTAATGGATTTATCATTCTAAGAATAGACGCCCATAGCCTCGTATCTCCTTTAAACATTTCCGTTCCTAATAATCCCGGCACAAATAAAACCGGAGTCTTAGTGTCCGCGGTTGGATCAAAGCTAATATCAGCATTTATCAATCCATCGCTCCAAACTTCGTCAGCATGGCAGATTATTGCTTCGTTGGGTAATTTTACGGGTGCATCAGAAGAATTGATAACATCTTGAGATACCGGCTCAAATCCGTAATCCCAAACTTCATCGGCGCGGCAAACGATGGCGTCGTTAGGTAATTTAACCGAAGCATCGGTAGAGTTAACCGCCCCATTTGGAATTGTTTCAATATCCGAAGTCCATACTTCATCAGCATTGCTTATCTCAATTCCCGAATCAAACGCAAAAAGAATTTGCCACGCCAAAAAAATAGCATTAAATAAAAATAAAAAGAACAATAAAAAAAATTTCATAAAACACAATTAAAACGACATATCTCTCGTAGCTACAAGGATACATAACACAAATAAAACCACCAACCACAAAAATAAGGAAAACACAAGAATAGTTAACCCCTCTTTTATGCTACGATATATTTTCTTGAATAACAAAAAACTGTTAATTCCAAATATGCCTAAAAATTGTGTAAAAACCGTGAATACCAATAAATCTCTATTGTCCGTTCTCATCAACAAATTATCCCTATAGGGCATATCTTTTAATAATCCAAAGATGACATTGCTTACCGGGCTCCACAACACCTCCGGAACCGCAAACATCGCCAAAAATACCGCGAACCAGATTTTTTGTTTTTTTGACATTTTTTGGTTAATTTGTTTTATAGATCAGCGCAGTCACTGCCGAAACATACCTTATGCC
>JBARNX010000043.1:0-55401 GCA_049641805.1 Minisyncoccales bacterium
TTCGCCCATTGAGGAGCTCTGCGGGCTTTTTTCAGGCCCGGCTTCTTTCTTTCTTTCATCCGCGGATCGCGGGTGAGATAGCCGGATTTTTTCAGCCGCTTTTTGAAATCCGCGTTAAACAACACCAGCGCGCGGGTAATACCGTGGCGCAACGCCTCGGCTTGGGCATTGATACCGCCGCCCTTAACCAGCGCGGTAACCCGGAATCTGTCGGTGCAATTCATTTTGACCAGCGGCGCTTCAATAATATTTTTGAATTCAACGGTCTTGAAATATTGGTCAAACGGCTTGTCATTGACTAAAAATATTTTATCGCCGCGGGTATAGAGACGGACGCGCGCGATCGCGGTCTTTCTGCGGCCAATAGATTCATAATATTTGTCGGTCTTTTTCCTGCCCGAAGCGTCCAGAGTATCGTTGGCAACGCTATCTTCAACTTTGATCTCCGCGATTTTTACGGCAACGATTTCCGGAGTTTTTTCGGTCTTTTTTACCGCCGGATGCGTCTTTTTCACCGCAGGTTTAGTTCCCGCGGCCTTGGTCTCTTTAGGTTCAATTTTTTGAGTATCCTTGGTTTTTGCCATATTGATTTGCATTTACTGTTGCACGGTCAGCCGTTTTATCATTTGGTCGCGCAATTTGTTGGTTGGAAGCATGCGGTACACCGCTTGTCGCAAAAGCTGGCCGGGATTCTTTTCCATCGTTTCCCCCATTGTGGTTGCTTTCAAACCGCTCATGTAACCGCTGTAACGGTAATCTTTTTCCTGCTCAAGCTTCTTGCCGGTAATCATTACTTTCCGGAAATTTTTGACCGTCACAAAATCTCCCGCGTCAACATTTTTGGCGAATCCCGGTTTATCCTTGCCCCGCAAGAATACCGCAACAATTACCGCGAGCTTTCCCAAAACCATTCCTGTGGCATCGATTGTTCGCTTTTCTCTTTTAATGGAAGTCGTTTTCATAACTAAGATTTTATTTCTTCTTTCTTTTCGATTTTGGCGGTCTTTTTGGTTTTCTTTGCCGCGATCTGCTTGCTTTTTCCCTTGACCGTTTCAACGGCCAACGGCCGATCCAGCAATTCCACCACCGCCATGGGCGCTCCGTCCTTAAGTCTTTGGCCCAAAAGCGCGACGCGAGTATATCCGCCGGCACGATCCTTAAAGCGGGGCGCGATCACCGCCGTCAATTTGCGGCTGGCGACTTCGGGCAGAATTGATGCCAAAGCTTTTTTTGAAGCCAAATCGCCGACCTTCGCCTTGGTAATCAATCTCTCAACGAAAGACGCGGCCTGGCGCGCGCGAACCTTGGTGGTTTGAATCTTTTCCCGCAATATCAGATTGACCGCCAAAGAACGCATAAACGCTCTTCTTTGATCGGTTTTCCGGCTGAATTTTTTACCTTTAATTCTCTTGTACATAATAATATTATCAGAACTCAAATGTCAAAATTAAAATTTAATCGGTTGGGTTATGCGTTGAAAACATTCCGAAACATCGTAAAATGGCTGACCAATATCTCCGAAGCCTGCGCGAACGCGGTTTCCGGAGTGATGGTGCCGTCGGTTTCGATTTCAAAAATTACTTTGTCAAAATCCGTCCGATCGCCTACGCGCATATTTTGAACCTTGAAACCGACTTTTTTAACCGGCGTAAACATCGCATCCATCGCAATCACCCCGATTTCCAGCTTGGCTTTGGTTTGGCGCATTTCTTTTGACATATAGCCGGTTCCTTTTTCAACCTTGATTTCCATTTCCAATTTGGAACTTTTCGCGGTCAAACCGGCAATGTGGGTTTCGGGATTGGCAAGTTCCAACTGGCTGGGAATTTCCAAATCCGCGCCAGTGATCTCTTTCTCGCCCTTGGCCTTCAACACGCAAGTCTGCGGCTCATCGCCGGTCAGTTTGAATCTTAATTGGCGAACATTGATCATCAATGTGATTACATCTTCCATCACTCCCGCGATCGTCGAAAATTCATGCGGCACATTTTTAATATTTATCTGGGTCACGGCGGCGCCTTCAAGCGACGACAGCATCACCCGCCTCAACGCATTGCCGACGGTAACGCCATAGCCGGGATACAGCGCCTCGATTTCGATTGACGCGCTGTTGCCTTTTTTATCAATTACTTTGGGTTCAAGCGGTAATGGTATCATGATTTTTTGCCGTAAGTCCTCGAACGTTTTACCGCGTCACGCGCGGGTATTTGCGTCCAGGAAATCAACGGCGTTAGAATTAATGTCAAATTTCAAATGTCAAATTAAATGCTATCTGGCATAGAATTCAAACACCGAACCGATCTCGGCGGGCAAAGCCAATTCTTCCATTGAAATATCGCCAACTCTCTTGCCCTCCATTTTGTCCGCGTCAAGCGACAGCCATAACGGCGTTTTGTAGGATTTCAAGGCCGGCTGCAATTGGACAAAATAAGCGTTCTTGATTTTGCGCGGCGCCACGGAAACCACATCTCCTTTAACAACCTTGTATGAAGGCAAATTAACCGGCTTTCCGTTGACCAAAAAACTCTTATGGCTCACCAACTGCCTCGCCGCGAGCCGGGAGGGTGCGAATCCAAGCCGGAACACAACATTATCCAACCGCCCTTCAAGCGCGCCCATCAGCGCCAGCGGCAGGTCTTCGGCGCTTCCTTTTTTCGCGAGAACAGCTTTCACATAGTTCTTGAATTGCTGTTCACGCAGGTTATACCACGCTTTCACGCGCTGTTTTTCGCGCAATTCCCGGCCGAATTCCGAAAGGGATCGCGCCCGGCGCTTTCCTTTTTTGCCCGGAGCGGTCGGACGGCGCACCATGGCGCATTTCTGTCCGTAACAGCGGCTTCCTTTGAGAAGCAGTTTGGCTCCCGCGCGGCGGCAAATCTTGCATTTTATGTTCGTTTCCATTGAAAATAATTTAAAATTTAAATATCAAAGTTTAAAATTTTTGTGTTGAAATTTTTTGAAAAAAATTTCAATGATATATAATTTTCCTTAATTTTGATTTTTGATCTTTTGGCTTTTCACTTTTACACTCTTCGGGTCTTTCTCGGTTTGCAACCATTGTGCGGAATCGGCGTGATATCTTTTATCGAAACAATATCAATACCGCGCGCCGCCAGCGACCTGATCGCCGAATCGCGGCCGGAACCGATACCCTTCACCAAAACCTGCACTTTCTCAACCGCCATTTTCTTTATGATCTCGGCCACGGCTTCCGCGACTTTGGAAGCCGCGAACGGCGTGCCTTTCTTGGTACCCTTGAAACCGATGCTTCCCGAAGACTTCCAGCATAAAATATTCCCGCTTTCATCGGCGAACGAAACAATCGTATTGTTATATGACGAGGAAATGTAAACCATTCCTTGCTTTGTGCGCCCGGGCATTTTTACGGTGAATTCCTTTTTTGCCTTGGCTTCAACGGCATCCCGTTCTTTCAACAATTCCTCTTTATTTTGAGTGGCAACATGCTTCTTACCCATTGTAATTAATTTAAAATGTAAATATCAAAATGAAAAATTATTGTGTTGAAATTTTTTTAAAAATTTTAACAATATATTATTCCTTGATTTTGATTTTTGATTTTTCAACTTTTAATTTGTCTTATGTCGGCGTCGCTGCCGGTTTGCGGCCCGAACCCACGGTCTTACGAATATTACCGCGCACGGTTCTGGTGTTGGTCCGCGTTCTTTGGCCCCTGACCGGCAAATTGCGGGAATGGCGCATACCCCTCCAAGCCACGATATCCTTCAAGCGTTTGATGTTCATCATCACATCGCGCTTCAAATCGCCTTCCACGCGGTAATTCTTCTTGACTATTTCCTCGATCAATTTCATCTGTTCCGGCGTCAAATCTTTTGCTTTGACAGTTGGGCCGATCTTGGCTTCGGCAAGCACCACTTTAGCCGATGATCTCCCAATCCCGTAAATGTATCCGAGCGCGATTCCGATTTGTTTGTTGTCCGGTATGTTTACACCGATTATGCGTGGCATATGAATTCTTTAAAATTATGGCACGGAACGCAAAACAAAAACTCAAGCTCTATTTTTATATTTATCTTCGAGCTTTCAATTTTGTTTTATGTTTTTACCCCTGTCGCTGTTTATGTTTCGGATTTTTCTTGCAAATAACATAAATCCGGTTGTCTCTTTTGACAATCTGGCAATCCTTGCAAATTTTTCTTAATGATGCTCTGACCTTCATAATTGCAATTAAAAAAATTATTTACCCCGATACACTATTCTTCCCTTTTTTTCGTCATAAGGACTCATTTCAACCGTCACGATATCGCCATTCAGAATTTTTATCCTAAACATTCTCAACTTTCCCGCCAAATGGCCGATCACTTCCCGGCCATCGGAAAGCTTTACGCGGAATTTGGCGTTCGGTAAAGATTCAAACACTTGCCCTTGAAATCTCAATACTTTTTTATTTTCCATTGAAACAATTTATAAGTATACCAGAAAGCTTCATTAAAGTCAAATACCGATACCAATACCCGCTTCATACTCTTCGCGCCCGATTCATTCCAATATGGTTTGAACTTCGATCCGATCCAATTCCCGGGGAACATTCAACCGCCAAGGCGGCGAAAGCTGTATCTGGGCATCTTTCATCCCAGGTTGGCTCATCAGAAATAATTGCGCCTCCTTAAGCCCCTTCTCGGATAAACCCTTCTTTAAATCCGCTTCGCCCATCCCCGAATAAATCATCACTTCCGCGGCCGCGGATAAAGAAGGCTTGCCGTTCGCCGGGTCAATTCCGGCATACGACGATTTAATGGCCAAGCTTTTTTCATTCGCGAAACTTCCGGCGGGAATTTTACCCGTTATAAAATCTTTGCTTAATTTTTCAAGATCGGATTTTTTATAAGCCACCGTGCTTGCTTTGGCCATCATCTGGCCGCCGATTTTGGCAATACTGTCCCCGGCTTTCCCGATGATGGTTGTCGTGCCTAATTCAAATTTCTCAACGCTGGCGTCAACAATTTCCAGCCCCTGTTCTTTAACTTTGGCTTGGAGCTCCTTTTCAATTTCTTCTTTGGCAAGATCGGCCATCGCGATTTTGGCATTATCAATGTCCTCTTTTTTCACCTCGGGAGCGCTGTTTTGCGATCCGCCCGTGAATTTTTCAAACGACTGGCCGTAAACAAATGTATATTGCGCCGTGCCCACCAGCCCGGGAACCGAGAACACCGATGCGTCAATATTATATTTTTCGCCCGCGATTGCGGCAACCACCTTCACCGTGGTCGATGATTTTGGTTCCAGAACAACATCCTCGGTCGTCTTGAACCACGGCGTTTCATCGCCGGCCAAAGCGGGTTGGAATTTATCCAAGGGCGCTTGCAGGCGCGTACCCTTAACCAATCTTTGCGCGGTCGTATAATTATTAAACAATTTCACCGTACCCTGCGCCATTCCCTGCACATCTTTCTTGCCGGTCACCGGAAATTCTCCTTTTATCGTGTTGCTCACGGAAATCGCAAATCCCGGAATCAAATTTTTTTCTCTATTGATTTCCAAAGTCGCCGGATCCACGCCGACTTTAACATCCTGCCTTAAAATCGAGGTCGCGGGCCATATCTTGACTATGGCCTTGGCGAATTTCAAATCCAAGCCATACATCGCCAACGCCACAAACGCCACCGCAAGCGCCAATTTCAGAATCAATCCTTTGAAAAAACTTTTTTCCTTGATTTTTTCTGAATTCTGCCGGCCATCCGGATTCATCCGGTTAATAAAAGTCATTCTTGGTTTTATTTGCGGCTCAATCTTTTTAACCGGCAGATCGTCCGGCTCCAAAAGCGCGTTTTGCTCCAAATCGGTTTCCTCGAATTTCCGCTCCGCGTTTCTATCCGCCGGCGGCATAATATCAATAACTTTTTTAACCATAATTTAAAAAAATATCTCTGTTTAGAGTTTAATGCTTACATTGTAACAAAAAATTATTCCCAACGCCAATCCAATACCTGGATTTTCAATTGCCAATTTCCAATTTTCAATGGAAATTGGTCATTGGAAATTGTTTCAAGTGTATTTATCCGCGATCGCCGAGGCGGCAAACGAAAACGGCTTGATCATCGGCTCAAAGCCGTTGCCGCGGATCAATCCGGTCACTTCGCGCACCATTTCCCGCGTGGCGCCGCGTTCGCCCACATCGGCGTGAATGTAGGAAAAATCCCATTTTAAATTGTCGGGCGAAATCAATTTGTGCATTTCCAAAGTTTCACGCAAAATCAGCGCCAGTTCGCAGGAAAGCAATACTTCCTGCAAAATCCTCTGTTTGAAATTGTAAAACTTTTTGCCGCCGTAGCTGATTTTTTTCAAGAAAAACCGCCCGCCCGCGCCCATGCGCCGCACCACGATCGTGGCCGGAAAATGCGGCTGTTCCAGCGACGCCGAATCGCACCCCACCACGATCTCATATTCCCGTTGCGGCTCTTCGGCCATATACGCAAAAATCTCCGTAATAACATCATCAAAACTCAAATTCCCCTTGGTCGGATTAAAAAAATATCCCTCGTGAAAATTTTCCATATTTTTACCTGATTTCCCAATTCTTGATATTAACATCTCCAACAGAAATATCAACGCATTTTTACAGTAAATTACCAACGAGCGGTTGCCGGAAAACAGGCGAAAACCATTATTATGCAAACCCGGCAATCGCTAAAAATATAAAACCAACACCAAAAAAACATTCCAACATTCTTGAGAATGTTGGAATGTCCGTATATCCATACACACGATTTAAACATTATTTAAATCGTATTTCGCCCGCGGAAATTAAATTTTTGCCGATGCAATGATAGCACAGAATTCTTTAGGGTCGAGGGAGGCGCCGCCAACGAGGAGGCCGGAATAGCCGGCATCTTTGAGGTAAGACGCGGCGTTTTTGGCATTCACCGACCCGCCGTATAACAGCGGGATTTTTTCATTGGTGATATTTTTAATAAACCGGCTCACCACCGCGGCTTCGTCGGGTTCGCAGGCAAGGCCGGTGCCGATGGCCCACACGGGTTCATAGGCAATCATCACCGGTGCGGTATTTAAATCAACATCCTTTAACCCTTCCTTTATCTGTGCCTCCACAATATCGGTGATTTTGCCGTCAATGCGCTGTCCGCGGGTTTCACCGCAACAAAATATCGGCGCCAATCCCGCGGCCAGCGCGGCTTTCACCTTCTTGTTGATTGTTTCATCCGTTTCGCCGAAGATATGCCGCCGTTCGGAGTGTCCGATGATAACATAACCGCAACCCGCGGCTCTTAACTGCGTTGGCGAAATCTCTCCGGTGAACGCCCCCGAATTTTGCCAGTGGCAATCTTGACCGCCCAACCCCGCCGCACTTTTCAAAATTTCTTTGGCGGTTTCCAAATAGCACGCGGGCGGACAAACCGCCGCGGCGATTTTTAAGCTTTTTTTAATCCCCTTTTTATATCCCAAAAGGATTTTTTTGGCCTCAATTCTGTTTTCCGGATTGCACTTCCAATTCGCCACAATGTATTTCATATTTGAATTTTTAATTTATTCCATTATACCAGCCATCCCGGTTTTCACAAATCAACCCGCTAAAAAATATTCCATAAATTTAGCGATCGCTAAAAATATCAAATTTCGATTTGCATAATAAAAAATATATTTTCCAAATGTATTTCGTCGAGCGGGGTATAAACCCCGCACAACGACCAAAGGGGGCACCCTTTTGGTGCGCCCCGGGGCAAAGCCCCGAGGTATTGCGCTCAATAAAAGAGCCTGTTCCATCCAAACTGGAACAGGCGCGGCCGATCTTCATCGCTGGTTCTCATTTGAAATTTTATTTATTAGGCATACGAACAATCTGAATTTCAATACCATTGAAGGGGTCTAACCCTCGCGATGAAAAAAATTATATCAGTTTTGGTTTTTGATTGGATGGGCGCCGGTTAAATTAAGTTTTTTATCGCGGCGCCAGCTTTTTATTTGGGCTTCGCGCTTCAGGGCGGCGGATTTTGTCGGAAGTTTTTCGGTGTAAATCATCTTTTTGACTTCGCGCGAGGCAGTATAATGGCCGCCTTTTTTATTTTTGTGTTCGGCGAAGCGGCGTTCCAAGTCGGTGGTAATGCCGGTGTAGATGCTGTTGTCGGCGCATTGGAGGAGATAAACAAAATACATAAATTCGATTTAAAAGTCTCTCGTCGGCATTAACCTCCTCGGAACAATTTTCGCCTTGTTATAGAAATAGATTTGCTGGCGCAAAGAGGTATAGTCCCTCGCGATTACGCTCGGGATATAGATTCTCCGCCCGAGGTGGACCTGTTCTTTGGCGGGAACCATAATGAATGAATTCAAATGCTTTTTCGCAAAGCTGCGGGACATGGATTCGAACCATGATAAACGGATTCAGAGTCCGTTGTCCTACCATTAGACGATCCCGCAGCTTTGCGAAAAAGCATTTTATTTTAAAACAGTGCCCAAAAATTTTCTGCCTTGCCCGGTTTTCAAAAATTTTTCTCGCAACATCGCCTCGCCTCTTGTTTTGAATTCTTCGGAATCAAAAATATATCTCGCATTCGGGCATACTCAAGGCAGGCAGCCAAAGAACGACCCTTGAGATTCTTAAATCAAACAATGGGAGTTTAGCGGATTATGGCTAAACTTTCAAGTAGCGAGTGATAGCAATCATACTGGAAAAAATTCCCAATCCGGCGCCGATACCGATCTGGATCCCAATCAGAGTCCAAATACCGGTAAGGAAATTCTGCCACAAACTCATCCCGGGAAGAATCGCGGCCAGCATCGGGCTCAAATACCAGCAAATCACCGCCGCGATTAAAAATGAAAACACCGCGCCCAGAATGCCGAAAATCAACCCTTCAACCAAAAACTGCCCGCGCACAAACCATCGCGACGCGCCCACAAGCCGCTGAATGGCAATTTCGCGGCCGCGGCTCAAAATAGCCGTCCGGATAGTGTTATAAGTGACAATCACCGATATAAAGCCGAGAATGGCGAACAATACCAACCCGACCTTCTTGGTGTTCTCGGTGATCGCGAAAATCTTTTGGATTACTTCTTTTTTTTCGTTATAATTCACGCGGTTCACCATATCCTTATATTCATCCTGCGCCAGCAACGCGGAAACTTCGTCAAACTTCACCGTTGATACCGCGCTCACATTCAATAACGAAACAAGCGGATTGCCGTTAATCTCATTGAGCGATTCCAACAAAACCGCGTCATTTTGGTGGCGAATCTTGAAATCTTCCAGTGCCTGGTCTTTGGACACATACTGCACATTTTCAATGCCCGGGATTTGATTGATTTTGTCTTTAACTCTCAAAATATCGTTTTCGGAAACACTCTCGTTAAAATAAACCGAAATATCCGCCTTGGACTGAAATTCTCTGATCAAAAAAGCGCTCACATCCTTCATCTCGAATAACAACGAAGTAAGCAAAATCGGAATCATTATTATGAAAATATTGGCTATCGCGATTCCGCCGTCGCGGCTCAAATTATGCCAGCCCAAACCGATTATTCTTTTAATGGAAGTAAACATATTAACAAATGAAAATTGAAATTAAAAATGCCGCAAATCTAAATTTTGATATTTTACACTATCATTTTGATTTTTGATTTTTACATTTTAATCTATAATGCGAACCTTCCCTTTTCTTCGTCGCGGATAACCTTGCCTTTTTCCAGAGTCACTACGCGTCTTTTGAGTTTATTAACAATCTCGCGGTTATGCGTGGCCAGCACCACGGTCGTACCCATCTCATTGATTTTGAGCAAAAGCTTTAGAATATCCAAGGTATGATAAGGATCAAGATTGCCGGTGGGTTCATCGGCCAACACCACCTCGGGCCGATGGATCAGCGCGCGCGCGATGGCTACCCGTTGGCGTTCTCCGCCGGAAAGCTCGGCCGGAAAATTTTTCTCGCGGTCGGACAATTCCACAATCTCCAATATCCGCGGCACATCCCGCCTGATTTCGGTGTCGCTGGCGCCGATGACTTTCATCACATAAGCGATATTGTCGCGCACGGTCATATTGGGCAAAAGTTTGTAATCCTGAAAAACCGCGCCGATGCTGCGGCGCAAACCATTGAGATTCCCTTGTTTCAATTTATAGATGTTCTGATCTTTGAATAAAATACTGCCGTTAGTCGGTTTTTCTTCAACCAGCATCAGCTTGAAAAGCGTGGTTTTCCCCGCGCCCGACCGGCCCACCACCGACACAAATTCGCCCGGCATTATGCCAAACGAAACTCCATCCAGCGCCACGATATTGTTGGCGCCCGCGATCCGCGAACCATAAACTTTCGTGATGTCGTTAAATTTAATCATATGGATGCCCGATCGTTAATCGTCAATCTTTAATCTTTAACTAAAAATGCAAAATTATCCGTTTTTGTTAAAGATTAAGGATTAACGATTAAAGGTTATTGCAATCTTATTTCCGCTTCGATAAACTTATCCAATCTTCCGTCAAGAACTTCGTCCACTTGCGTCGTTTCCGCGCCGGTGCGCGTATCTTTCACCAGCTTATAGGGATCAAGCACATAGTTGCGGATCTGGTTGCTCCAACTGGCCGAAACCCGCTCGCCTTTGATCTTCGACAATTCAGTCTCGCGCGTTTCCCGCATCAGCTGAAACAACTTCATTTTCAACAATTCCATGGCTCGATCGCGATTTTGCCCCTGCACGCGCTCAGTTTGGCAAGTGGTAAATATCCCTGTCGGGATATGGGTAATGCGCACCGCCGACTCGCGCTTATTCACATATTGTCCGCCCGGACCGGACGACCGGTAGAAATCAATCCTCAAATCTTCGGGCTTCAATTCCAAATTTTTCAATTCGCTTTTTGGGAATTCCGGATAAACCTCCACCAGTGCGAACGATGTCTGGCGCAAATGCTTGGCATTGAACGGTGACAGCCGCACCAAACGGTGCACGCCGGTTTCTTTTTTCAAATAACCATATGCCGTCAATCCTTTAATATACACCGATACCTCTTTATAACCAACCCGGCCGTCGGTAACGCCATCGCCAAACGACTCGTGCAAAATGGCGGTTCTAAATCCTTTGCGCTCGCAATAACGATTGTACATCCGCAAAAGCATCGCGCCCCAATCCTGCGCGTCCTGGCCTCCCGCGCCGGAATGAATCGTCAATATCGCGTTTTCGCGGTCATATTTGCCTGACAAAAAAACGATTTGTTCGATTGCTTCAAGTTTTTTGAGAGCTTGGGCGATTGCTTCGTTGTCCCCCGCGCCAACCAATAATTCCAGTTCCACCTCCAGATTCTCAAAATCTTCAACCGTTTTTTTCAGACTGGCCAGCTCTTCGCTGACTCGCGCCGCCGTATCGGGAGAACCCCAAAAATCCGGCCGGGAAGTTTCGATATCCAACTCTTTTATTTTCTCTTTTTTGGCGCGAAAGTCAAAGACGGTCCATCAAAAGATGGAGCTTATCCTGCAATCCCTTAATCTGTGAATTTGTGTCCTCCATAATAATAATTTATACAATCCCCACTGCCAATTTACCACACAAAAAACCAAAAGTGAAGCTCAAATCAAACGGCGTATTCTAGCGGCAGGCCTTGTGTCCGCCCGTATTGCAACCCGCGCAAAAAAGCAAAGGGCGAAAACCTGGTTTCACCCCTACGGATATAAATCAAAATTCGGCATTGCAGGGGCGATTACGCGCAATCGCCTGTTTCTGGAGCCGAGAAGAGGGGTCGAACCTCCGACCTGCGGTTTACGATACCGCCGCTCTGCCAACTGAGCTATCTCGGCTTGATAACGGATTTGCTGCCACGACAAAATCTTATCACAAGTAAAAGTTTGAAGCAATAAGACTTATTAAAAAATACCCTTGCGGGCAAGATTTAAAAAAACTTGAGAGGATGATGGGGACGATCGGGTTTGCATCCGGCGCTGTAGTTTTATATACTCACCGGGAAACCCTTTGGATAGCGCTTTCGGGAACTGTCCTAGAGGCCGGGCCTGAAGGACGGTAACCGGGCAACCATCATATTCTTCCTCATCATTCTCCCAACTTTCACTTTTTCTCGATAAGACGCTTATCGTCTTACACCTACATTATACAATACTTTTCTATTACTTGTCAATAGCAAAAACGGCGGGAACCGAAAATCGGCTTGCCGCCAGCCAATTTCCTCAAAAAGTTATGGCTGGGGATTTTGGTTTCCCGGCGCTTCTCTTTCGTAATCCGGCCGTATCTTCTTTCCGGGGATACCCAAAGCCATAAAAAAACCGCCCGCGATCAAACTCATGACTATCGCCACCTCGAATTGCGTTGCGGACAAAACCGAATTTTTGTGCGCCATCAAACCCAAGCCGAACCCAACCGAGATTCCGCCCAAGATAGTGAATAAAAATTTGATTATCGAATTCATGGATTTGCGGCTTAGAATTTATAATCCAGAGTAATTATTATATACCTTAAATTTTAAACCAAAACACCAAAAAGACAATATCGCCGCGTATTGCCGCAAACCAAAATAGAAGCCGCCTTCGGCTAACGCCTTTTGGCGAAATCGCAAATATCTTTAAACTCGCACCACTCGCATTGCCAACCCGGTTTGGCGCGAAAATCGCTTTTGGTAATTTCCTTGATTATGGAAGAAATTTTACTCCTTTCATCAACAATATCTTGGCCATTGGGAGAAAATGACAACGGTTTGCATTCGTTTAAATAAAAATAAGTTAATTTCTCCGCGTTCAGGCCAAACACTTCCTTGGCCGCAATCTGGTAAATCATCAACTGCATCTTGTCTTCGGGCCGCAACCGTTCCTTGGCAGCGCCGGTTTTGTAATCAATAATTTCAATCCCGCGCCCGCTTTCATCGATGCGGTCAATCTTGCCCGTAATGGAATAGCCGTCGATTTTCAGATTAAAATCCTGCTCCAGCGCCGGAACGCCATTGATGGTGTGTATTCTTGGCTGGCGGACGGAAAAATCTTTCCAAAAATTTTTTAACGATTCCAATCCCTGTTTGTAATAAGTTTCTTTTTCGCTTTTGCCGTCATACCATTCGTCGATCCAATTCTTTTTGTAAATATCCGCCAGCTGTTTGAAACTCCCTTTTTTGTTTCCCATTTCAAACAAAAATTCGTAAAGCGCGTTATGCATTGTTTTGCCATAGCTGAAAAACGCCTTACCCCGCGTGGGAATTCGCAAAATATGGGCAAATTTATATTGCATCGGACACTTTTCAAAAGTCGCCAGCTGCGTAAACGAAAAGTGGCCCGGCAAAACTCCGCGCACTTGCGGCTTGCGGCAGTTATTGGCAACGCGCACCGTACGCACTTCATCTTCATGGTTGTCGCCGTTATAGCCCATTTCATGCAAAAACCGCGAGATTTTTTTGGGCCTTGCCCCGCCATAGTCCGCGGCCGAAGTCAGATACAACCCGCGCCGCGCCCGGGTCATTGCCACATAAAATAAACGCCTTTCTTCTTCCAAATGCGCGTCGCCGGCCGGAACCGGATCGTTTGCCAATTCCTCGGGAATTTCAATTTCATCGCCGCGCGCGCTGGTCGGAAATTTTCGATCGACAAGATTGGCAATAAAAACATACTCGAATTCCAGCCCTTTGGCGGAATGAATCGTCATAATCTGCACCGCGTCCGGAGTTTTAATCGGATCAAAATTCAATTTGCCTTCCTCTCCGGATTCGATTTCCATATCAAGTTCATCAATAAATTTTTTTAAATTGGGATCGATATTGGCCGCTTCAAAATCCTTGATTTTGCCATAAAATTGGCCTATAAAACCAATTTCGCCGCGGCGATCCTGACGCACCAATTGCTCCAGATAACCCGAATCTTCCAAAAATGACAGCATCAATTCGGAAACTTTTCTTTCCCGCACAATCGCGCCGTGCTTTGATGCCATTTCCAGCAATTTGTTGATGCCCGCGATACCGTGTTCGGTCAATCCGCTTATCAACGGCAATTCGTTTAACGACTCATAAATCGATTGGGATTTTTTATACCCGTATTGGGTAATTTTAACGATATCCGCGTTTGGAATCATCAAAAACGGCATATTGATCACCCGCCACACCGCCGAACTTTCGTGGTAATTGTTCAAAAACTTCAGATAGGAAATAATATCCAGCACCGCGGGCTTGGAATATAAACCCTTTAACGCCATAAATTGCGCCGGCAGGCCCGACCGCTCGCACGCGCGCGCAAACTGGCCGGCACTCTCATTGGCCCGCAGTAAAATCGCGAAATCACCGTAAGCGCAATTTTTTTCCTCCTTTAGAATTTTAATGATTTCATTGATCACGCCCTGCACTTCCTGCTCCACGCTTTTAAAATGCAAATGCCTGATGGCGCCATTGCAGTTCGCGTCAGCGATCAAACGCTTGTCTATTTTATCAATAAATTCCAAACGGCGCGGATTATTGGCCTGGATAAAATTATAAGCCTGGTCCAAAATATTCTGGCATGAACGGTAATTACGCGTCAGCACCACGCTCTCCGCTTCGGGAAAATCTCTCTTAAACTGGAGGATATTGCCAAAACTCGCGCCCCGCCAGCGGTAAATCGCCTGATCGTCGTCGGCGCATACGGTAAGATTATTGTTCGGAGCGGCGATAAATTTAACCAGCTCGTATTGTATCCAATTGGTATCTTGAAATTCATCCACCAGAATATATTTGAATTGTTTGCGGAGTCTTTCCAGAACCGCGGGCCGCTTTTTAAAAAGATCAACCGCGTAATTAAGCAAATCGCCGAAATCCAGCAAATTATTTTCCATTAATAGATTTCTATAATGACCGTAAGCGCGGGCCAGCTCAAGCAACCTTTCTTTTTCTTCAACCGCGCCTTTGGCATACTTCAAATAATCCGCGGGAAATATTCCCTGGTCCTTGCACCGCGAGAAATGATTGAGCAGGGCGTGGATGAACTTTGCCGGATTACCTAGCGGTTTGTAATATTTCAACTTCAACCGGTCAAGATTATTCCGCATCAAAAGCCACGCCGCGGTCTGATCAACCAGCTTGAAATTTCCCGGAATGCCGATATCCAGCCCGTTCTGGCGCAAAATCCGCTCACAAAACGAATGGAAAGTACATATCCAAAGGTCGGCATAACCAAACGACAAAAGATTATCCGCCCGGTCTTCCATCTCCCCGGCGGCTTTATCAGTGAAAGTAAGCGCCAAAATTTCCTCGGGTTTAGCCATCTTCTGTTCTACCAGCCACGCGATTCGATGCGTGATCGCCCTAGTCTTGCCCGTTCCCGCGCCCGCCACAATCAAAAGCGGCCCGTTTGCGTGGGCAACGGCGGCTTTTTGTTCCTTATTAAGTTTATTCAAGTCTAATGCCATTTATTTTTTTCGCGCACCTTCCATAATTCAAACAAAACCGCCCCTGGCAAATTCGGGCGGTTTTTGTTTGATTATCAAAATACAATCTTATTTGAACAATGATTTTTGATTTTTATTCCCGCCCCATATGCTTCTTCGGCCATTTCCCATGTAAAACCCTCGGGGAAATTACCCGGGTAACGGACGCCAATATAATAAGGCCCGAGAACAGCAAAACATTCTTTCAAATCATTTATTTGTTTATCATAAACAAAAATCAAGTTTCCCAACTGGGTCAAATCATGGATGCGGGGATAATCGCCGCTGTAAAACAAAAGCAAAGCCTTAAGGGTTTTCTCTGCCATTTGCTGGGAAATAAAACAAACCAGCGATGGTGAAACATCTTTATCTTTGATAAGCGCGATTATATTATTCTCATCTTCTTGCGCGTATGCCATCCACTCGCCTATAATTTGTTTTTTATCCTGATTATCGTTCATATAAAACTTTCCCCGAATTAATGATCTTTAGTATAAAAGGATCGCCGATTTTCTTTCTCTGTTCCAATTGCGCCGATTTATACACCAATATATCAACAGGCATATCCCGATCGGCAATAATCCGGTCAACATCTCTTATCATTTCTATTTGCGGCTTATCTTCGTCCTTGATTATAAAAATATCCGCATCGCTATCCTTGTGCGGTTTCCCCCAAGCAAAAGACCCGAAAAGAATAATTTTTTTCGGTTTATAATTTTTAACTATTTTATCGCTTATCTTAGCGATTTTTCCATCAATTATTCCCGCCATATTATTTTTTGATGATACCATGATTGATCAAAATCGCGAAGCTTAATAAGCCATATCGAATTTTTAAAAATCCCGCCGCGATTGCTCAAAATTATTCGTTACGGATTTCCCGGTTAACGGGTATATTATCGGTTATGGATTTCTTCTTCCTTTTGCGTCCAATCTTCGTATTTTTCTTCCACAATTTCTTTTTCTTTTTGTATCCGTTGATGTTTTTCCTCCAATTCTTTGGGAATCGCGCGTTTTTGCTTGGTGTAATAATCAAAAATCGCTTCCGCCAGCGCATCGGCGGCCAAAACCGAACAATGCAGTTTAATCGGCGGCAATCCGCCCAAACTTTGCACGATTTCCTGCTTGTCAATGGCAATCGCTTCTTCCAAAGTTTTACCTTTTGCCAAGTCCGTAATCGCACTGGAAGTGGCAATCGCCGCCACACACCCGAAAGTCTCGAATTTGATATCCTTGACAATTTCCTTGCTTGATTTATTTTTAGAAACCTTAATATATAACCACATCACATCGCCGCAGACCAAGTTGCCCACTTTGCCCACGCCGTCCGGATCCTTGATTTTGCCGTAATTATGCGGCGCCATAAAATGTTCCATCACATCGGCGGTATAAGGACCGTTGGCACTGGTTCTTCCTTTCGGGCATACGCCGCATTTGGGTTTGCAAACCGCGCAATTTTTTGTCGTTTTTTTTGTAATTTTCTTAGTCATTGGCTTTAAACGGCGAAATTTCTCTCAACCTCGTTATTATTTTGGGCAAGGTTTTCAAAACATAATTTATATCCGAATCCTTGGTCCAGCGCCCTATCGACAGCCGGAGCGAACCATGCGCTTCCTGCGGCTTCAAGCCGATCGCGGTCAGAACATGGCTGGCGGCCAACTTTGCCGAAGAACATGCCGATCCGGTGGACGCGGCAATGCCGTTGATGTCCAGCTGGATAATCATCGACTCGCCCTCCACAAACTCAAACCAGATGTTGGCGTTGCCCGGCAAGCGCCCGGTTGGATGGCCGTTTAAATGCGAATGAGGAATATTTTTTAATATCCCGGCGATCAATTTATCGCGCAATTTTATCTGGCGCGCCGATTCTTTTGCCATTTCTTTCTTGGCGATTAACGCCGCCTGCGCAAAACCATAGATTGCCGGCACATTCACCGTCGATGAACGCATTCCCGACTCCTGGCCGCCGCCGTGCAATATCGGTTCGATTTTCACTCCTTGGCGAACATACAAACAAGCCGCGCCTTTCTGTCCGTAAATTTTTTGCGAACTGGCGGTTAATAAATCAATGTTCATTTTTTCAACATCAATTCCAATTTTGCCGAATGATTGCGCCGCGTCGGTGTGAAAATACACGCCTTTATTGCGGCATATCTTGCCGATTTCGGCAATCGGTTCAATCGTGCCGATTTCGTTGTTCGCGTGCATCACCGAAACCAGAATCGTATCCGGCCGAATCGCCGCGGAAACATCGGCGGGATTAACTATGCCGTATTGATCCACCTTCAGCCGCGTGGCCTCAAAACCCTGCTTTTCCAGCCATGCCGCGCTTTCCATCACGCACGCGTGCTCAATGGAAGAAATTATCAAATGCTTGCCGCGGTTTTTGTTCGCAAACATCACCCCTTTCAAGGCCAAATTGTTGCTCTCCGTAGCCGAACCGGTAAAAACAATTTCCTTGGGTTGCGCGTTGATAACGCCGGCGATATCCGCGCGGCTCTGTTCCAAAACTTCCCGCGCCTGCTGGCCGAAACCGTGAAACGACATCGAATTGGCAAACATATCCGGCAAATTATCAGCGGTAAGTTTAGCCACCCGCGGGTCAACCGGGGTCGCGGCCCCGTAATCCATGTAGATACGCTGAGGTTGCGGCTGGCCAACTTTTTTCTTTTTTTTAGCAATTATTTTTTTAACCATAATTTTACTTAAATCCGAAGCACGAAATCCGAAACAAGCAAGAATTTTCAAAATTAAAATGTTTTAAACAAAACGCGGATTTTTGTTTTGAAAATTTTTAAATTAAAATTTCGATATTGTTTCGGATTTCGAAATTCGATATTCGGATTTAATTAAACTTTATTTTTAATCAGGTCTTCCAATGTTACCGACTCCAAAAAATCATTCACTGCGGCTTGCATTTTGCACCACAAGTTTTTGGCCAGGCAATCTTTCTGGCGCGGACATTTGCCGTCGATGCATTTCACTTTCGTGGCCGGGTTTTCAATGGCGTTAAAAATCTCGCCGATCTTAATTTTATCCGCGGTTTTGCCCATAATATATCCGCCGCGCACGCCTTTTTTGGCCGCCACCAAATCCGCTTTCAAAAGCTTGGCAAAAATTTTTTCCAAATAGTCCGCGGGCATTTTATCGCGGATGGCTATCTCGCGCACCGACACCGCGCGGTTATCGATTGAATTCTGCGCCAAATAGGCCATTGCCCGCAATCCGTATTGCACCTTGGTGGATATTTTCATTTTTTTCGCAATTTAAAAGCCGACTCTTTTCGTCGGCTTTAATATATCATCATTGGATCGCGCTTGTCAAATTGAAAATAATTAAGTTTTCTTTTTAAATTCCAAATACGAGTAAACAACCAAATAAAAAGACGAAATTATTATCAAGGCCGTAAAGATTATGAATCCCAATTCACCCAAAAAGATTGTTACCAAACTCAAAATAGCGATAATCTTAAAAATTTTCGCGCCCAATTTATTGGTTTTGTCCCAGACCTTTTCGCTCGACAGAGTCCATGGAGTGCGGATGCCGATGAACCAGTTTTGTTTTGTGTTTTCCAAGATTGTAGCGACAAAACAGAAAAGGACGGCCATTGCCGGCATAATCGCCGCGGTCATATTAAATTCAATGCCGTTGTTGGATAGAACGGTAAGCGCGTAAATATAGGCCATAAACGCCACGAACGCAGACATAAATTTCTCATAATAATTCCTAAACTTCGCGTAATTCTCTTTCAAGGGATCGATCTTGGGCAAGACTAAAAACAATGAAAACATCGCCAAAGTGATTATGGGCATTAAGAACAACGCCCAGAATTTAGGCATATAGCCATTGACATTCCCGTTGCTTCCCCAATGGCTGGCCATCAATTCCGGCATTGCCGGATAGAAATACACGCCCGCGGCAAAACACAAAACTATTGCCGCAAAATTAATATTTTCAATGTTTTTCATAAATTTACAGCCTATTGGCAATATCCTTGTTTTTAGCAAAAAGATAACGCATGCCGCCCAAACCCCAGATGATCGCGGCAAACGAGAATACGCCGCCAACCACCGGTATGGCGAATAAAACCCAAAGAACGGCAACACCGACCAGCGCCTGGGCAACCGGCGAATCCTGCTTGCTTTTCCAATAGTCTTTGGTAATCTTTCTGCCCACCGCGAGCGCGGCCAAAATTCTTGACAGAAACAGCGCGGCTATAAAAAGCAAGACCGCCAGTATCGCCACCGGAATGCCGATGATTGTGATTGCCAGCGCGATCGCGGCAATCGGAACCGCGACCATAATTATCAATCCCCAGCCAAACGACCGGCCGGGTTTTTCCAATATCGCCCCGGCAATCTTTGATGTGAGATTTTTAAATAAAAACACCAGCGCCAACGCAACCGCCATGTTGATAATAATATCCATCGCTTTGTCCGCGACATTTTGCCAAGCTGTTTTTCGCGCCTTCGGGAAAACCGCGCCGTCCTTAACCGCGGGAACGGTTCGATTGACGCTGCCTGAAACCTGCCCGCCCTGATTTGCCAATTCGTTGTCGCTGGTATAATTCAGCTCGCCGCCGATCCGGCTGTCTTTTCGCAAAATCAAATTTTTATCGTGAAAATCGGCATTGCCGGCGATATCGCCGTTAATGAATATTTCATTGCCGGCGCCGGCGATATTGCCGCCGATCCGGCCGCCGATATCGGCTTTCCGGCCGGCAAAAAGCATTTCTCCAGCGATCGTCGAATCGGCCGTTATTGTTTGCGCCGCCACGGTTACATTTCTTCCCACCGCGCCGTCGATTTTCACAATCTGGCCAACGCACCGCACGCTTCCGCTCACGGCGCCGGTGATCGTGATATTCTGTCCGGCGCAAATAATATCGCCGTCTACGGCACCGTTAATATCAACATTCTGTCCGGCGCAAATAATATCGCCTTTGATATCGCCGTCGATCATGATCGTTTGGCCGGAAGCCAAAAGCGTTCCGTTAACAACCTCGCTTTCAGGCACGATAACCTGCGATCCGGTTCTTGCCGTGAAAGCAAGCGCGTCCTTTGGAAATGCGAAATTCAGAATCAAAAAAACCGCGAAAAAGAAATACGCGAACAAGTGTTTTGTGTTCATATGCAATTATTTACCAGCTATTGTTATTTTAATCATTTTACCATTGATGAATGTTTTAAAGAAGCCCGCTTCATATAATGTTCCCTTCTTTCGCCGCTGAATTTCTCGATCGCGTAACGCAACATCATGCGCGGCATCGTCTCATAATGCTTATTCAAAAAATCCTCCTCGATTTCCCGCCCGCAACGCTTGCCGATTTCCCGCAACGCCCAACCGACCGCTTTGTGGATCAAATCTTCTTTATCGCCAAGCAGGAGTTCGGCAATTCCCAGCGCGGCGCGGCAATCGCCATTTTTTATAAAGAAAAATGTTGCCAGCATCGCAACCCGCCGCTCCCACAGGCTTTTCGACCTTGCCAGCTCGAAAAGAATGTTTTTGTCTTTGCCCTCCAAATATCCGCCGACGATTTGCGGCGCGGTCAAATCCACCAAATCCCAATTATTGACATATTTCGTATTTTTCAAATACAGATCGAAAATTTTTCGTTTTGTTTTATCATCCCCTTTTTGGAATTTCTTAACTAAAATCAAAAGCGCGGCCATACGCTCCTCATGGAATTCGCTTTTCAGCAGTTTTTGCGCTTCGTCCGGCGAAATTTCTTCCCAATATTTTTTAATCGCCGCCCGTATTTGCGGCACCATCGCGCCCAAAAACTTGTCGCCCTCGGCATATTCTCCCGGCCCGGTCTTAAAAAACTTCTGCAATCCCAGAGCCTTTTCCTTGCTCGCTCCAATTCGCAATTCTCTTTTTATTTCTTCTATCATATTTTCCCCTATCTTAAGATCGCAAAATTGATTCTTCGCGATAATTTACAATTTTTTTAATTTTGCCCGATATGGCAAGCTTTGGCCCAACCGCAAAATTGCCAAGGCAGAAATGAAAAAAATTGGAATTATTTTCCCCATTTACAACCGGTTTTAGACTCAATCGCTTTTGTTTCCGCGGCAACGATTTCATTTTTATATTTCTGGTTTTCCGGATAAAACCGTGCGATTGCCAAGCCCTCGGCAACCATCTTTTGATTGATGTTCTCACTGTCCAAAAATATATAGCGCAGTTGCCGGCCATATTGGTCCAAATCTTCGCTGTCCGCTTCCAGCAATACGGTTTTCCCCAAAATCAATTCCTCCAACCGCAATCGCCCCGCGTTATGGCACGGATACCCTTTCTCGTCCGCGTCGATTCCCAGCAAACGCACATGGTCGCCGCCCGAAACCACAATTGTGTCGCCATCAATAACCTTGGTAACAATCGCCTCTTTGGCCCGCACCGGCGCGTTTGAAACCGCATTTTCGTTTTGCCCGGGAAAAACGGCAATTTGATCGCGGCTAAACCAAGCCGCGGCCAATAAAACCAGAACAAACAAACCGGCGATTATTGATTTATTTTGTTCAAAAGCAATTTTCATTTTTTCATCGCAACCAAAAGATTTTGAATTTGTTTTGCCGCGTTTTCCCGGCCTTGGGCCGCGATTTTTTCCATTATGAAAAAATCAAACCACTTGAATGATGCCACTGCCGGTTTGAAGCAAAAGTCACATTGCCTTTCCTCAAACCCGCTCAATTCTTTTTGGATGATATCCATCGCGCGCGCGACGATTTCGATGCGGTTAATCTTGCCGGCTTTTTCATCATCAATCCGGTCAACCCCGTAAATCGACGAACCGATCACGAATTCCGCACCCGCCGCGCGCGCTTCTCCGGCCGGCAAATTGCGAGTCACGCCGCCATCGATATAGAATTTGCCATTGATTTTCTGCGCCGCGAACACCCCGGGATAGGCCGACGATGCCATCACCGCGGCCACCGGGTCGCCGGAATTAAAAACTTCCCGCTCACCCGTGGCAAGATTGGTGGCGCAACAAGAAAAAGGAATCGCCAATTGGCTGAACTCCCTGCCCCGGCACAAATCCGCCAGCGCCCGCTGGATATATTCAAACACGCCGTCCGCGCCTTTGGCAAACAGCAGTTTATTTTTCTTGCCGAAATTGCCGATCGCATCATCGTAAAATCTATGCAATGTCTCCAAACCGCCAATCGAGTACGCCAATCCGATAATCGCGCCCGCGGAAGTTCCGCAGACGCAATTGATTTTTATCCCGGATTTTTCGATTTCTTCAATCGCCCCGATATGCGCCACCCCCAGCGCCCCGCCGCCGCTCAAAGCAAGTCCGATTTTTTTATTGGTCATAATGATAAAACCGCAAAATAGATTTATTGCGCGCGCAAATACTCGGCGGCGGATTCGGGAGTAATGGTGGAAATTTCGATGCGGGCTCCAAACTCAAAACCGGCCATAGTGCTGGTTTTAGGCATTATGGTCCAATGATAATGATAGAAAGAATAATCGCCGCCGCCGCTGGGCGCGGTGTGCAAATAGAAATTATACGGCGGATCGCCCAATCCTTTATATATTTTTTTCATTACCGCGGAAAATATATCGGCCAGACTTTTTATCAAGGCCGGAGTGATCTTCTCAAAATAAGGCGAATGTTTTTTGGGCGCGATAATCACTTGAAAAGCCGATTTGGGCGCGAACGGGCAAGTGGCGATAAAATCTTTGTTCTCGTAAACAATACGCACCTTATCTTTGCGCTCCCAAGCCGTCATTTCGCAGCTGATGCATTTTTTGTTCCCTTGATAATATCTTTTTGAATTGGCCAAAGCATTGCGCACATCGACATCGATCAAGGGACTGGTGATGATCTGTGAATGCGGATGCGGCTGAGACGCGCCCGCTTCCACTCCGTGATTGTGAAAAATTGAAATGTATTTCACGAAGTCGTGCTTTTTGAGATCCAAATAACGCGTCCGATAAGCGGCAATCAATTCTTCCACCGCCGCGATATCCATTAGCGCGATATGTTTTTCGTGGCTGCGCGTAACCACTACTTCGCAAAAACCCACCGCGTCCATCGAATGATAAAGCGGCCCCACATGCTGTTTGCAAATTTTAGCTCCCTCAACCGCGCAAAACGCCGGGAATTTGTTGGGAATTACAGCCAGCGTCCAATCGGCCGGCAACAAAGCCGCATCGACTTTTTTCCCGTTGGCCAGCGCCATAATCGGCGGCGCCTGCTTTTCCAGATTGCAAAAAATACAATCCTGCGGCGTTATGGGCGAATGTATCCGCTCGCGCTTAAACGCCTCGGGGCGTTTGCCGCGGCCGGGCGCGATCACCACCCAGTCCCGGGAAACTTCATCGTAACGCAACTGCGATGGACAGCATTTATTATTGTTTTCTGTTTGTTCCATATACTCCTTTGATAAGATTTAAACGGATGCGCACCAGATCCTGGAACATCTTAACCATCGAGCCGATTTTGACGGTACTGCGCGTGTCATTCTTCCACAATATGCCGACTTCCTTGATTCGCAACTTAGCCCGTCGAACAAGTACCAGAATTTCCGGATCAAACGCAAACCGGTCGATTTTGCATTTTGGCAAAATTTCCTGCGCGGCCATGGCGGTCATCGCCTTGAAACCGCACTGCGTATCTTTGATCGCCCAAGTGCCAACCATAATATTGGTTAATAATCCCCAACCCTCCCCCAAAAACCGCCGGATCATCGGCTGGGGCGGCTCAAGCTTCGCGCCTTTGGCATCGCGCGAACCGATTACCGCGCCATAACCTTCTTTGAAATATGGCAGGAGTTTTTCCACTTGCTCGATTGGCGTGGAATTATCCGAATCGGTAAACAATCTGATCTGACCCTTGGCCGCCAACATTCCCTGCCGCACCACATAACCTTTGCCGTGGTTTGCCCGGTTATCAATCAATTTCAATTTCCCCACTTTGCCGATCAGCGCCTCCACCGCGGCCGCGGTCCCGTCTTTTGACCCGTCATTAACCACGATAATCTCGTAAGTATACGGCTGTTTTTTTAAATAATCGCCAATCGCGGTCAGAGTCCGCGGCAAACGCTGTTCTTCATTGTATGCCGGCACCACCACTGAAAGATAAATATCATGATTGGCAGCGGGTCGAAACGATCTTGGCGCTCCGCCAGCCGCCCGGTCGCGGCCGCGCGCGCCTCCCCTGCCGCTTAGATTGCCCTTGCTTCTTCCATTCGCCTTATTGATTTCACCATTGTTACTGATCATTATTTTGCGTTATTGTTCGTTATTGCTTTTCGTCCTTTTTTATAATCTACCACAAAACCCGGTTCCAAACAAAAACAGAGGTCTTGTCTCTGTTTTTTCAAGAGTTATGTTAATTGGCCGGATTAGTCTTCAAATTCGTCTTCGTTTGGCAATTCAGGTTCATCGATTTTTGTCAGAATATGAGCGCCATCAGAAAAAATCGCGATGGTGTGTTCAAAGTGCGCCGCCCAACTGCCGTCTTTGACGCGGTAAGTCCAGCCGTTCTTGTCGCGGTAAATATCCGGATTCCCGGCGGTCACCATCGGCTCCGGACAAAAAACCATACCGACTTTAATTGCCGGCCCTTTGTGCCGCCGCCCGTAGTTGAGGACTTGGGGATCCTCGTGGAGGTTCCGGCCGATGCCGTGTCCGCACAAATCCGAAATCACATGAAATCCCTGGCTTTCCACATAGCGTTCAATGGTATTGCCCACATCGCCGAAAGTATTTCCGGCGCGGGATTTCTTTATGGCGTATTTCAGCGCTTTTTTGGTAATGCGCAACATCCGCCGTATTTCCGGCGCGGCCTCGCCCACCGCCACCGACAGCGCGGTATCGGTGTGAAATCCTTTATAAACCATACCCACATCGACCGTAACCAAATCCCCGTCTTTAATAATTCTTTTTGAAGGAATCCCGTGCACCACCTCGTCGTTGATGGAGACGCAGGTCGCGGCCGGAAAACCGCCGCCGCCCGAATTCTCGGGCAAGCTGAATGATGGTTTCCCGCCGCACTCGAAAATCAGTTTCTCCGCCAGATTATCAATCTCTTTGGTGGCAATACCAATTTTCACTTCATCTTTCAAGCGCGCCAAAACCGAGGCCAACAACTTGCCTCCTTGAGCGATTATTTCCAAATCTTGAGGTGTTTTAATGTAAATCATTTTTTGACAAAACTGTCCCGCCAAAGCGGGACAGCAGATATCCTGGCATTAAATTTCGTAAACTTTGAAACACGGCCCCAGCGCATCCAAAATGTCGGAAAAAACATTTTCCACATATTGGTCGGCATTGATCTTTTTCAAATTAAAATTCCGGCTGCGGTAATAATCTTCCAGCGGCGCCATAGTTTGATCATATTCTTCCAAGCGCAATTTTATGGTTTCCACATTATCCAAATCGCGATGGATCAACCGCGATCCGTCGAGCGGACAGCGCCTCAAATTGGCATTTTCCGGAATATAAAGGATTGAATGGCGCATCAATTCGCAGATCCGGCGGTTGCTGTTGCGAAAAATCGTCTGTTCTCGCGGCAAATCGAGAAAGAAGATATGAATGTTTTTCTTGCCGTAGAGTTTTTCCAAAAAAGGAATTTCTATTTCGGCTTCCGGCAATGACCGCGGAGATCCGGATAATATGAGCGACTTGCCCAGGCTGTGTATCTCGGCCATTCTTTTATTCATCAGGCAAGCCGTGAATTCCACCGAACACAACACGCCTTTGCGCCTCTTCTCAAGCTCGACATCAATAGGATATCTCTTGCCCTCGATTTCGATTGTTTCGCCGGATTTCGCGTTCTTGAATTTTTCCTCAAGCACGCGGCTGGTATCCAGATTATAGAAATAGAATTTAGACGCCAGCAACTCCGACTGCGTACCTTTGCCCGCGCCCGGAGGACCAAAAAGCAATATCACTTTCTTGATATGGTTGCCGGGGAGATTGTTGGAAGATACATTGCCGCCTTCGGCGGACTGGAAAATTTCTTTGTTAAAAAGTTTCATATTCGCGCATTTGAAGCTGAGCCCTGATTTGTCGCACAGTTTCCAGAATAACGCTAACCGCGATCAAAAGCGATGTACCGCCGATCAAAAAACTGAATGAATTGATGCCCGTAAACGATCCGATCACCTGCGGCATAATCGCGATTATTCCCAAAAACACCGCGCCCACAAGAAGCACCCGATTCAAAATATAATGCAGAAAATCGGCGGTCGGGGTTCCGGGACGAATACCGGGAACAAACCCGCCCATCTTTTGCAAATTATTCGATATTTGCTTAGGGTCGAATGTCACTGCGGTATAAAAATAAGTGAAAAGCACCACCAGCAGGAAATAAGAAGCCATATAGAACGCGCTATCGGCCTGGAAAAGATTGGCGGTTGCCTGCGCGACACTGCCCACCCATCCGGGCGAAGAAACCAGAAAATTGGCAATCATTGACGGAAACAGCAATATCGAAAGCGCGAAGATAATTGGAATCACGCCCGCCGGATTGATATTCAACGGCAAATAGGTTGATACCCCGCCCACCATTTTCATCCCCCGTACGCGTTTGGCATACGACACGGGAATATTGCGCCGCGCTTCATTAACCAATACCACCGCGGCCACCATCGCAATCGCCATCACGAAAAACGCGATGTAGCCGGGAATCATCGACGGATCATAAGCGGATGCCATTTGTTGGACATTCTTTGGAAAATCGGCCACAATGCCGGCAAAGATCAAAAGCGAAACGCCGTTGCCGATCCCCTTTTCGGTTATCAATTCGCCCATCCACATCAAAAGCATCGATCCGGCCGTGATCGTCAAAAGCGCCGCAACCATTACCAAAGGCGAGGAAAACTCCACCACATTCTGGCGTTGCAGCAATATCATCATCGCGTAACCTTGCAATAATGCCAAAGGAACCGTAGCGATGCGCGCATATTGGTTAAATTTGGTCCGGCCCGCTTCGCCTTCTTCCTTATACATCTTCTCCAGCGTCGGAAAAATCATTGTCAATAACTGCAAAATAATGATTGCCGTAATGTAAGGCCCGAGCCCGAGCATCGCAATCGAAAGCCGATCCATTGATCCGCCCGTAAACGCGCCTAAAAGCTGAAACATCTGAAACTGGCCGAAGAATATTTTCAGCTGATTGACATCGATTCCGGGAATCGGGATATTGCACATCATCCGGTACAGCGCAAAAGCTCCCAGCACAAAAATAATCTTGTTGCGCAAGTCCTTGATCTTAAAAGCCTGAATTACAGTTTGGTACCACATTTCAAAATTAAAAATGTAAAAATCAAAGATCAAAATTAAGGGAAAAACATATCGTTAAAATTTTGCCCTGAAAAATTTTAACTCCAAAATTTTTAACTTTGATCTTTTAACTTTTAATTTTTTACGCTGCCGCCCGCTTTCTCTATCTTTTCCTTCGCCGATTTGGAAACTTCACAATCCTCGACAATCAAATTCTTGGTAATTTTTCCCGTACCCAGTATCTTTATTTCGGAATATCGACCCGAAACCCGGGGCGCCAAATTCATTTCCACCAAAGTTCTGGGAGTGACTTTCTGGCCGTTTTCGAATTTTGATTCAAGCTCCTTGATATTCACAATTTCCGCCTTAACGCCAACTTTATGGTTTTTATAACCTCTCAATTTGGGATAGCGCTTTAAAACATCCCTGATGATCGGACGAAAATTGCGGCCCGATCTTGCGGTCTGGCCCTTGCCGCCGTGGCCCGAATAAGTGCCGCGCTTGCCTCCGCGGCCGACGCGCTTCCGGGATTTGACGGCGATTTTAACGGCTAATTGATGTATCTGCATAAATAGTAAATTAGTTTTCGCGCGCTACTTGGCGACCGGCGTCACTTCCGGCTCCTTGATCGCCGGCGCGACAACTTCCGGTTTTTTGGAAGTTTGAAGTTTCAGATATTCAAAAGCTTTTAAAGTCGCGCGCGCGTTGTTCAATTTATTTTTAGTCGTACCCAACATTTTGGAAGAAATGTCTTTTATCCCGGCCAGCTGGCAAATCAAGCGCACCACGCCGCCCGCCATCAAACCGCGGCCTTTGCGCTGGGGCTTGATGATAACCTGAGCGGGGCCGACCTTGGCAACCGCTTCGTGGGAAATCGTTCCCTTGACCACCGGCACAATCACCATATCCTTTTTTGACTGAATGGTCGCTTTTTCGACTGCTTGAGCCACATCCAAACCGGAAGCGACCCCCAAGCCAACTTTGCCCGCCTTATTGCCGCTGATCACGATCGCGCGAAAACGCAACCGCCGTCCTCCGGCGCGAGTATGGGAAACCCTCGACAAATCAAGCAGTTTGGAATCCATACCGTCGCGATCCTTTTCTTCGCGTTTGCCGTAACCTCCCCGCGATCTGCCGCCGCCGAAACGGCTATCGCCTTTGGGCCGCGAAAACCGATTGTCCTGGCCGCGAAAACCGCTCCGGTCGTTCCGGGGCGCAACTTGTGCCGCCGCCGGCGTTGCCGGAACAGCCGCAACCTGCGGCACCGTTCCTTTTTGTGTTGTTTGTTGTGTTGCTTCCATGTTTCAATTTTGATTTTTTAGAACTCCAATCCTCCTTTGCGCGCGCCTTCCGCCAGACTCTTCACTCGGCCGTGATAGCGGTAAGCTCCGCGATCAAACACGACCTGTTTGGCTTTTAATTCCTGCGCGGCTTTGGCGATCGACTCGCCAACCGTAAACGCCATCGCGCATTTTTCGGACAACTCGCCTTTCCGACCGGCCGCCTTTACCGCCTTCAAATCGCTGCTGACCGCCAATGTCACTCCTTTTTGGTCATCGATCAACTGGGCCAGAATGTGCTTGTTTGACCTGAATACGCACAACCGAGGTTTTGCCGCCGTACCCGAAATCCGGGCGCGAACGCGGCGATGCCGATCCGTTTTTCGCTGTATTTTATGCTTAATTTTATTTCTGATGCTCATAGATAGTTTTAATCACCAATCTTCAATCATTAACCCTTAACATAAATTAATTCCGCATTTCGCTAAAGATTAAAAGATTGACAGTTAATGATTATTTCGCGCCGGCCGCCGCCTTCTTGCCAACCTTCTTGCGCACTTTTTCGCCGACATAACGGATTCCCTTGCCCTTATAAGGCTCCGGCGGTCGAACCCGGCGAATCTGTGCCGCCACTTTGGAAACCAATTCCTTATCGCAACCCGACAAGCTAATGATATTTTTTTCAACTTTAAAAACAACTCCCGGTTCGGCATCAATCGCAACCGGATGGGAAAACCCCATATTCAAAACCAAACCCTTGCCTTCAACCGCCGCGCGGTACCCGATTCCCTCAATTTGCAATTGTTTGACAAAATCCTGAGTTGATCCCTGAACCATATTTGCCAAATGCATTCTGACCGTACCCCACATCGCGCGCGCAACTTTGCTTTCATTGGCGGGATTCACCGTTAAAACCGACGCCTCTTTGGTAATTAAAACCTCCGGACCGAAATTCCGCGATAGTTGCCCTTTCGGACCCTTTACCGTAATTTTCGCGCCATCAATGGCGACATCAACTCCGGAAGGTATGATTATTGGTTTCTTGCCTATTCTGCTCATTTTGCTTAATTTAAAATTGAAATATCAAAATGTAAAATTGTTGTGTTAAAATTTTCTTTAAAAATTTTAACGATATATCTTCCTTAATTTTGATCTTTGATTTTTAAACTTTTAATTTTCTATTACCAGATCTCGCAAAGCATTTCTCCGCCGATGTTCTGTTTCTTGGCTTCGTATTCAGTCATCAACCCCTTGGAAGTCGTGATTATCCCTATGCCATGGCCCTGCTTCACTCTTTTGATATCGCCCGCGGCCACATAAACCCTCAAACCCGGCTTGGAAATCTTTTTGTAACCCGAAATTGCCGGAATTTTATTCGTATATTTCAAAGAAATCTCCAGACAAGGATGCATTTTGCCGGTCTTTTTTATTTTCCGGCTCTTTTTTTCCACGCCCGCGACAAGCCCTTTTCTTTCCAAGATTTTGGCAACGGCATATTTCATGCTCGAATACGGCACCGCCACCAACGGCTTTTCCACCGCCTGCGCATTGCGGATCATTGTTAACATATTTGCGACTGTATCCATGTTTCAAATTTAAAATTCAAATATCAAAATGTAAAATTGTTGTGTTAAAATTTTTAAAGAAAATTTTAACGATATATTTTCCCTTAATTTTGATCTTTGATTTTTCAACTTTTAATTATTTATTACCAGCTGCTTTTCGTTACCCCCGGAATCAGACCTTTGTTGGCCGCCTCTCGGAAGCAAATCCGGCATAAACCGAATTTCCTCATATAACCGTGCTTTCTGCCGCACTTAAAACATCTGCGCACGACCCTTGATTTGAATTTGGGAGTCCTTTTTGATTTGGCGATTTGTGCTTTTGTTGCCATACTGATAATTCAAAATTTAAATATCAAAATGTAAAATTATTGTGTTAAAATTTTCTAAAAGAATTTTAACGATATATTATTCCTTGATTTTGATTTTTGATTTTTCAACTTTTAACTTTCTCTGATCGGGAATTTAAGAAGTTTGAACAGAGCCGCGCCTTCTTCCTTGGTTTCCGCGGTCGTCACTACCGTAATTTCAAAACTGAAAATAAAATTTATTTTTTCCGGCGAAATCTCCGGAAACGCGATGTGTTCTTTTATGCCAAAGGTCAGATTGCCGGCTTGATCGATCCCTTTCGGGGGAATACCTTGAAAATCGCGCGACCGGGGCAAGGCCACCGTGATCACTCTTTCCAAAAAATCATACATCTTGTTGCGCCTCAAAGTCGATTTGGCGCCGATATTCTGGCCTTCGCGGATCTTAAAACTCGAAATTGAGTTCTTCGCCTGCGTTACCATCGCTTTCTGGCCGCAAATTTGGGTAAGGTCGCGGGCAACCGCTTCCTGGATTTTTTTCTGTTCATCCTTGGTTTTCCCCGAAACCAAACGGCCAAAACCGCAGTTAACCACAACTTTTTCAATCTTGGGAACCTCCATTTCGTTGCGATAGCCAAACTGCTTCATCATTGCCGGTACCGCTTCCTTTTTATATTTTTCCAATAAATAAGCCATATCAGAACAAATTCAAAATTTAAATATCAAAATGTAAAATTATTGTGTTAAAATCGCTTGCAATTTCAACGATATATTATTCCTTAATTTTGATCTTTGATTTTTCAACTTTTAATTTTTTAGATCTCGGATAGGCACTTTTTGCAAATCCTAACCGTATTTTTACCGCCATCCTTGCCGCCTTCGATCACTTTATATCCGACTCTCGCCGCCTTGCCGCATTTGGGACAAATAAGCTTCACATTGGACGCGTCGATGGATTTTGGCAAGGAAACGATCTGGCCTTTTTGCCCCTGTTGTCTCGGTTTCTGGCTTTTTTTGGCGATATTCACGCCTTCCACCACGATCCGCCCGTCTTTAGGCAACGCCGTCAAAACCTTTCCGGTCTTGGCACGGTCTTTCCCGGATATCACCAATACATTATCGCCTTTGATTATCTTCATATATAAACTTTAAGCCTAAAGCGAAAAGTGTAAAGTAAGAATTCGAATCCGTATTTTTACTTTGCACTTTGCGCTTTTAGTTTTGCACTTTTATACCAGTTCTTCGGCCAACGCCGCCACTTTATCGTAACCCTTCTCTTTTAATTCCTTGGCAACCGGTCCAAAGATCCTTCCGCCTTTGGGTTCCATTGTCTTGCCTTCCAAAACCACGCAGGCGTTGTCGTCGAAGCGCACATATGTGCCGTCCTGGCGTTTGTACTCTTTTTTCTGCCGAATGATCACCACCCGCACTTTTTCGTGTTTTTTAACCATCTTGCGCGGATCGGCTTCTTTGACCGCGGCCATCACCACATCGCCCACCGCCGCGTACCGCCGCCGCGTACCGCCGGACACATGGAAACACTGGACGATCCTTGCCCCTGTGTTATCCGCGACCTTAAGCATTGTTCGAAGTTGAATCATATTAATATCGCCTCTTTTCGGCGTCTGAATAATCAAAGTTTAAAACGGAGTAATTGTACTATAAAAATTAAAAAAATGCAACCCTGACTACCCGGCGGTTTTAGCTTCTTTTTCTTCCGCCTTGGCCGCGGCGATCTTTCCTGCCACTTTCCAGCGCTTATCGGCCGACATCGGACGGCATTCCTCGATCACCACCGCGTCGCCAATCTTGTATTCGCCGGTTTCGCAATGAGCTTTATATTTTTTACTCACCTTATACCGTTTGTGGTATTTGGGATGTTCTTTTAAACGCTCAACCAAAACCACCACGGTTTTAGCCATTTTGTCGGACATGACTTTTCCTGTTAATTGATGCTTCATATCTAATTCAAAATTTTAATATCAAAATGTAAAATTATTGTGTTAAAATCGCTTGCAATTTCAACGATATATATTTTTCCTTGATTTTGATCTTTGATTTTTCAACTTTTAATTTTCTATGGTTTCTTTTTGCAAAGTTTTAATCCGCGCGACATCCAGCTTTATCTGCCGGACTTCTTTCAAATTCTTCACTTTGCCCGCCGACAAATCAAATCTCAACTCGGCCAGCTTGGCAAGTTTTTCATCCAGCATCACGGCTAATTCTTGTTTATTTTTTTGGCGCAATTCGGAAGTTTTCATTTTATGTGATTTCAATATGCTTAGAATTCTTTTTTGACAAATCTGGTTTTGATCGGCAATTTATCGCCGGCCTTCTCGAGCGCCTCGCGGGCGATATCTTCTTTAACGCCATCCAACTCAAACATCAAGCGGCCGGGCTTCACCACAAAAGCGTAATGGTCAACTCCTCCCTTGCCGCCGCCCAAAGGCACTTCTTCGCCTTTGCTGGTTACCGGCTTGTCCGGGAATATTCTGATCCAAAGCTTGCCGCCCTTCTTTAAATATCTTAAAATCGCCCGGCGGCCCGCTTCGATCTGGCGCGAAGAAATCCATTTCTCTTCAAGCGCTTTCAAACCGAAACTGCCGTAATTCAACTCGGCTCCGCGGTACGAAAGACCGATACCGCGGCGGCGGCCCTTCTGCCATTTGCGATGCTTAACTTTTTTTGGCATTAAAATTGACATATACTCAATAATTTCAAATTTCCAATTTCCAAATGTCAAATTAAGAATTTTGGCATTGGATATTCATTGGAAATTGGACATTTGGAATTGGACTTTTTTAGATTTTCTCCCCTTTATATATCCACACCTTGATCCCGATGACGCCGTAGGTGCAATGCGCTTCGGTCAGCTCGTAATCAATATCGGCCCTAATGGTTTGCCGCGGCAAACGCCCCTTGCCAAGCCACGCCGTGCGCGCGATTTCAACACCGTTCAACCTTCCCGCCACCTGAACCCTCACTCCCTGCACATCCCGCGAACCCATAGCCTTCTCTATCGATTGCTTCAGAACCTTCAAATAAGGCATCCGCTTCTCGATTTGCGCCGCGATTGATTGGCCGATATAAGCCGCCGATGCCCAGGGATTCGTGATTTCTCTGATTTCAACGCGCAAATCCGCGCCGTTCTTTTTTGTTTTGCCGGTTTTCGGTCCCTTAAAAATCAATTTCTCCAATTTCTTCCGCAACTCCTCAATCCCTTGCCCCTGGCGGCCGATAATAAGACCCGGGCGCACGCATGAAATTATCACATTCATTTTGCCGGGAAACCGGTCGATCTCAACCTCGGAAATGCCGATGCCCGCGAGGCGCTTGTGAAGGAATTGGCGTATCAGAAAATCTTCTTCCAGCATCGCAGGAAATTTCTTTTCGTAATAACCGCGGGAATACCATCCCGAGCTGTCTTTTATTCTGAATCCTTTCGGATGAACCTTGTGAGCCATAGTAATAATTCAAAATTTAAATATCAAAATGTAAAATTGTTGCGTTATTCCTTGATTTTGATCTTTGATTTTTCAACTTTTAACTTTTCTTTAAGTATCATTGTGATATGAGCCGTTCTTTTTTGCAGTTTGTCGGCGCGGCCGCGCGATCTGGGAAAAACTCTTTCCGACATCGGGCCGTCGTTAACCATCAATCGATCAATATAAAAATTATTCGGATCCAATTTATAAGTATTCTTCGCCGTCGCCATCGCCGATTGCAAAAGCTTCAATATCGGCAAACTGGCCTTCTTGGCGGTAAATCTCAAAATCGCTTCGGCCTCGGTCGTCGATTTGTATCTCACCAGATCCGCCACCATCCTCACTTTCCGGGCGGTGATCTTTAAATTTCGTAATTTTACCGTGATTGCCATATTAGTAAATCAAAATGTAAATATCAAAATGTAAAATTGTTGCGTTATTCCTTGATTTTGATCTTTGATTTTTCAACTTTTAACTTTTTACTTCTTCTTTGCCGATGCCGCAACGGTTACCGCTCCGGCGCTCGCCTGCTTGGCTTCAAGATCCTTTTGCATCTTGCCGCCGTGGCGATGGAATTTGGTCGTCGGAGAAAATTCTCCCAGCTTATGCCCCACCATTTCTTCATTGGGCTTGACCGAAATGAATTCTTTGCCGTTATGAACCGCGAATGCCAGCCCGATCATTTCGGGAACGATCGTGCTCCGGCGCGACCAAGTCTTAATGACCGCAATGCCGCCCTTTTTGACTTTTTCCATTAATTTCTCGTCCACGAAAGGACCTTTTTTTAAACTTCGTGCCATATAAATAATTCAAAATGAAAATTATTGTGTTGAAATTTTCTTTAAAAATTCCAACGGTATATTTTTCTTGATTTTGATCTTTGATTTTTCAACTTTTAATTTTCACTATTTCGCTCTTCGTTTGACAATTAACTTACTGGTCCACTTTCTCGGATTGCGGGTACGAACGCCCATTGCCGGTTTGCCCCACGGAGTCTTGGGATGCCTCAATCCGATACCCGTCCGTCCCTCGCCGCCGCCATGCGGATGGTCGCAGGGATTCATCACCGAACCGCGCACCGTCGGCCGCCATCCTTTCCTTCTCATCGCGCCCGCAGTATGATAATTTTCGAATCGGTATTCCGGATGCGAGGTCTTGCCGATCGACGCGTAACATTCCGCCGGCACTTTCCTCACTTCTTTAGAAGGCATCTGCAATTGGACAAATTGGCCTTCGGTAGCCATCACCCGCGCCGCCGATCCGGCGGACCTTGCCATCTTCCCGCCTTTTCCGGGCTGTAATTCGATATTAAAAACTTCGGTACCGACCGGAATGTTTTTCAGCATCACGCGATTGCCGGTTTTGATCGCCGCGGTTTCGCCGCAAATGATGTCTGCCCCCGCCACCAATTCATCGGCCGCCAAAACATAGCGCCGGTCCCCGTCATCGTATTTCACCAATGCCAAATACGCGGTGCGGTTCGGATCGTATTCCATGGCGATCACTTTTCCCGCGATTCCGAATTTTTCCTGTCCAAAATCAACCACGCGGTACATCCTTTTGACGCCGCTGCCGCGATGGCGAACCGTGATCCGGCCGGAGAAATTCCTGCCCGCCTTGCTTTTTAACGGCCTAAGCAAATGCTTTTCCGGCCTTTTTTTGGATAATAAAACCTTCATAATAATTTCCAATGTCAAATTTCAAATGTCAAACAAAATCCTAATGCCAAATGTCAAAATAAAATACGGTAATTTAATTTTGGCATTTGACATTTGAACTTTGGCATTTGTTTGAAATTTGTCATTTGGATTTTGACATTTTATTTAGGCAGAACTTCAATGCTCTGGCCTTCCTTGATTTTCACGATCGCCTTGCGATAGCCCGGTTCCGTGACAATTCCGCGGCCGCGCCGGCGCCGCTTGCCGGGGACATTCACCACATTCACGCCTACGACTTCCACTCCGTAATAATTTCCAATCGCGCGGGCAACTTCTTTTTTGTTCGCGCCGCTTGCCACTTTGAAAACATACTGGTTGATTTTCACAAGTTTTGAAGCCTTTTCGGTCACATGCGCGTGTTCCAAAACCCGCATTGCCTGTCCGCTGACTTTGCGAACGGTTTTAACGCTCTCGCCCGTTTTGGCGACGACGGATTTCTTTTCTTTTTTTAACGCCGCGCTTTTTTTAACGCCGGAATATTTGCCGCCCTCTTTTTTGAATATGTCGGTGATTGCCATAGCTATTTCTTTTTATTCGCGGATTTCTTGGCGGTTTCGACGATCTTTACCGCTTCTTTTTTCTTGCTTTCGTCCGGCTTTTTGGCTGCGACCGCGCCAATATCGCTGATCGCTCCCACCGGCATCAACAAACATTTGGTATTCAACAAATCAAGAACATTGAGCTTGGCCGCTTCAATCGTTTTTACATCGGCAAGATTGCGGCTCGCCAAAACTTCGTTTTTGGCCGCCGCGGGCAACGCGATCATTATTTTTCCTTTTTTGAAATTATCGTTGACTTTTCTGACGCTTTCCAAAACTCGGAGCATTTCTTTGGTTTTAGGCTGGCTAACCGCCAAGCTTTCAAGAAAGAACAGCGAGTTGGCCGAAACTTTGGCCGTCAATATCATCGCCAGGGCTTTCCGTCTCATTTTCTTGTTGATTTTTCCGCCGTAAATCTTTTCATTGGTCGGACCAAAAACCACTCCTCCATGGCGCCATTGCGGCGATCTGATTGATCCCTGCCGCGCGCGGCCGGTACCCTTCTGCCTCCACGGTTTCTTGCCGCCGCCGGATACTTGGCCCCTGCCTTTCGTATGCGCCGTTGACTGCCGCCGGTTATTCATCTGGGTCGTCGCCACCTGATAAACCAAATCTCGGTTCATCTTGACTTCAAACAAATCTTTCGGAAGTTCAATCGTCCCCGCGGCTTCCCCTTTTTGATTGTATGTCGTAACTTGCATATTCTTAATTCAAAATGTAAAAATCAAAAATCAAAATCAAGGAATAATATATCGTTAAAATTTTTTTAAAAAATTTTAACTCCATAATTTTCAACTTTGATCTTTAAACTTTCAATTATCCCCGGATTTCCAATAGTGTTCCTTTTCTTCCCGGAACCGCGCCCAAAATTGCCATCAAATTCTTTTCCGCGTCAACCATCACGATTTTCAAATTTTTCACGGTAACCCGGTCAACTCCCATCCGTCCCGGCATCTTCTTTCCTTTGCGAATCGCCGCGCCGCCCATTCCCACCGAACCGACATTGCGCAATTCGTGTTTAGTGCCGTGCGTGCAGGAAAGCCGTCCCTTGAAACCATGTTTTTTAACCGCCCCCTGAAAACCCTTGCCTTTGGAAAGGCCGGAAACTTTAATAATATCTCCCTCTTTGAAACTGTCCACCTTGACCGAATCGCCAGCTTTCAAATCCAAACCGCCGCCAATGCTCCGATATTCTTTAATGGTCCGAAACGGCTTTCCCGCCTGACTCTTTTTGATCCGCTTTGAAGCGATATCGCCAAATCCCAACTGCACCGCCGCGTAACCGTCGTTTTCCTTGGTCTTTAATTGCGTCACCCGGCAAGGTCCGGCCTCAATCATCGTAACCGGCATCCTTTTGCCGCTGGCCGCGAAGATTTCTGTCATTCCGATTTTTTTTCCTAAAATGAATTTCATGTTGGCAGTTTAACAATGGAAAACCGGGCATAGCCCGGTCCCAACTATGGCTATTTCTTTAATATTTGATTTCAATATACTGGATCCAAAAGCAATTATTACGATTACATTTTAATCTCAATATCCACGCCTGCCGGCAAAGTGAGATTCCGAAGCGAATCAATGACCTTGGGCGTCGGATTCACGATGTCCAGCAAGCGCTTGTGCACCCGAATCTCGAATTGCTCCCGCGCGTCTTTATGGACGAATGTTGACCGGTTCACGGTGTATTTATGAATCTCAATCGGAAGCGGTATCGGCCCAAGAATTTCGGCGCCATAACGATTTATCGTCTCAATGATCTGCTTGGTGCAATTGTCAACCACCTTGTGGTCATATGCCCGAAGCTTAATCCTCAATTTGGGCCTGGAAGTTTCCTTGATCTCTTTATTTTTCTTTGTAATCGTTGATGCCATTTGTCTGCAATTCCATTAAATTTGCTTTTGGAATTTCCTTTTAAAAGTTTTGTTAATCGCGAGATTAATCAAGCCCGTCTTTATGTAATGCCGGCTTTAGCTTACTTTACTATTTTGGTTACCACGCCCGCTCCCACGGTTTTGCCGCCTTCGCGGATGGCGAATTTGGATTTCTCTTCCAGCGCGATCGGATTAATCAATTTCACATTGAAAGTGACCGTATCGCCGGGCATCACCATTTCAACTCCGGGGTTCAAAGTTACCTCGCCGGTCACATCGCAGGTGCGAACATAAAATTGTGGCTTGTAACCGCTGAAGAACGGAGTATGGCGGCCGCCTTCTTCCTTGGTCAAAATGTAAACTTCGGAAGTGAATTCCGTGTGGGGAGTGATTGAGCCGGTCTTGGCAAGCACCTGCCCGCGTTCCACATCCTCTTTCTTCGTTCCGCGCAACAAAATACCCACATTGTCGCCCGCCCGGCCTTCATCCAAAATTTTCTGGAACATCTCAATCGAAACCGCGGTTGTCTTTGATGTGGGTTTGATACCGACTAATTCAACTTCCTCATTGGCATGCACGATGCCGCGCTCAATTCTGCCCGTTGCCACGGTCCCGCGGCCGGCAATCGAAAACACATCTTCCACGGCCATCAAGAAAGGCTTATCGGTGTCGCGCACCGGTTCGGGAATATACTCGTCAACTTTATCCATTAAATCAAGGATTGGTTTCACCGCCGGATCATCAACGGTTTTCGCGTCAAGCGCTTTCAGCGCGGACCCGCGCACGAAAGGAACTTCATCTCCGGGGAAATGGTATTTCTTCAATAATTCGCGCACTTCGGATTCCACCAAATCAATCATTTCCGGATCATCCACCATATCGCATTTGTTCAGGAACACTACCAAGGACGGCAAACCGACTTGGTGCGCCAGCAAAATGTGCTCGCGGGTTTGCGGCATCGCGCCGTCGTTGGCGGAAACCACCAAAATACCCCCATCCATCTGCGCCGCGCCGGTAATCATATTTTTGATGTAATCGGCATGCCCCGGACAATCAATATGCGCATAGTGCCTCTTTTCGGTTTCATATTCCAAATGCGCGATGTTAATCGTCACGCCGCGCTGCTTCTCTTCCGGAGCCGAATCAATCTGATCAATTGATCTCAAGGTAACCTTATTTCCTTTGAGGCTCAAACAATGCAAAATTGCCGCGCTCAAAGTGGTTTTGCCATGGTCAACATGGCCAATGGTACCAATGTTCAAATGAGATTTGCCTCTGACGAATTTTTCTTTTTCTGCCATAGGTTTTTTTGTTATAAATATAGTTAAAAACTTAGATTAAAAAATACAAAAAATCGCAACAATCTTATTTTACTCATTTTCGGGAAAAAGTCAAATGCTTCCGGGAAAACGACCAATTACCAATTCCCAATTACCAATAAATGCCAGAATGTCCAATATCAAAATTCAAATTTCATTTATATTTTCAAATTGGACATTTTTAAATTTTGGAATTTATTGGAAATTTGTCATTGGAAATTGGAAATTTCCTTACTTTCTCTTTCCCGAAATAACTTCTTGGGCGACATTATTGGGAACTTCTTCGTAATGGTCGAATTCCATCGTGAATGTTCCCCGGCCCTGCGTCAACGAACGCAGATTTGTGGCATAACCGAACATTTCCGCCAGCGGCACTTTCACATTGATGATTTTGCTTTCCATCTGGTCGTCGGAATTTTCAATCTTGCCGCGACGCGACGACAGATCGCCAATCACATCTCCGAAAAATTCTTCCGGAATCGTCACTTCCAATTTCATTATCGGTTCAAGCAATATCGGATTGGCTTTTCTGGCCGCGGTTTGCAGCGCCATCGAACCGGCGATCTTAAACGCCATTTCCGACGAATCAACTTCGTGGAACGAACCGTCATATAGCGTCGCTTTCATATCCACCATCGGATAGCCGGCCACCACGCCCTTGGCCATGGCTTCCTCAATTCCTTTCTCGGTCGGTTTGATATATTCTTTGGGAATGACGCCGCCTTTGATCTCGTCCGCAAATTCAAATCCTTCGCCGCGTTCCTTGGGTTCAAGCCTGATCCATACATCGCCGTACTGGCCGCGGCCGCCGGATTGCTTAACGAATTTACCCTGCGCTTCGGAATTGGTTTTAATGGTTTCTTTATATGCCACCTGCGGGCGTCCCACATTGGCTTCAACTTTAAATTCGCGGCGCATCCGGTCAACCAAAATATCCAAATGCAATTCGCCCATGCCGCGGATAATAATCTCATTTGTTTCCTGGTCGGTTTCCACGCGGAAAGTCGGATCCTCATCGGACAGCTTCTTTAGCGCAAAACCCATTTTCTCTTGATCAGCCTTAGTCTTGGGCTCGATGCGAATCGAAATAACCGGTTCCGGAAAAGTAATCTTTTCAAGAATGATCGGATTATTTTCGTCGGAAAGGGTGTGCCCGGTGGAAGTGTTTTTCAAACCAACGGTTGCGGCAATATCGCCGGCATACACATCGTCAATCTCGGTACGGTCATTGGCATACATACGCAATAAGCGTCCGATCCTTTCCTTCTCTCCCGTGGTCGTGTTTAAAACATAGGATCCTTTTTTCAGATAACCCGAGTAAACCCGGAAAAATGTCAGCGTCCCGACATACGGATCCGCCGCCACTTTAAACGCCAGCGCCGTGAACGGTTCATCGTCGGAAGGTCCGCGCAAAACCTCGGATTCGCCTTTCACCTCCATACCTTTCACCGGCGGCAAATCCAAAGGACTGGGCAAATAATAGCAAACCGCGTCAAGTACCGGTTGAACGCCGGTGTTTTTCAAGGACGAACCGTAAAATACCGGAATAATCGTTCCCTTCATCGTGGCCGCGCGCAAAACCCGGCGCAGATCGTTCAAAGCGATTTCTTCCCCGGCCAAATAGCTGTTCATTAAAGTTTCATCTTCCGCCACGATTTTTTCGATCAATTTGGCGCGCCATTCATTGGCCATTTCCACCATATCCGCCGGAATTTCTTCCTCAACCACATCCTGGCCGTTATCGCCGTTAAAACGCACCGCTTTCATCGTCAGCAAATCAACCACGCCGCTCAACGCGCTTTCTTCTCCGATCGGAATATTCGCGGCCACGGCGTTTTTGTTCAATTTTTTCCAAATGGACTGCAAACTGCGTTCAAAGCTGGCGCCTGTCCTATCCATCTTATTGATAAAACAGATGCGCGGCACGGAATATTTGTCCGCTTGTCGCCACACGGTTTCGGATTGGGGCTGCACGCCGGCCACGCCGTCAAACACCACCACCGCACCGTCCAAGACGCGCAAAGCGCGCTGCACTTCGGCGGTAAAATCGATATGTCCGGGAGTGTCGATAATATTAAAGCGATGTTCATTGGTTTTCTGCTTGCTCAAATACTCTCCCGGAGACCAAAAACAGGTCGTTGCCGCCGAAGTAATGGTGATACCGCGCTCGCGCTCCTGAGCCATCCAGTCCATAATGGCCGCGCCTTCGTGCACCTCGCCAATCTTGTGCGACAAGCCGGTATAAAACAAAATCCGCTCGGATGTGGTGGTTTTGCCGGCATCGATATGAGCGATTACGCCGAAATTACGATATTTTTCAATTGGAGCTAAGCGTGGCATAAAAATGCAAAATGTAAAAATCAAAGATCAAAATGACAATGTAAAATGTTAAAGTGTCGCGACATGGACATTTTGCAACTTTACATTGTCATTTTCCATTTTGATTTTTCAATTTTAAATTTAAAATAATCTTTTCCACAAAAAAACAGAAAGGGTAAATCATTCGCCTTTCTGTTTCTTTGATTAAATTAAAACTTGAAATGTGCGAATGCCCGGTTTGCCTCGGCCATACGGTGCGTATCCTCTTTTTTCTTGATGGCCACGCCCGTGTTATTGGCCGCGCCAATCAGCTCCTCGGCCAATTTGATCTTCATCGGCTGACCCTTCTTCTTGCGCGCCGATTCAAGCAACCAACGAACCGCCAGCGCAGTACCCCTTTCCTTGACCACCGGCTTGGGTACTTGATAGGTCGCGCCGCCAACGCGCTGGGATTTAACTTCCAAAAGCGGGCGGGCGTTTTCCAAAGCCAGATTGAAAACTTCCAGCGGATCTTTCTGGGTTTTCTCTTTCATTATATCCAAAGCGCCGTAAACGATCTTCTTGGCCGCGTTCTTCTTACCCTTCTTCATTATATGGTTAATGATCTGGGAAATTAAAACGCTGTTATAAATCGCGTCCGGAGCAATTTCTTTTTTTGTATTTTTCTTGCCGCTCATAAAATTCAACTTTTGACTATTGACTGTTTACTTTTAACGAAAACGCGAATTTGAATTTAGTCAACGGTTAATAGTTAATGGTTAATGATAATTTATTTGCCCTTTTTGACGCCGTATTTCGATCTTTCCTGCTTGCGCTTCTCCACTCCGGTGCAATCAAGCTTGCCGCGCACGATATGATAACGCACGCCCGGAAGATCTTTTACGCGGCCGCCGCGGATCAACACGATCGAATGTTCCTGCAATTTGTGGCCTTCGCCCGGAATATAAGCCGTAACTTCCATGCCGTTGGTCAACTTCACCCTGGCCACCTTGCGCAACGCCGAATTCGGTTTCTTGGGAGTCGAGGTAAATACTTTGGTGCAAATGCCGCGCTTCAAGGGCGAACTGTAATTCCGGCCCCGGTTTTTCAAAGTATTAAAACCAAACGCCAGCGCCGGCGATTTGGTTTTATGCACGCGCTTCGTCCGCTTATGTTTAATCAATTGGTGAATAGTTGCCATAGCAAAATGTATTGCGAATTTTAAAAGGTCGTTCCTCGGCGTGCTCGCCGAGGTGCGACCTTGGTAAACTGCATTCTGAATTCGTGTATCAAACAAAATATAATTACCACAATAAAAAATAAAAGTCAAACTAGTTTATACTTATTGTTTATACTTATTATATTATTCTATAATTTTAGCTATGGCTAAAATTATAGAATATATTGGTTTTATGAAAAAAATCCACATTGCTCAATCCTATACAATTCTCGCGATGGCAACTTTCATATGGGTCTGATTTTGTCCAAAATAAACCGAAGAGCGGGCTCCACACCGAAATCCGTTTTCACTTTTAATTTAGAAACAGATCTACACCGGCGGGACGCCCACGATCAGGCGATATAAGAACATCAGGATGGGATCCATGATCGGAGAAAGGAAGTAGATTATTATGAAAAGAAAAACGAATCCGTACCGCTGGAGAAAAATTTTGAAATCTTCCTGCGACGGCGGCAAAAGCGCGAACAAAATATGCGAGCCGTCCAGCGGCGGAATCGGAATGAGGTTGAAAACCGCCAACACCAAATTAATAATTACCACCGACTGCGCCAAAGTGTAAAAACCGGCGCTCACCGGGTCCAAGATTACCGGCCAAAACCTTAATATCAAGCCAAAAATCGCCGCCAGAGCGAAATTCGCGGCCACGCCCGCAACCGCCACTTTGACTTGGCCGTATTTTTGATCGCGGAAATTATAAGGATTGATCGGCACGGGTTTGGCCCATCCGAAAATGAACGGCGACCGCAACAAGATCAATAACAAAGGCAAGAAAAACGAACCGACCCAATCAAGATGCTTCAACGGATTTAAAGTTAAACGGCCGGCGTATTTTGCCGTGGGATCGCCCAGCGAATTTGCCACCGCGCCGTGCGCCACCTCGTGGATAACCACCGAAAAAATCAGCGCGATAATTGAAAAAATTAAAATTAAAATTTCAGCCATAAAATTAGACAAAGCTCGAATATCGAATATCGAAATCCGAAACAAGTTCGCGCTTCGGGTTTCGAATTTTAACTCGGTTACATCTTATCACAAAGCCCGCCTCTTGCCAATTCATCGAAAATATCTTATTATAGCTCTGTTAACAAAATATCTATGTCAAAAATTTGCGCATTGTGCGGAAAACAAGGAATGATGACTTGGTCGCGCGTCCGCTTGAGGGCAACCAAGTTCAACCCCACCGCCAAAAGAAAACAATATCCCAATTTGCAATCGACAACTTTACCCACCGGGAAAAAAGTAACCGCTTGCGCCAAATGCATCAAAACATTGAACAAAACCAAATAGCCCATAAGCAATGGACGGTTTGTTCGCTTGCCAATCCGCCGCAAAAGCGGATTGTTGCTTATTCCGTTAATTCCAAAATTTCCAATATCCAATTTCAAAATAAATGTTAAAATTCCATAATATCAAAATGGGACGCGTTAAATTTTGACATTTGGGAACGGGTTGTATTACAACGGCAGTATGTGCCCTTGGGGTGGGTACGATCCGGGTTCAATTCCCGGCAGCCCGACAAACAAAACTAGTTGCGTTTGAAATAATTTTTTAAAAAACCGGCACAACACCGGCGAAATCCGGCTTCGCCGGATTTTTTGTTGTTTTTCCCAAAACCATTGATTGGATTTGAAGACGCGGCGAAAATTCAATATACTGATTTAATGGATATTTTTTCTAACTCGACAAAAGGAACGGATGAGATCCTCTCAAAATTGGGCACCGATTTAAAAAACGGCCTTGATACGCAAACCGTCGCGCGGCGGCAAGAGAAATACGGCAAAAACAACCTTGCCCTGAGAGAAACCGCGGGCTGGCATATTTTTTTCCGCCAATTCAAGTCGGCGTTCGTTTATCTCTTGATCGCGGCCATAACCATCACCTTTTTTCTGGGCGAATGGATCGACGCGCTGATGATCTTGATCTTCCTGGCAATCAACGGCGGTTTGGGATTCTATCAGGAATTCAGCTCGGAAAAAACCTCCCAGCTATTGAATAAATTCGCGTTGCCCCGGGCTAAAGTATTGAGAAACGGAAGAACGGAACAAATAACCGCCGATGCCTTGGTTCCCGGAGACATAGTGATACTTGAAACCGGCAACCGAGTACCGGCCGATCTGCGGCTGATCGAAACGGATAATACAATCATCGACGAAACGATTTTAACCGGCGAATCGGCCCCGGTTCATAAAAATTCCATAACTCTGAAGGCAAAACCCGCTTCTTACGGTCAAGCCGCCAACTTGGCGTTTTCGGGTACCGATGTCCTTAAAGGCGAAGCGCGCGGCATAGTAATCGCCACAGGCAAGGATACGGTTTTCGGCCAAATCGCCAAACTGGCCGGTGAAACAAAAAAAGAAAGCGATTTCGAAAAAGGCATCCGGCGTTTTTCGCAATTCATTTTAAAACTGGTCGGAATAACGCTTTTAGTGGTTTTCTCCGCCCATTTGCTTATCAGCCGCGACGGCATCGATATTTTTGAACTGGTAATTTTTTTGGTGGCTTTGACCGTAAGCGTCATCCCCGAAGCCCTGCCGCTGGTAACCACTTTTTCCCTGTCCCGAGGCGCCAAACGGCTGGCAAAGAAAAAAGTCATCGTCAAACGACTGTCCGCAATTGAAGATTTGGGAAGTATGGAAATCCTGTGCAGCGACAAAACGGGCACATTGACGGAAAATCGTCTGGCGATTGCCGATGTTTATTCGCAAAACCGCGATCAAACAATATGGATGGCCAATCTGGCGTCTTCCTTCGAACTGGAATCGAAAATCGAACCGTTTGACATCGCGCTGGAAAAAGGATTGTCCGTCGAACAAAAAAAGAAAATCAAAGCGGCGGTTAAAATATCGGAAAATACTTTTGATCCCGAATCAAGATTGAATTCGGCGGCGGTTCTGGCCGGCGGCAAAATTTTTCTGGTCAAAAGAGGCGCTCCGGAAGCGATTATCGCATCGTGCGCGGGATTGGCAAAAACCGAGAAAGAAAATATCAATGAATGGATAAGCCGGCAGGGCAAACAAGGCCGCCGGGTTTTGGCCGTTGCCTGCCGGGAATTCGAAGCCGGCGGCAAAAAAAACTGCGACTATGACCGCCGGCTTTCCCGGCGCGATTTCATATTCGCCGGGGTTGTTTCTTTTGTCGATCCGATCAAAAAAAGCTCGTTTGCCACTGTCAAACAAGCGGAAAAACTCGGAGTCAAGATAATCATTATAACCGGCGACAATCCCGAAGTCGCCGGAGCGGTCGCCTGCGAGATCGGCTTGATCGAAACGCCGGAGAAAGTGGTAACCGAAGAACAGTGGCGCCGGGCCAACGCCGAAAAACGCCGTTATTTTCTGGAAAATTACCGCGTGTTCGCCCGCATCACGCCCGAGGAAAAATTCGCAATCATTGAGGCATTGCGCGGCGCGCATACGGTCGGCTTCTTGGGAGAAGGCATCAATGACGCCGCGGCATTGAAGATCGCCGGCGTATCGATGGCGGTCGACAGCGCCTCCGATATCGCGCGCGAAGCCTCGGATATTATTTTACTGGAAAAGAATTTGGATGTCGTCATCGAAGGCATCAGGGAAGGCCGCCAGATATTTGCCAATACTGCCAAATACATCAAATCAACACTGGCATCCAACTTTGGAAATTTCTTCGCCGTGGCCATCGCCTCCTTGATAGTCGATTTCCTGCCAATGCTTCCGATCCAAATACTGCTGGTCAATTTGCTGTCCGATGCCCCGATGATCTCGATTTCCACCGATACGGTCCAAGAGAATGAACTTAAATCGCCCAAAAAATATCAAACCAACGAGATTATCATCATCTCTATGATCCTAGGCATGGTCAGCACGGTTTTTGACTTTATATTTTTTTCGTCTTTTTACCGCGCTTCTCCGGAAGTCCTGCGAACCAATTGGTTCATCGGCAGTATTTTGACGGAATTGGCGCTGTTGTTTTCCATCCGCACCACAACCCATTTTTTGAAAGCAAAACGCCCTTCGCTGCCGATAATCGCCTTAAGCGCCGCCACTTTAATTCTGACCGTCGGCCTTCCCTATACGGCTTTCGGACAGGAAGTTTTTCGATTCGTCGCGCCGGCGCCGACTCATCTGGGATGGATATTTTTACTGGTGTCCGCGTATTTCGCCGTTTCCGAAACGGTGAAATTGCTTTATTACAAAAACCGGGCAAAAGCTTAGGAGGCTTTCATAAATCTCTAAAATTTCAAAAATGCGGCGCGCCTCGTTATGGCGATGTTTCTCCAAGCCAAAGTTACTAAAAAATCCCTCGACAAGCTCGGGATTCTTTAGTAACCCTGTGAAAAAGTAATTCCACAAATATAGGTGGGTGCCAAGGCCTCCGCCACGGCGGAGGACCATTTCAAGCTCCCGTGGATGTTGTGTTGGAAAACTTTTATTACAGGGTTGTTTTGAGTATAACCAACCCCAGAACCTTGTCAAATCCCACTTATCCCCAATTATTAAACAAAATTAACCCTGATTTTCGCCAAGTTCAAACCCGGTTTTTTCATAAATTCACGATTAAATTACCTTGAATTGCAAAACAAGCATTGGGGAAATTTCACCAAATGCGGCGGTAACCGCGCAAATTTTAGGTAAAAAATATTTGAAAAACAATATGCCTATTTTTAAAAATTGTCAATAGTAGCACAACTAAAAATCCCGCAATAACGGGATTAAAAAATAAATTCAAATACAGTTTGGCAAAGGTCTAACCCCCGCGATTACGCGGGGGTTAGACCTTTGAAATACAAAATTCAAATACCCAAGGTTTGCACCAATTGCTTAATTAGCGATACCGCTACGGCTGGGGCTTGGAGGCTTACCGAGAGGCGGCCTTCATCGTCTTTCACGGTCCATGGTTTTTCGACAATGTTCACTTTCTTGTTGGCCGCGTCATAGGAATATTCGTAACCCGAGGTCAATTCGTAGTCGTCGACATAATCTTTGGCGACTTCAACCGGTATGGCATTGCGCAAAAACATCTTGGGAAGGCCGTGCAATTCCATGGCTTTTTCCATCAGTTTCTGGTCGGTTTCCAAACGCTGGCGGATGGGCTCGATCCCCAATTCGTCGCCTTCCTTGGCCACCAATTTTTGTTTGTCGAAACCGGAACACGCCGGATTGTCGCAAATCAAATAAAATTCTTCCGTTTTTTCATCGTAACCGACATTAGCCGTGGGCAACAATCCTAAATTGCGCGATGTGTTACAGGCCGGGCAAATCCGGCGGCCGGCGATGCGGCCGGCAATCACATTGGTCGGCACATCGATAAACGCCATAATATCCGCGTCGTCGCGGGCGCCGATAAGTTCGCGGAAAAACAGCGAATAAGACACTTGGTCCATATCGCGCGGAAATCCGTCGATAAAAATCGTTTTCTTGGATTTCTTGGCAATCTCCATTTTAATCAGCGCCAGAATCAATTCGGTCGGCAAGAGCGTTTTGGTGTCGCGGCCTTCAATGGCCGGGATCAATTTTTCCACCGCGATCCAGCCGCGATAATTTTTCTTAAGGTATTCGGTAATTTCCTGTTTTTTGGATTCATCTTGAATATCCTTGGAAATCCCGCGAATCATATCGCCCACGGAAAAATGCTCAAGTTTGTCGGCGCCCAGCAATTCGGCCAGCATTTTGGAATAAGTGCCTTTGCCGGAATTTTTTTTGCCCAAAAGATAAACAATAAAAGTATTGTCTTTGACATATTCCTTCAACTTTTCGATTTCCTCCCCGGCCTTGTAATAAAAATAATCGTTGCGCTCCTTGGGGTCGGTCAGATTAAACTTGCGATCCTTGCCTTCCATTTTGGTTTTGAAAATTGGAAAATCCATGAATTTAGTTGAAAATTAAAAAATCAAAGATCAAAATGACAATGCAAAATGTTAAAATGTCGCGATTTGGACATTTTTTCACTTTAAATTGTCATTTTACATTTTGATTTTTACATTTTACATTTACTTTTCCGTCTTTAAGAAAAGGAGTTCGCCGTCGGTTTTAAAAACAATATCGCCGTTTTGGTCGGTTCTCAATGTTTTAATATCATACTTTGCCAACAAATCCAAGGTCTCCTGATGCGGATGGCCGTAGGAGTTGTTCAATCCCGCGGAAATCACGGCCGCGGCGGGAAACAGCCCCGCGGTAAACGCCTCATCAACCGAAGTTTTGCTGCCGTGGTGCGCCACTTTCAAAACATCGGCCGGTTCGGGATCAACTGAAAACGCGGTTTTTTCTTCCTTAACGGTGGCATCGCCCGTAAATAAAAACGATCTCCGACCGTAAACCAAGCGCGCCACCACCGAGGAATCATTGGCGCTTTGGCTGGAATTCAAAACACCGCCGGTCGGCGCCAAAATTTTCAAAACGCAATCAGGATCAAACCCAAGAACAAGCATCCGGCCCGGCCGCGCGATTACCAAATTAGCGCCTTCCTTGGCAATCAAATCGCCCCATTCTTCGCTTTCCGCGTTATCCTTGACGGCCCCCGACCAAATGATATTGCGCACTTGATAATTCTTAAGCACCGCCAGCAATCCGGCCAAATGATCGCGATCGGCATGGGATAAGACCACCCAATCAATATCACGGTCATAAAATGGCATCGCGGCCCCCAATTTATCCAGCACCGCGCCGCCGGGTCCGCCATCAATCAAAATTTGGACTCCGTTGGGCAATTGCGCAAAAGCCGCGTCTCCCTGGCCCACATCAAAAAATTTCACTTCCAAGTATTTCCTCTGCGAATTTCCAAAAATCGCCAGCCAAACAAAGAAATTGGCCAGCGCCAATCCCAAAACCAGCCATTTTATCCATTGATCTTGTTTCTCACCCGCTTTTCGCGAATTTTCGCCCGGTTTCTCCATTCGACTATTCTAGCACATTGTCCAATTTTAAAGCGCCGGCTTTAAACCCGCGCTTTAAAATTTGATTCTTTTTATTCCCCGTCAGCTTGCTGCGGGAAACAAAAAGAATGAGGATTCCAAAGGAAACATCCTTTGGTTGATGGCGGGGTTAATACCCCGACAGCAATGTATTTTTTATTTATTTTTTGAAAATTATGCCGCGGCTGCGGCTGCGGCCTCCGCCTCCGCCTTGCCCATAATCTTAAACATCTTGGTGCCGCAAACCGGGCATTCGCCGGTCATCGCTTGGCGAACCATTCCGCCCTTGCCTTTCATTTCCACGGGTTTCTCGTTCTTCATTTCCTGTTTGGCCTTGCATTTAACGCAATATCCGATTGTTGCCATGGTATTATTTATTATTTATTATTTTTACTTGTCCTTATTCGAACTTATTCAATATGCCGGTTTGATTAAAACGACCTTTAACCAGCCTAGATTCATTGCTTTATATAGAGTAATTGAGCTTAAAAATTAAGTCAAGAGTAAAATCAATTTAAAATTAAAAAATCAAAGATCAAAATGACAATACAAAATGTTAAAATGCCGCGATTTGGATATTTTTCAACTTTAAATTGTCATTTTCCATTTTGATTTTTTCATTTTACATTAAACGCGGTTTATTCTAATATAGAGCCATCTCGATCTAAATTTAAATAAATATGGCACAAGAAAAAATCTATGTCATCGGGCACAAATCGCCGGATACTGATACGGTTTGTTCGGCAATCGCCTATGCTGAATATCTCAAAAAAAACAAGATTGACGCGGTAGCCGCGGTTTGCGGAGATTTAAACCCGGAAACCAAGTTTGTTTTAAAGACCTTCGGTATCGATAAACCCAAAAAAATCGATTCGGTCGCGGGAAAAATCTTAACGCTGGTGGATCATAACGAAACCAGCCAAATGCCCGAGGGCGCGGATGCGGCCAGGATTATCGAAATCATCGACCATCATAAAATTTCTTTCGTATGTCCCGAGCCAATTAAATTTCACTCCGAACCGCTCGGCTCTACCGCCGCCATCGTGGCCAAGATAATGCTGGCCAACAAATTCAAAATCACCAAGCAACTGGCCGGAATCTTGGTTTCGGCGATCCTTTCGGACACCGTAGTCTTTAAATCAACCACGACCACGGAAACTGATATCAAAATCGCCAAAATTTTAGGCAAAATCGCCAAAATCCCCAATTTGAAAACTTTCGGGATCGAAATCAAAAAACAAAAGGCCAGCCTCAAAGGAATGAACGCCGGCCAAATCCTGCGTTCGGATTTCAAAACCTTTGAAACAAACGGCAAAAAATTCGGCATCGGCCAGATCGAAGCGGTTGATTTGAAAGAAGCAAAAAACCGCGCCGCCGAACTTCTCAAAGAGATGGAAAAAACAAACCAAAAAGAAGGATTGAGCTTCACCGCGCTGATGATCACCGACATCATCAACTGCGGTTCGGAAATTCTGATCGCCGGCAACGCCTCGACCATTGAAAAAGCTTTTGGCAAAACCTGCGCCAATAACGCGATTTATATGGAAAATATGATGTCCCGCAAAAAAGACCTCCTGCCTCCGGTAATGAAAGCCATCGGATAATTTCTTGCTATTGCCGAAAGCGAATTCGTGGAGATTTGATCTCCCAAAAGCTGAGATCAATTCTCCGCGAATTCGCGCCCGCGGATAACACCCAGCAAATAATGTAACCAACAATATGTTCACCGGAATTATAAAAAATTTGGGCAAAATCAAACGGATCGCCGGAACCAAACTGGCCATCGAAACCGACACCGAGTTTTGCGCCAAACTGGAAATTGGCGCCAGCATCGCAGTCAATGGCATTTGCCTGACGGTCACGGTATTTGACAAAAGTTCTTTTACTGTGGAAATAATGCCGGAAACCGTGAAACGCACCAATTTGCAATATCTGCGAACCGGCGATGAAGCAAATCTGGAAATGCCGACCACCGGCGAATCGTTTCTGGCCGGACACATTGTGCAGGGCCACATTGATGGTATCGCGCGATTGCAAAGCATGGTCGATGACGGCAACAGCCGCATGCTGAAATTTACCGTGGACGAAACTCTAACCAAATATATCGTCGAGAAAGGCTCGATCGCGATCAACGGCGTCTCTCTTACCGTGATCGAAGCGGGAAGCAATTATTTCACCGTCGGCATAATCCCCCACACCTGGGACGCGACCATGTTTCACAATTTCAAAACCGGAGATTTTGCCAATGTCGAGGTTGATGTTCTGGCAAAGTACATCGAACGACTGATAAGCTACCGCGCGCCCAATAAAAAAAATGGATGAAAGATATTAAAGACATAAAAATCGCCATCGTCAGCGCCACTTTCCATAAACTGGTTACCGACAACCTTGAAAAACATTGCGTCGACACCCTCAAAGAAAAAGGACTGTCGGACAGCCAGATTGAAATCATAAGAATTCCCGGCGCATTGGAAATACCGCTGATGGCCAAAAAAATGGCAAAGAAAAAAATTTACGACGCCATTATTGTTTTTGGCGCGATCCACAAAGGCAAAACCACTCACTTTGAATTGATTTCCCAAGAATGCGCTCGGGGCTGTATGGATGTTTCTTGGCAATTCGAAATCCCGGTGATCTTTGAAGTGCTGACCGTAATGGATATCGCCGATGCCCTTGAACGCGCCACCCGCGAAAAAGAAAACAAAGGCGCCGAAGCCGCCCTCACGGCCTTGGAAATGATCAAGCTGATGTAATTTCGCTTTACTTTAAAAACGCTTCCATTTATTGGGGCGTTTTTGCGATAATAAACTTTCCGGCTTTGATCTGCGCTTTCATATCGCCGGAAACAACCGAATTTTTCGCCAGCCAGGATAATACTTCGCCTTGTTTTTCCTCGCTTGATAAACTGACTTGGAAATTTTTCATTTCCGTGGAATGCAGATCGTATTCGATTTTTCCCTTGTCTAAAATTATTTTAACTGCCAGGCCGTGCCGCACTTCATCGGAAAATATCTGGTCAAAAACAAAATTGCCCAGCGAATAGAAAATCGGTTTGCCGTTATAAACTTCGATCGGCTGGACCACATGCGGATGGCTGCCCAAAATCGCGTCCGCGCCCGCGTCGATAAATTGGCGGCCCTTAACTTGGGAACCCGGCCAAAAATCAGTTTGGTATTCCGCGCCCCAATGGGCATAGACAACGACGAAATCCGCCTGCTTTCTTGCTTCCTTGATTTTGGCGATCGTGCCCGCGATTGCCGGATCGCTAAATTCGTTATAGCCGATAAAAGCAATTTTCAATCCGTTGATATCTTTTACCAATGTCGGTCCCTCATTATAAAAATCGCCGAAATGATCAATACCCGCTTTGTCCAAATATGTCCGCGATTGCGCAAAACCGTCTTTGCCGAAATCCTGAACATGATTATTGGCCAAATTAACGATATTAAACCCGCTATCCTTGAGTACCTTCGCCAACGCCGGTTCAAAAGTGAAACTGGTATTATTCGGATCCAGCGGCCGCGGCTTGAAATCCGTGAACGATCCTTCCAAATTTGCCAAAACCAAATCATTGCCTGACAGAAAATCTTTGATGTTTTCAAAAGGATGATTTGCTCCCCGCCGATCGATCTCCCGCTTGATATAGCGATCCAAAAGCAGATCGCCAAACGCCAAAACCGTTACCGGCTTGCCGCCATCATCGTTTAGCATAACAGGGACCTCGTTCTCCAAGACTGCCGTTCCGGCATCAGGCGGCCTATCTTCCTCGGTTGATTTTTGCGACCAAAAAATCGCCGCCAGACCAAAAATCGCCGCGGATATTATTATGCCCGCAAATTTCGCGGTTTTCGCGCTTCTAACTTTAATTTTGACTGTTTTTTTTACCGCCATTCCTATATAACGGACAAACACCTCTGCCGAACCGATTCAATACTCTGCTTTAGGAAGCTTTGATGAATAACTTCCAGCCTTGGTTGACGACGCGCCAGACCACTTGCTCTTGCGGGACTTGGATCGAGCCCTGAGGGGTTTGCTGGATCATATTCGTTTGCTGTTTGCGGTAGTCAACGGAAAGCTCAAAATAATTCTGCAGGTCAAGGCTCTCCACATAAGCGATGCGGTAATCTTTTTTATTTTGCATCGCGTTCTGCCCCAGCTCGTTTTCCGGGTTCCACAACGAATTCAAATTCATTTCTCGATTATATTCTTCCAGCAAATCGGTCATCGCCTTTGACAACTCGCTGTCCGCATAATGCACGGTTTTGACGCCCAAATCCTCTTTGGCTTCTTTACGGCCGATGAAATACTGGTGCGAATAAAGTTTTTCCGTGAAATAATCCACCACTTTCTCGATCTCCTCTTCGCGCATAGGCTGGGTATGGCTTTTCAATAGCCGCTTGGCCAGGATGCGAATCAGATTGTGGATGCGATTCACATTGCCCAAGGCCAGCGGATGGATCTGCGGATTGGCATCCACGAATTTCTCAAAAATGCGCGAAAGCTGTTCGTCGTCTTTGATGCCGAATTTGCTTTTGGCCAGATCAAAATAAGCCATCACATCCTCCACCGAAATCGGAATTCTCTGGTGCGGGTTTTGCGGGTCGGCCGGATTGAAAACATTGGCCGTGGACGGATCAATGGGCGAAATTTCCGACAGGTTGCTCATCACAATCTCATCGGCGCCCAAGGCAATCATCGTGGCGGCGCTATGCGCTTTATAAGGCACCAGCACCGAAAACTTATCGCAATATTCGCGGATCATCGAAACCAAACGCCATGGCACCATCGTGTCTCCGCCGGAACTGTACAAAAACAAATCGATATTCTCGGTTTTGCCGATGGCCTGTAATTGCTTGCCGGCTATCGGAATGATATCCATTGCCACGCGTGCGCTCACCGGCCCCGGACGGTCGCTGGTCAAATAAGTAATCACCCGCGATTTGCGCAAACCTTCAATCCGTTGAATCAATTGTTTTTTATCCATAGATTTTTTCGTTTTTAGATTGCCATAATCATACCATTTCCTCCAACATTTGCCACCCTCGCAAAATGGCACCTCGCAAAAAATCGCGCCCGAATTTGGGATCGCGAAATGATTATTCGCCGGTTTTGTTTTCCGCGTATCTGTAATTCACCAAGCTGATATCGGCGTAAACCGCGCTTTTGAATTTCCACAAAACATCAAGGCAAAAAGCGGTGTCTTCGCCGATACGCAAATCGCTATATTCAACCTCCTCAAAAACATCCCGGCGCACCGCCGCGTATCCGTGATGCGGATGGGCCCCCTCTATC
>JBARNX010000044.1:0-4926 GCA_049641805.1 Minisyncoccales bacterium
TGGATTTATATTCATTTTGTTGCAGTATGCCATTTACGCGTTTATTTTGCTGATTGTTGCCAAGTATGGCTGGAAGCTGGCTAGGCGCATCTGGCAGAACCGATAATCGGGCAATTATCATCAATCGGTTGCATTTTTCGGCAAAAGGGGTTATCCTTAATACAGGAGAGCCCTTTTTGGCGCTTCTTTTAACATATATACTACCAATGAATAATTTTGATAAAAATTGGAGGAACGCCAAAAAAAACATTTTTCGGCTTGAAGGCCGGATTGAATACCGTTTGTCCGGAGAACAGGAAGATATCGCCAAATGGAAGCAAAACGATATCGATTCGGGCAAAAACAAAGAATGGCGTGGATGGCAGGCGTCGTTGAAGAAAGCCTTGCAAAAAGGAATTGTTGTCCAGCGCGTGCGCGTGGCGCCGAAAACTTTGCCGGATTACATAAAATTTGAAATCAGCCGATGGCAGAAAAATCCCGACAAAAACGGCGAGCAGGTTTTATTTTTGAACGAAAATGATTATCGGGAGATTATCGCCGCGTACGGATTCGATCCCAAGGATTTTTGGCTTTTTGACGATCAGAATTTGCTGATTTTTAACTACGACAAGGTGGGAAGATTTTCGGGCGATATTTCGATAACTAACGGAGGCATGGTTAAAAGATACTGCGAGTTGAAATCAAAATTGCTGGAAAAATCAATACCGATGGAACAGTTCTTGAAAAAAATATAAGCGGCGGGACTAATCCGTTTATTTTTCTTATCATACGCGGAATTAAGAGCTGAAAATCAGTTTCGGCAAAAACAAAAAATATCATCGATTGTGCGGGTATACCTATAAATCTCAAAGAAGAATATTCTTCCAAGATTTCCGACAAATTGAAGGCGCGGCAATATTCCGATCGCGGTAAATTTTGCTTGACGGCAAGATTTAATTGCGTCAAAATATAATTGCAATAACCAATTATTATGATCGAAACAATTTTTTATTTTCTCGGGTCGATATTTTTTTTCTTGTCTGTCGCAATTTTGGCGGTAATTTTATTTTTCACGGTTATGGTTATGCGTAAAGCCATATCCATTGAGATGGAAATAAAAAACACCGTCATCGAGGCGAAAAACGCGGTAGCGGAAGTGAAGAACAAAATTTCAAGTTTTTCCATCGGCATCGCGGGGATAATTGCCTTGCTTGAAAAGTTGATTGGTTTTAAAAGTAAAATGCAAGATCGAGAATCGGATCAGGGACAAAAAAAACAGCCCAAAAAAGAAAAAAAATCAAAAAATTTTGCCGAAATCGATTTATAATTATTTTTCCAATCAAAAAAGCGCTTACGCGCTTTTTTGATTAAACGATCAAAGATTTTATATTCTCTTCGTGTATTCTCCGGTTTCCGTGTTGATTTCCAGCACATCTCCCTGTTCCACGAACAGCGGAGCTTGGATGGTGGCGCCGGTTTCCAGAACCACGGCTTTGGTGCCGGATTGCGACCGATTCCCCTTAACTCCCGGAGCCGCTTCTTTAACCTTTAGCTGGACTTTAATGGGCAGAGTGACGCTGATTACTTCATCTTCATAGACAACGCCGTCAAGAATTGTGTTGGGTACCAAGAATTTGGCGCCGGCCCCGATTTTTTCTTCGGGCAACTCGAACCTTTTTGAAGGATCGTTTTCCCGGCAAAAAACAAATTTTCCTCGATTATTATAAATAAATTTCACTTGCGCTCTCTCGCTTTCGGTTTCTTCGAAAGAGTCGCCTTTATGGAAAGTGCGATCCACGATTTTTCCGGTAATCAAATTTTTAACTTTGGTGCGGATAACCGTGGCATCTTGCGCTTTGATAATTTGCTGGAATTCCAGCACTTCATAAGGCTGGCCGTCCAAAATAAACAGTACGCCTTTGCGCAAATCAAAATAGTTTAACATCTTTTCATAAAATTCGAATATCGAATATCGGATATCGGAACAAACCATAATGATCAAAATTCGAATGTTCAAAACGGAATACTGAGATTTCGTTTCGGTCATTTGAAAATTCGAATTTCGACATTGTTTCGGATTTCGGATTTCGTGCTTCGGATTTGGATAATTATATAACTATTTTTGCCTTATTTTTTGCTTTAAGTCAAGAAAACACGCTATTCAATAGTGCGCCATTCGATTTTTTCGATTTTGTCGCAGTATTCCAGCCATTCGCCGCCGGAAGTGACGACGAACCATTTTTTGCGGTTTTCCGACCACATCATGGGGTCGTTGCGGTAAAATGGTTTTTTAACGATCTCCTTGGGTTTTAATCTATCCAATTCCAGCCATTTTTTAAAAACTGTTTCAATGGCATAGTCCAATTTTCGCGAATTGGCCCAATCGGCCACGACTTTTATCGCGTTTTTGGCTTTTTCAAGCGAACCGGCCAGTTCAATCAATTGTTTGGCGGGCAAGGTGTAACGCGAATAAACAATATCTCGTTTGCGGGCGTTGTGCTTGAGCTCGTCCAATCCCACGCCTTTAGTTTCAAAAAAATAAGTGACGATTTGACGGATGGCGGTGTCTTCTTTTAATTTTTCCAAATATTTTATTTTTTTGGTTTTTAATAATTCCGTTACTTTTTCGCCGATGCTTTTTCCGATGCCGTTGATTTTTGGTATGGTTTTGTTTTTTTTGTATGTTTGGGCAATATCGGTTTCGCAAGACGCCAATGCCGCCGCGGCTTTGCGATAGGCGCGGATGCGGAACGGTTTGTCGCTCTTGATTTCCAGTAGATCGGCGATCTGGGTTAATTTGTCGGAAATGATTTTATTGTCCATTTATTTGATTCAGGATATTTTGGTAAATTTTTTTCGCTTTTTTCAGCTCTTCCTTGCCTTTTGAGGTAATTTCATATATCCGGCGGCGCTTGTTCATTTCGCTTTTCACAAATCCATCGATTTCCAGGCGGTAAAAAACGCGGTAGGGGGTGATCTTGCCCGGCCGGAAACCAAATTCTTTTTCTATCAGCGCGGGGATTTCCCAGCCGTAAAGCGGTTGTTTATCAAGGATGGCCAGAATATACAGCCAAAGGTTGTCGGTGGTATTGGATTTATTCAGACGCTGAATGGGTAACATATGTTATATTTATGAAACTTCCTTATACTTGACTTGTTATTTTACGATGGTAAAATAGTTACATAATGTAAAATATACCATAATCCATTTTAACAAAAAATATGGCAGAAACAAATCAAAGAAAAAAGATCCGTTTGGCGATTGCCGGCATCGGTAACTGCTGTTCCAGTTTGGTGCAGGGGATAACCTATTATAAAAATATTAGCGCCGATGACGATCCGGTTCCGGGGTTGATGCACAATGTGGTCGGGGATTACGCTCCGCGCGATATCGAGATTGTGGCGGCGTTTGATGTGGATAAGCGCAAGGTGGGGCGGGATATTGCCAAAGCGATTTTCGCTTTGCCCAACTGCACCAAGGTTTTTTGCAAAGAAGTGCCCGAAATCGGAGTGAAGGTGCAAATGGGGCCGGTTTTTGACGGGGTGGCCGATCATATGAAGGATTATCCCGAAGATCAAACTTTTTCGGTGGCTGATTTGCCCTCGGTTGATGTGGCCGATGAATTAAAAAAAGCCAAAGCCGATGTTCTGATCAGCTATATGCCGGTGGGATCGCAAAAGGCGGCCGAATATTACGCTCAAGCCGCGTTGGATGCGGGTTGCGGATTCGTGAATTGCATGCCCATATTCATAGTTTCGGATAAGGTTTGGGGAGAAAAATTCGCCAAAGCCGGGATTCCCTGCATTGGCGACGATATCAAATCGCAAATCGGCGCCACGATCGTGCATCGCATGTTGAGCAATTTGTTTACCAAGCGGGGAGTGACGATCGATCGTTCTTATCAGCTTAATTTCGGCGGCAATACCGACTTTTTAAATATGTTGTCGCGCGACCGTCTGAAATCAAAGAAAATTTCCAAAACCGAAAGCGTGGAGTCGCAGTTGAGCAAACGATTAAGCTACGATAATCTCCATATCGGGCCGTCGGATTGGGTGCCGTTTTTGAAAGACAATAAAATTTGCTTTATTCGCATGGAAGGCCGCAAATTCGGCGATGTTCCGGTGGAAATAGAATTGCGTTTGAGCGTGGAAGATTCGCCCAATTCCGCGGGCGTGGTCATTGACGCTGTGCGTATGGTAAAGTTGGCTAAAGAGCGGGGGATCGGCGGACCACTCACAAGCCCCTCGTCATATTTTATGAAACATCCGCCGGCGCAGTTTACCGATAGCCAAGCGTATGAAATGGTGGAGGAATTTATCGCGGGGAAAAGGGAGCGTTAGAGAATGACCAATTTCCAATGTCAAAATTAAAAAAATAAATGCTTGATACACATAGGGGTTGGTTTAAGGGTTTGGAGGCTAAAACCGCGAAAGTGTTTGCGGTTTTTCCGATAACGCCGAACCATTACACATCATTATCGATAGTTTCCGTTTTGGTTTGCGATTATTTCTTGATTGCCAGATGCTATTGGCCGGCATTGGTTTTTTTTGCGTTGGCCGCGGGGCTGGATTTTGTTGATGGTGCGGTGGCGCGATCGAAGAACCTTTCGACGGAAAAGGGCGCTTATTGGGATACGATTGCCGATCGTTATGTCGATGCGGCTATTTTATTCGGGTTGTTGTTCGCCGGTTTGCCGGAATTATATTTTCCGGTTTATGTTTGGATATTTTTATCTTTATTCGGATCGATGATGACCACCTATGCTAAAGCCGCAGCCAAGGAAAAAGGCTTGTCGGACGCGGAACTGAAAGGCGGCCTGATGTCGCGCGCCGAACGGCTGATAATTTTCGCGGTGGTCATTGTGTCGTTGAATTATTATCCGGCGCTGGCGTCATTTTTACTGGCGGCGCTGGCGATTTTAACGAATGTTACCGCTATGCAAAGGG
>JBARNX010000045.1:0-9985 GCA_049641805.1 Minisyncoccales bacterium
TTCTTTTTGTTCCCCGCAGCAAGCTGACGGGGTATAAAAAGAATTAAAAATTTAAAGGCAACGGCCCGCCGTTGCACATTGGTATCTTACCACTTTCTCCAATTTAACAAAATTCAATAAACAACAAAAAGCTTCTGCTAAAATTTGCGATCGCAAATTTTAGCAGAAGCACAGCTTACATATTTAAAGTATAATTACAAACAAAAAGATTCAAAGTGTGCATCAAAGACCATTTACCGGTATTTTGCCAGCAGATCGGTTTGTTCCAGAATGTGGTTTTTCATGGCGGCGTTGAGTTGTTCGGCAGTATCGCCTTCGTTGAGATAAATCTTTGTGTCCAAAGCGTAAAGCGTGAAAATGTAACGATGGGTACCGCTTGGCGGGCACGGGCCCGTGTAACGGATTCTGCCATTGGTCGTTTTGCCCAAAACCGCGCCGGCAGGCACCGAATCAATTTCGATACGGTTTGTTTTTGGATCGATATTCCACATTATCCAGTGGATGAATATGCCCTCCGCCGCGTCCGGATCGCGCAAAACCAGCGCCAACGATTCGGCTTGGCGCGGGACTCCGGCAATGTCCAACGGCGGATTGACATCTCTTCCATCGCAAGTGCTCCTTTCAGGAAAACCATCGTTATGCGTAAACAGCGGACTGGTTAGTTCCATCATAAGTATTTTTAAAATTATTATTTTCTACAAAAGCAATCGGGCCAATCGCAACTCATCGTAATCGGCATCGTCGCCTAGCAATTCTTTGGCCGGCTTCAAAAGGAACTTGCCATCGGCGTCTTTGCATTTTCGCAACGCGGCTTTGAGCTGAATCAGTTTGCCCGCGGGTACATCTTTGGCCAGCGTCGAGAAATCGCGCGCCGGTTCTTTTTCTTTGATTTTTTCGCAATGATCGATGATCGTCGCAATCTTCAACCGCTGCGCCTCGGCGATCTGCTCCAAAGAATATCCCTTTTCAAATAATCCCTGGGTAACGATAACCGTGTCCGGTTTTTTGTTTCTCGACGCGGCAAGAACCAACTTCCGGGGTTTGAGCGGCGAAATTGCCAATTCCTTGGCCGCGACCGCGGATTTTTCTTTTAATTTTTCATCAAACTCCAAAACTTCTTCATTGACCCGCAACGCAATCTCGTTGAATCCGGCCAGCGATAGTCCGGCCGACGAACGCACGCGCGACAGCGCCACATAACCCATTCCCGGCTCGAATGACTGCCTCAAATCAACCAAGGCCGCGTCCAAACTCATCCCCTGGCTTTTATGCACCGTGATCGCCCACGCCAGCCGCAGCGGATACTGGTTGATCTCGGCTTTGATATCGCCCTCCTCGGCAATGTGCCAGCTGGCAAGCCCCACATCCATCAAATCGCCCGTAGCGGTACGCACCATAATCCGGCTCTCATCCAATTTTTCCACCACGCCCAAAGTGCCGTTAACATAACCTTCCTCAAAATTATTTTTCACAAACATCACCCGGGCACCCACTTTCAAGCGCAGGACTTCCGGCGCCAAACAGCTTTTTTGCAAACGCTCCGAAAGCGCGGCCGGACCGATCTGTTCCATTTTGTAATAGAATTCTTTGCCGGAAATTTTGGCCAACTCCAGATTGTTTTCAATTTCCACATCGACATTATGCGTATAAAGCTTGGTCGGCTCAACGCTCATCTGAATCTTGGCGCCCACGCGCGTTTGCAGATATTGCCGAATGGCATCATTCGCGGAATTGCTCCTGATGGCATTGAGCGCGGCCAAAAAACCTTTATCGCTCTGCCGGTGTTGTTCGTCCAGATAGCAAATTTTCAAATCAAGCTCGCGCCACGCGCGCGAACCATAGGCGAATAGCGGCGCCGGCTCGCCGTCGCCATCGTTAAAATCCATGCTTGCCTGCGATCTGGCCTTTTTAGGCGGCCCGCCCACAGGCGAGTCTCGCCAATTCGGCGAATTTTGCCGAATTGGCGGCAATTGAAAAAAATCACCGCATAAAACCACCTGCACGCCGCCAAACGGCGCATCGATCTGTTTGAATGCGCGAAACAATAAATCGGCCATTTCCAACTGGCGGCCGGCCAGCATCGATATTTCATCGATGATCAAAACGCTCGTACTCAAAAACCGGCGGCGTAAATATCCCCGCTTGACCAGTTCTTTGACATCGCGCGGAACAAGCTCGTCGCGTACTCCCATCCCGGTCCAAGAATGGATGGTGATGCCGTTCAAATGCGTGGCCGCCACTCCCGTGGACGCGGTAATCGCCGCGTTAATGCCGCAACCCTTCAGCCAATCAATATAGCGGTTTAAAACAAAGGTTTTGCCGCTGCCCGCCGGCCCGGTAATGAACGCATTCTTGCCTGATTTTAAGATTTCCAGCGTTTGTTCTTGTGTCATATCGTATTATCATAATATACTTCGCGTCCGAGTTGGGCAAGCAACAATTGCGTCTTCCAACACCGCAAATTCGTTGAGGATTGACCTCAAAATACAAATTCTCGAGGTCAAACCTCCACAAATTTGCTTCTCAGTGCTATACTGGTTTTAACAATAAACAATCAGATATGAATATAAATTTGATCCTTGCGAACAAAAAAAACATCTTTATCGGTATCGCGATCTTAGCTGTGATCATCATTGCCGCGGCAATCTTATTAAACCTGGCCAAAAACACGGTTCGGAACCAAAATCAAACTCCCGCGGAAAATCAGCCGTCTTCCGGCGAATTAAGCCCGCTCAACGCGAAATATTTCGTTGAATACCAACTCGTGTCTCTGGAGAACGGCAAGTCTGAAACCACATCTGCCGACGAGTCCAAGATTACCACCCAAATTACGGGAACTCCGGTTTCTGGCGATCTCAATTCCGATGGCCAGCCCGACTGGGCGATTATCTTGACGCAAAAAAACTCCAATGATGTGGGCATTTATTACTACGCCGCAATCGCGCTGACCGACGAAGCAAAAGGATTGATCGTGGGATCCAACGCCGTAGCCATCGGCGACCGCATTGATCTGCGAAATATCGCGATCGTCAACCAAGCCGTGAAAGTCGATTATCTTGACTGGAAAACCGACGGCGACTCGGTGGAAAGCCTGCCTACGGTTCCGACTTCAAAAAGCTTCATCCTTGATGGCGTGATGTTTAAAGAATTGACCGACAAACGCGCCACGGCGCAAGTGGAAGCGGCCTGCACCGACAATGGCGGCACCTGGATAGTCACCTCAAACCAATGCAAAGGCCTGTCCCAGGATTGGTGCAACAAATCCGGCGGCAAATTTGAAAACAATCTCTGCAAATTCTAGTTTTAGCGTTCAACCAGACAAAAAACCGCTCCCGGAAAAGCGGTTTTTTGTTAACTTTTTATTTCATTGCGGCCGGCGTAAAACCAGATGAGCGTCGCCCAAATGACAAACGGGAAAAAGATCAAGGCAAGCGCGCCATAAATAAAATAGCGGCGGCGAAATTTCAGGAATAATCCGGCGCCGCAAAGCGCGGCGATTATCAACGGCGCGATATACCACGCAATTCCAAAAGATAAAAACCAAAATATCAAACCGCATAAAAACCCGGCGCTAAAATCGTTCACCTTCAATTTTTTGCGATCCTTGTAAATATCAGGATCAAACCTTTTAGCCGGCATCCCGTACATATTGAAAACTTAGAGTGTAAGGTAAAAAAAATTCCAATTGACTATTTTGAAACAGTGGAAAAAATTCCGGTGATCTGGCCGAAAATTCCGGTGATCTGCTGCCAGATGACCGCAATCGGCGCGGTCGCGTTATCCCAAATGGTTTGGACAATGCCTTTTTCCTTGACGCTTGCGATTTGCGTTCCCACGGTATCAAGCGTTGACGAAACGCTATCCAATTGCTGCTGGATCTCGGTTTGCGCCTGCAAATCAATTGCCACCGCCGAGGCTCCAATCACGAAAATAAAAAATAATATTGCTTTTATGTTTTTCATAATTTTTTGATTAATTAATTTATTATAATTTATTTCTGGCATTTTGGGCAGTAAAAAGTGCTGCGGCCACCCTGTTTTTTGCGATTTACAACACCCGCGCAAGTCCCCGGGCATTTTTGGCCGTCGCGCTGGTAAACCAGAAAATGTTCCTGATAACCGCCGGTCCGGCCATTTAACTGCCGGTACCATTCGTCTTTACCCGAAGAACCCTTGCAGTCAATGGCTTTTTGCAGGATTTTTGGTATGGCTCGATAAAGTTTTTTTATTTCTTCGGGCTTGAGCGAATTGGCCGGCCGAAACGGATTGATCTTGGCAGTAAACAGCGATTCATTGGCATAAATGTTACCGATGCCGCCAATCTTTTCCTGATCCATCAACAATATCTTGATCGGTTTGCGGGTTTTGGAAATAATGCTGGAAAAATTTTCCAATGTGAAATTATCCTTTAACGGTTCGATGGCGCCGGTTTCCGCTTCCTTGAAATTTTCCATCACTTTTATCCATGCGAATTTGCGCGAATCATTAAAAAGCAGGCGTGTTCCATCGATAAAATACAAAATCGCGCGCGTAAACCGCGTGTCGAATTTTTCCTTTCCCGTATCCAGAAAAAATTGGCCGTTTAACTTGAAATGCGCCAAAATCGCGCTTCCGTTCCCGAAGAATATCCGCAAAACTTTGGCCACGCGGCCCACGCCGATGATTTTTTGGCCGGCAACGGTTTTCGGATTGCCAACAAACATTTTCGGCTCCAAAATTTCCACGCGGGCAATCGTCTTGCCGACCACCGCGGCTTCCAATTGCCTCCTGATTGTTTCAACTTCCGGTAGTTCGGGCATGCTAAAAGCGTAAAGCTAAAAATCCAAAATGTAAAGCAAAAAAGAATGTTCAATTAAAGAAAAAAATTTCTTCGATCGGTTTTTCAAAAATACGGGCGATATCGTAAGCCAGTTTCAGCGACGGCACATATTTTCCCTGCTCCAAAAAAACAATGGTTTCGCGCCGAACATTGACGATGTTGGCCAAATCTTCCTGGGTCAAGTTTTTCAACTGGCGGTGTTCTTTTATTTTGGTCGTGAATTTCATTTGCGATTTTGGAAATATTTAAACAACAAGCTTTGCGCGATCAACAACGCGCACGCCGAATAGGCTAAAATTTGCGCCGCCAGTTCAAATTGGGGATTACCGGCCCGGCTCGCCATCAAAACCATGGAAGCGATGGCTGCAAAAACCGCATATATATTCAATGACCATCTTGCCGCATCGCCGGCAACCTTGTAATCCCGTTCATCTGCAAGCACTCCGGTCACGCGTTTTTTCATTGCATATAATACAAATGCCGCGGTTATGCCGACGATTATTGGTAAAATATAGTTGCCCTGCACCACCGATATCGAACAAACCGCCGCAACTACCATTGCAAAAATAATCCTGACCACATAAAAAGTTTTTTTATCCATATTGCACTATTTTTCCGTTTATTGGATTAGCGGAAATATGTTATTTATATCTAACTTAATGTTAGAGTATTATAACATAAATGTCAAGAACCGGCGGACCGCTAGTCCCAAGAAACGCGACCATCGCCAGTAATTGGAATAATGTCGCCCAAATAACGCGGCCGGGCATTGGTTATAATATCCCAAAAAGCTTTAACGCGCGCCGCATTTTCCCGCAAAACATTGCCATAGCCAAGATCATACAATCTTAAATCCGCGCTGATACCATGAGCCTCGATTCCCAGTTGGCGGGCCAAATACAACGCCCGCGGCAAATGAAAATTTTGCGTGGAAACAATTATTGATTGAACTTGGAATATCTCTCTGGCGCGATAAACGCTGGAATAGGTATCAAAACCGGCATAGTCAACGAATATATCTTCGCCGGGAATGCCGTTTTTTAAAAAGAATTTTTTGGCGATATTCACCTCATCATAATCTCCGCGGCTGTGATCTCCGCTAACCAAAATTTTGCGGACCTTGCCCGCGTTGTAAACCTCCAGCGCCACACTCGCCCGATCATTGAAAACCGCGCTCATCTCGCCGTTGCGATACACGGCCGCACCCAGCACCAAAACCGCGTCGGCCAAAGGCAAATCTTCAATTTTATTATGGATTATTCCTCGTTCGGAGAATAAAACAATCGCGTCAAAAACAATCGCCGCCGCAATCAGCGCGCCTGCGATTATCAATAGCACCTTCGCCAATTTTACAGCCTGTTGTTTCATCTTTGCCTGATTATAACCGGTTAATCCAACTTAGCAAGAAAACCCGCCTTTGCAAACAAGCCCGCAAAGGCCCTTGACATATTTTTTAAAAAAGGCAAAATACAATATAGTGGTAGAGATATTGTTAAATCGGTATTAAAGGTTTTGCCCCCGTGTGTAAATGCGGGGAGATTGTTTTTTATAATCGTTGCGGAAAAACAATGATCGCAAAATTATTCCAATCGCTGTTTTTTGCTAAAAACTGCACCAAGTGCCAGGGAATTTTGCTTGTCATCACCGGCCCCAGCGGCGTGGGAAAAGATACTGCCAAAGAACTCTTCTTAAAAAGAAATCCGGGATTCCACAAAATTGTCACCGATACCAGCCGGTCGCCGCGCGAAGGAGAAATAAACGGCGTTCATCATAATTTTTACACCAACGAAGAATTCAAGCGACGAATTAAGGAAGGCAAATATCTTGAATATGTCGAAGTAAGACCCGGAGAATATAAGGGAGGAAGCAAAGAAGCGGTTGCGGCAATACTAAGCGGAAAAAATGTGATTTGGCAGGTTGACGAATACGCGATGGCGCATATTAAAAGCATCATCAGGGAAAATATGCCGGAAATGGCTGAATGCATTTTGGGAAAAACTATTACTGTTTATATCGCCCCCGAAGACTGGGATCAGTTGCGGGAACAATATTTTCGCCGCGATCCGAACGCTTCCGAAGAAAAATTTTTAATGAAGCTCGCCCGAGACCGCGAAATGTGGTGGCAATACCATGATCGCTATGATCATGTTGTCATCAACAAAAGAGGAAAAATCAACGAAACTGTCGCCGCCATCGAAAAACTTGCCGCCAAAAAAGCCGAATCGCTGGTTGGCGCTCAAGTCACCGCGCCCGCAATCGCCGTCAATTAATATTCGCAGAAATTCCAATCGACTGCGTTTTTTATTACAGCTACTCACATATCAAATAATGTCCACGATAAAAATTTCCAAATTCCTTTCCGAAGCGGGCGTCGCTTCCCGCCGCAAATCCGAAACCCTGATAACGCAGGGATTGATTTTTGTTAACGGCAAAAAAATGGCCAATGTCGCCCGGCGGATCGATCCGGCTAAAGATAAAATCGAATTTAACGGTAAGCCGGTTCAAATCCAAAACTTGGCATATTATTTGCTCAACAAACCCGTCGGCTACACTTCGACCACCGAAGACGCTCACGCCCGGAAATTAATCACCGAGCTGGTACCCGGATTTCCCAAAGTCTGGCCGGTGGGGAGACTTGATAAATATACCTCGGGATTGATCTTGCTGACAAACGACGGCCAAATGACTCTAAAACTCACCCACCCCCGTTACCGCGTGGAAAAAGAATATGAAATCACAACCGGCAAGCCTCTTGGCGAAACTGAAATCAAATTTATCCAGCGCGGCATAAAACTCGAGGACGGGTTCATCAAGCCCGACCGTTTTGAAAAAACCGGCGATAATTCATATCGCATCGTAATCCATTCGGGTAAAAAACATGTGGTGCGGCGCCTGATCGAAAAAACCGGCAACTCCGTGGCCCAATTAAAAAGGACAAGGATCGGCTTCCTCACCCTCGACGGCCTGCAAACCGGCAAATGGCGGCCGTTAACGCAACGAGAAATCGAAAAGCTAACCGAATAATTTTTCGTATTCTTTCAAGGTGCGGTCGGCCATCGCGCAAGAAGACCAATTTTGGACAACGCCGATCGTTTCTGATTTCTTTTGAAGATAAAAATCGGTATCTTCCAACATCCTCAAAATCGCTTGCAAAAATTCCTCTTCATCGGGTTCGGTGGTTATGCCTCCACGCTGGCGATCCAAAATATCATTAATACCCATTCGCCCCACCGCAATCACCGGAGTGCCCGCGGCCATTGCCTCCAAAACCGTGAGTCCTTGGGTTTCGGTTATCGACGCAAATAAAAACAAATCCGCGGCGCTATAGCAATCGCGCAAAGAATCGCCCTTGATATAACCCAAAAAATTGGTCTTTTTTTCTATGCCCAGCCGAAATGCCAAGTCTTTCAGTTTAGCCGATGCCGGCCCCGACCCGACAATAATAAAACGGATATTATCGCGCTCGAAAGACAGTTTTTTAAAAACCCGCAGCAAGAAATCAATATTTTTTTCATCAGCCAGTCTTCCCACATACAATAAAAACTTTTCATCGGCCGAAAAACCCATTTTCTTGCGGAATTTGTCTCCGTTTTTACCGTCAAATTGGGAAAGCACTACTCCGGTGGGAATGGTCGCGACCGGAATTTTAATATGATACGATAAAACCTCCTCGGCCATCTGGGCCGACGGAACAATCACCAAATCGCAAGAATTGCAATACCGTTTGCTAAGCCACTTGATTCCATAAGTTCTCAAATCCCGCGGCAAATACCGGAAATAATACTCCGCGTACGCCCGGTAAAAAGTATGGTAAGTGTGTACGACCTTGGCGCCGCTTTTGCGGGCCCATCTCACCGCCAACTGACCCAAAAAAAATGGCGTTTGGGTATGCACGATGTCGTAATTCTGGGCCACAAAAGCTTTTGCCTGTTTGCGAAACGCATAGGCAAGCCGGTCTTCGGGATCAAGCGCCAAATAAAACGACGGATAACGGATCACTTTGAACGATTCCTTGTCTTCTGCCGCATCCGGAAACGACGGCGCGTGCACATGAACTTCATGGCCCAACCGGGCAAATTCCCGCGCGAATGTCCGCGTCGAAACCGAGACGCCGTTGATACGCGGAAAATAAGTGTCGGTTACAATGGCAATTTTCATTGTGAACAGTCTTTCCGAAAAAAAACATCTATTTCCCCGATGATTTCGGAAGCGTTATTCAAAACCAGGATATGATTGGCACCGGATAAAATCTTCAGACGCGCTTTTTTTATTTTTTTGGCCAGTAAAACTGAATTTTTAGCCGGAAAAATGGAATCTCGGTCGCCGTGGACAATTAAAACCGGCACATTGATATTCTCCATAATTTTTTCAATATTAAATTCGTTGATCCGTTTGAAATAATAACAATAAGCGCGAAAAGTGGTATTCCCGATATCAGCCAATATTCTCTTAAAACTCCAGTCGCCGGTCGGTAAATTTGAATAATTAAGATGGATTCCGTAATTATTACCGAACGGACCGAATAAAACCGAAGGAATGCCGGACAATAAAAATCCGCCGATCTTTATCCATAACGGCTCGCCAACACGATTGTCCGGGGCCAGAAAAATCAATCCGGAAATTGCGGCTGGCCGTTTTGCGAAAAGATCCAAAGCGATCAAACTTCCATAAGAATGGCTGACTAAAACCGCCTTTGCGATTTTCAGTTCGTCGAACAAATCAGATAAATCCGCGGATATTTTTTCGATCGCGTAGTCCCCGCATTTTGTGAATTTTTTTGATTTTCCGTGGCCGCGCCAATCCAAGAAAACCAAGTTATAATTTCCCCCCAGTTCTTTCTCGTACCCTGCCCACGCCGAAGAACTCCCGGTGAATCCATGCACAAAAACCAGCGCCGGCCGGCCGGCGATAATCTCATTGTGGCGGTAATAAACCCCGTTGTCCAAATATTCTTCAATCATAATCATTGATGTTGGCTAATATTATATCTTTCACCAATTTCAATGATTTTGCAACCGCCCGCCGTAGTATATACTCGTGTATATACTTATCGCAAGTAGCATCAACCTGCGGCAATCCCGGCGGTTGAAATTAAAATGGAAAACGATTAAAATCAAATAGATAAAGAAAAAATCGAATTCAATGGATGTTTTTACGACAATAATCA
>JBARNX010000049.1:0-1783 GCA_049641805.1 Minisyncoccales bacterium
TTTGCAGCCAACGATATTGTATGTCTTGGAAATTTTGCTCCTGATGTCGTAATTGTCGAAATTATCCGCTGACCGCAGATTTCGCGCATTTGCCAGCGCGGTTGAATTCAATCTTTGGTTGAGATAAGCATTGGTTTGATTGTAATCCAAGGTTTTAAAATATATGGCGGGCTGGATAAACGCCTCTATTTGGGCCAGATAGCCGCCGCGCTTGGCAAAATACGGCGCGCTTGGCAAAAGATCATATGCCGCGGGCATATTCCGGCTAATCTTTTTGGTCTCGTCCTGATTGAGGCCCGGTACCTTGAAATCATCCCCTATCAGCAAGGTTTTTGCGGATTGCGGCGATCCCAAATTGGGCACGCCGACAAACACAAGCTTGTTAATTTTCGGATCAGTATTATCCATCACATACTTTTTGACGACCAATCCGCCCATGCTGTGCGCGATAATATCGATTTTGCCGGTTGGCGAATTCAAGGCCAGCTCATTGATTCTGGCTGCCAACAGATCACTGTTGGTCAACGGCCGCTGACTGGAATTCTCCGGAATCGGATACACCCCGCTCACCCCATACCGCCAGTCGTACGGAAAAGTGAAAAAATCCTTGTTCTCGACATAGCCCTTGCTCGCGAATTCATCAATCAATCCCTTCGTATAATTGAAAACTGTACCCAAATATGTTTCCTGTTTAATTACATATTCCAAAAATAAATCATTTGTAGGTTTTAAATTGTAACCAAAAACCAGCAGATCGAGAAAACTGTCGCTGTAACTGTCCGGCCTTAATGGATTTATTATACGATCCAAATCAATCCATATATAGTTATTTTCACTATCTTTAATTTTTGTACCCAACAACCCTGGCACAAATAATATGGGCGTTCTAATTTCGATATTTGGCCCACTATCAATTTCAATATTATCCAACCTTGTTGAAAAAACTTCATCCGCGTGGCATACGATTGCTTCATTTGGCAGCTCAAAACCAATATTTGAAGAGTCTGTTAGCCCGCTATCAAGCTCATTAAATCCATAATTCCAAACTTCATCCGCGTGGCAAATTACAACCTCATCGAGTAAATTGAAGTTTGAACCCGATGAATCAAGCGCGCCCGACGGAATATCGTCAATTTCCGCAGTCCAAACTTCATCGGCATTGATGATTTCTATTTCCTGGTTAAACGCAAAAAGCGATTGTGCCATTAGAAAGAACGACACCAATAAAAACAAATTCATTTTTGGAAAGAAATGCATAAATTTTTTAGCCAATCGACATCCCGCTGAAACTAACAGCAAACAGCACATATAGAAAAGCGGCCAACAACAACAGACCTAAACTCATTAGTAATAAAAACTTAAATAATTTATGTTTAGGATGATAAAAAACAATCGCGCAAATAAAACTCGCCGACACACCAATAAATTCCATTAAATAAATAATTTTTATTAAATTAACAGATTCCGGAATTGAAAGTAAACTAAAACTCACCATACCGCCTTTCGCGCCGCTACCCAAAATCCAATAATAAACAACTCTCCCAATTACTCCTCCCCACAACACCTCCGGAACCGCAAACATCGCCAAAAATACCGCGAACCAGATTTTTTGTTTTTTTGACATTTTTTGGTTAATTTGTTTTATAGATCAGCGCGGTCACTGCCGAAACATACCTTATGCCGCTGCCCCGCGCCAGCTCAATGCCGTTGTTCGCGTTCGAAACAAACAAAGCGCCGGGATAGGTTCCGTATTCAAAAGAGCTGGGGCTGTAAACGGCAACCT
>JBARNX010000002.1:0-7182 GCA_049641805.1 Minisyncoccales bacterium
TTAGGTAATTGTATTTAAAAGAGGGGCCAAAGAAAAACCCACTTTCGTGGGCTTTTCTTGGTTATATGTCCGAATGATTATAACCGAACAAAGCTGTTAATACTTGCTCCCGGTCTTCCGAAGTCAACATTGGGATTCTTCGGTTTTGGACCGGCCGATCGAGCAAAGAGAGTATTGAATACGGATTATCATCTCCGGCGATGCGATTTGAAGATAATCTGCCGCATTTCAAACATTCGTGAACGATAGCCAATTCACCTTTGGACTTCGTTGTTAAACCAATCGGTTTCATCCTTGCTTGGCAATCACAGCGCCGGTCTCCCGGAGTTTTCAAGTCCACATGCTTGCACCAAAGGCATAATGGGCAATGATTGCGATGGTTTGTGCCCAATGCCTGGCTTGAGATAATTTCATGGCAGTTGAGACATCTAAAAGATGTCTCGTTTGAAGAAAAATTGAGTTATTTTTGGATTTCATAATAGAATAATTAATTTTTTACGCAAAACAAAACCCCGCATGCGGGGCGTATTGCCAAAATTATTTTATTCTAAATGAAAAAAATTATGACAACACAAAACGCCCGCAAGCGGTCTGCGCAATGGGCTCTCGCGAATTTGATATTATCATAATTAACATAGCGCTATTATATTAGATTATTTGCTTTTAGTCAATTATTGTTTACCTGAACTCAAGAAGCAAGTGTTGCGGACCAAGATTGCGCTTAAAGGTTGAATGTGGTTATTCAAGAAAATAAAAATGCTATATTTATGTTATATTTAAATATAACATTTTCGCGAACCAAGAAACTCCGCTCGCAAGGAAGTAGGGTGGCCGAGCTCGAATCGGGTTCAAGCCAACGCATTTTAGCCGAAAGCGGCCGGAAGAAGTGCAAACTTGCGGAAGCAAGACCACTACTTAACATTTCGTATGATTAAACTTGTAATAATTGACTTTGATGATACGCTTTCTTTGACCGAAGAGGCTTTTTTCCATATTGAAAATCACATTGCTCGCGAAATGGGGTTTGCGGCGATGACAAGAAATGCGCACCAAAAAAATTGGGGCGTTCCGATACAAAAAGCAATAGTTGAGAGAATCCCGGGTATTAATCCCGATGTGTTTTTGCAAAAGCTAGGTGAATCACTGCCCGAATTTGCGGCTTCGGGAAAGGTTGATGGAATTACCGATATAAATATTGAAACGCTAAAAAAATTGAAAAATAAAGAAAAACATTTGGCAATTTTAACTTCGCGAACGATAAAAGAAATTAAGCATTTACTTGATGAAAATCATCATATTAATAGATGGATTGAAAAAATTTACCACGCCGACAATTCGGATTATTTAAAGCCTGATCCAAGATCATTTAGACAATGTCTCGTTGATTTCAAAATTGCCCCCAATGAAGCTGTTTATATTGGTGATTCTGTCTCCGATGGCATAAGCGCAAAGGGAGCCGGATTGCATTTTATTGCCTCGCTTGAAAGCGGTTTGAGATCAAAAGAAGATTTCAGATCGGTTTCGGTTGATTTTTTTGCCAATTCTTTTTCTGAAATAAATGATTACATATCCGATGACAATTGAAGAATTTAAAAAACATATACAAGAAATTATAGCCGAGGCTCAGCGATTATGCGCCGCAAAAACTCATGAAAGCGTGGCGCCGGTCAATTATGCTTGTATTTTTTCTCAAAGCATTGGGGAATATCAAGAATCAGTCGGTTTGGCCTGCCGATTGGGCGCAGTTGTGCAAGATACGAAAATGGGGCCAGTTTTCCATATTACTCCGATTGCGACTGCGGCGGGTGATTTGAAGCTGTTAAAAATAAGACGGCCGGATCCGGAGCGTGAAGAAATGGGCGATGCGGATTTTACGGCGGGTGATTACGAAGATTTCAAGAAAAAATATCTCGGTAAGCCGGGATTTAGCCTTATCAAACGGCCCGATATGGAAATGATTGAATTGATGGATTCGTCTTACAATGCTATCGCTTATTTTTCCCATCCCACGCTCGCTACGGTTCTAAAAATTAATTAAAAATCCAAGTGAGCACAAAATTAATAGAAATTAGGGCCAAGGAGATATTCACCAAAAGCAAATTGCCCGGGTGCGAGTGGGTGATCAACCAGTATGTCGGCTGCCGGCATGCTTGTTCGTATTGCTATGCCAAATTCATTTCGCGGTGGCGGCCGGCGGATTACGGAAAATGGGGATCGTGGGTGGAAGCTAAAATTAACGCGCCGGAATTGGTGGAAAACCGTTATATCAATGGCCGGGTTTTTATGAGTTCAATTTCCGACCCTTACCAGCCGGCGGAAGAAAAACTGGAGCTGACCCGCCGAATTTTAGAGAATTTGGATAAAAGGATCAAACTTTCAATATTGACAAAATCGGATCTGGTTTTGAGAGATATTGATCTTTTTAAACAATTTAAAAATATTGAAGTCGGTCTGACGATAAACAGTTTTGACGGCGAATCAAAAGAAATATTCGAGCCCTTTTCGGCAACAAACGAAAAACGAATCAATACTTTGAAAACGCTGAAAGCAAACGGCATAAAAACCTATGCTTTTGTCAGTCCGATAATTCCCGGTTTGATCGATCTCGTAAAAGTGATAGACGGCACAAGGCAATTCGCCGATTATTACTGGTTTGAATTCATCAATATGCGCGGCGCCGGTTCTGAATTTGCCAAACAGCTAAAAGATCATTATCCAAAAAGCCACGGAATCATAGGCGACAAAAAAGCCCTCTCGGGCTATATTGAAGAAACCAAGGAGCTGGTATCATCAAAAAATATTCTTGTAAGAGGAATGGAAACACATTAAATCATGGCCGAATATGAAGAATCCTTGCATGAAAAAAACGACTAAAATCGTTACGGGCAATGTGTGCTTTATCGTTGATGGGAAAAACAATAAAGTATTGTTGCTTAAAAGAAGCCGCGAACCGATGCGAGCAATGTACACGGGCGTGGGCGGGAAAACTTTTCCCGAAGAAAGCCCGTTTGATTCTTGCATCCGCGAGGCCAAAGAAGAAACCGGATTGGATATTTCCAAGGTTAACCTCAAAGGCGTAGTAAAAACAATTTTGGACGGGGGCGATTCTTCGTGGATACTTTGGGTTTACACTGCCGGCGGTTACCGCGGAGAGATGGCCAAATGCAGTGAAGGGGAATTGGAATGGGTTGATATAAGCTCCGTCGATTCTTGTAATCTGATCGGGTTTATAAGAAAAATAATGCCGTATATTTTGGACGAGAGCGTAATCTTTGATGGAACGATTATCCACGATATCAAAGGTAATGTTATCAAAGATAGCATCAAAACATATTCTCGATCATAGATATTCGGTTTCGCATATTGGTTGTCAGGGACAACCATCTTTTTCTATAAAATTATTTTATATCCCAGCGGTTAATAACACGGTTTCTGCGTGCCGTTCGTTCCGTTTTGAGCTTAAAATTGGGAAAATGGGACGCAAGGATATCCGACCAAGACGCATCGTTTTGAACCCTCCGAAATTGCCAATTTTTCCCTTAAAAGCTTGGTTTTAGACCGAGTCTGCCAATACGCCAATACTAAATCAAACAACCGGCTTCTGCCGGGTTTCAGGGTTAATAAATTTTGAAATTGGTGGTAAAATATCTATATTATGAACAATCAAAACCAAATATGCTGCCCGAGGTTTGATCCCGCGCCTTGGGACGGCAAAATCTTAGAATGGGATAACAAGAAATTCATCAAGGGTAAAGTTTTTACTTTGTTTTTTATGCCGCTGAATTTCGGCCAGGTGATGACCAAACTGATGGCCATGGTTGAAAAAGCCGGTGCCAAAACCCCGGACAACCTTGGACTTTCCGACCACACCTCCAAATGGAATATGGATATTTATCTGGCGGTGGACAAAGAGGTGCCCGGCGCCGATAACATTACTTTGAGCGGCAAGTTCTTGAGCAAGGTTTACGAAGGCGATTTCAAAGAAACCGGCAAATGGTGCAAGGATTTTGAAAATTACGCCAAAGACAAAGGGTACGCGATCAAAAAATGGTATATGTGGTACACCGCCTGTCCGAAATGCGCCAAAAAATACGGCAAAAATTACACGGTAATCATCGGCCAAATATGAATTCCGCCGAAAGATACCCGGAACATGAACTATTGAAAATACGGATTTAAATCAGTATTTAAATAAGGACTTGAATGTGAACCGTAAAATCGAAAACAAAAACATCCGCAAGCTGGCCAAAAGCGGCGACTCGCGGTAACGCAAGTCCCGAACAGCAGGAGGGGCAAAACCTCGCTGGCAGTAATGATTATTCAATATTTCATAATATTCGATTAAACTAAATTTATGAACAGAGCTATCGTAAATTCATCGAATATCCGTTCCATAGGTTATGATTTTCAAACTTTGACCTTGGAGGTGGAATTTACTTCGGGCGATATTTATCAATATTTTGGAATACCGGAACATTTATACCGGCAATTTTTGAACGCTTCGTCGCACGGGCAGTTTTTAAACGACAATATCAGATATAACTATCGCTATCAAAAAAGCAGCTAATGCTATGTTTTCCCCAAAAACTGAAAAAATTGAAAAGATAGCGGCGAGCAATAAAAAAATTATTGCGCGGCTTGAAAAAATATTTAAGCAAAAAACGCGAATTTATATTGATTACGCAAATGTCCGCCCATGGAGCGGGAAACTTGGCTGGCATATAGATTTAAAACGACTGAAGCAATTTTTTGATTCCTTTGACACCATAGAGGCGATAAATTTTTATAATGGCTATCTGGCGGGAGACGAACGATCGGAAAAAGAAAAAAACGAAACGGAAAATAACAAATATATATTGAGAACAAAACCGGTAAAAATATTGAAAATCCCGATTAACGCTTCCAGCATTCCGGCTGATTCAACCGTTTTATTGAAACAATTTGTCCGGCCAGCGCTGTTGAGCAAATACAATATTGCCACGATTGAACTGTTGAATGAAAAATTCAAAGAAATGAACAGAAATGGCGAGTACTTTATCGAAGACAGAAAATGCAATTTTGATGTGGAAATTGGAATTGATATGCTGCTTGATTGCGAAAGGAATAATGCGCAAACTTTTGTTCTATGGAGCGGCAACAGCGATTTTGCCGATTCGATCCAAAAATTATTGGCGGCGGGCATGGAAGTGTTCCTTTTTGCGACCACAAAAAGGATTGCCAGAGAATTGGAGGATTTGAATGAAATTAAAGAAAACGGTTTGCATATATTTGATATTGCCGATTTAAAAGAGTTTATTTGCTGGTCGAGGGAATCGTCGAACAAGCGCACAAAAGGCCCCGTTGCGGGGCCTTCTAGCTCTAAATTTAGTGATCTTTCGATCAACTGCAGTTTACCACGGGTAACATTAAAGTCAAATTAAAAAGTGATTAGCCCATTCCGTAAAGCCCACTCCAAATTTCGCGTTGAAAAATGACCAAAAGGGGTAATTACACTCAATAAATCAAAGACACGGATTTAAATCAGTATTTAAAAATAACTAAAATATGAACCGAAAAAGCGAAGATAAAAACATCCGCAAGCTGGCCAAAAGCGGCAAAACCTCGCTGGCCGTAACCATCCCGCGCGATTTCATCGTGGAACTGGGCTGGAAGGAAAAGCGTCAGTCCTGAGCGAAACCGAAGGGCAAAAAGTGGTGGTCAAAAAACAAGGCAAAACCATCGTGATTTGCGATTGGCCCCAAAATTAGGATTTCGCAGGGGTCCGACCCCTGCATTTTTGACAAAATGAGCTTCGCGCCGCGATTGACGAGATCGTGGCGGATATTGAGGGTAATAAATAATTCTATGGAAAATAACCAACCAAATAACGAAATTATTATCTATCAAGGCGAAAGCGGTGAATCAAAGATTGAAGTGCGCCTGACCGGAGAAACGGTATGGTTAAGCCAACAACAGCTTATTGAACTCTACCGATCATCACGCACCAATATCGTTGAGCATATCAAGCACATCTATGATGAGGGAGAGCTTGACGAAGCGTCAACCTGTCGGAATTTCCGACATGTTCGCGTTGAGGGTACCCGCGAGGTAGAGCGCGAATTACCGTTCTATAATCTTGATATGATCATTTCTTTGGGATACAGAGTGAAATCAAGTATTGCAACGAAATTTCGCATTTGGGCAACGGCGCGGCTTCGCGAATACATCGTTAAGGGCTTCACGATGGATGATGATTTTCTCAAAGAGAATGGCGGGGGAAAATATTGGTATGAGCTTCTTGGTCGCATTCGCGACATTCGTAGCAGTGAAAAAGTTTTATACCGCCAGGTGCTTGACCTGTATGCCACGAGCATTGATTATAATCCCAAGGCCTTGGAATCTATAAAATTTTTCAAGATTGTGCAAAATAAACTGCATTACGCCGCGCATGGCAACACCGCCGCCGAGGTCATCGCCCGGCGAGCCAATGCCGGAAAGCCGTTTATGGGTTTGCTGGCTTTTTCCAGCGGAAGCGTAAGCAAAAAAGATATCGCCATCGCGAAAAATTATCTCAACGAGGAAGAGTTGAAAATACTGAACAATATCGTTTCCGCTTTTTTTGATTTGGCAGAGGTGAGGGTAATGAAACATGAACCGATGTATATGAAGGATTGGATTGCCCAGCTTGATAAATTGATCGGCATTTTTGACAAAAAAATCCTGACGGAATCCGGTTCGGTGAGCCATGCCGCGGCACTGAAAAAAGCGGCAGCAGAATACAAAAAATACCAATCCAAAACCATCAGCGAGGTGGAAAAAGCGTATTTGGAAACGATCAAAACCGTTCAAAAAACAGTTGAGAAAAAAGTCCGCGAAACAAAACGAACTCCGCGCAATGATTTGAGATCGTGCCGAACATTGAAGAAAAATAAATCTTGTTAACTATGAACCGAAAAAGCGAAGATAAAAACATCCGCAAACTGGCCAAAAGCGGCAAAACCTCGCTGGCCGTAACCATCCCGCGCGACTTCATCGTGGAATTGGGCTGGAAGGAAAAGCGTCAGTCCTGAGCGAAGCCGAAGGGCAAAAAGTGGTGGTCAAAAAACAAGGCAAAACCATCACAATCTCCGATTGGTCCCAAAATTAGGATTTCGCAGGGGTCCGACCCCTGCATTTTTGATTTCCACAGGATCAACGCCTGTT
>JBARNX010000018.1:0-4763 GCA_049641805.1 Minisyncoccales bacterium
TGCAGATGATTGAAACGCTCAAACAGCAAATCCAGCAAATTATCGCGCTCATCGCCCAATTAAAACCCCAGGAAACCTGCGGCAACGGCGCTTGCCGCTTCGGCGAAACCGCGGCCACCTGTCCGGCGGACTGCAATGCAACAACCGAATCTTGCGCCGCGGAAGGTGAAGATGTTTTATCCAATAAACCATGCTGTTCGGGCCTTACCGCACTGAATTCATGCACCAAGGGAAGCTGTTCATATTCCTTGCCGAAGAAATGCACAGCTTGCGGCAATGGCATTTGCGGCAAAAACGAAACAAACCAGAATTGCCCCCAAGATTGCAAGTACGAAAAAATGACTTGCGCCCAAGCGTGCGCCCAGGAAGGATATTTATCCGCGGCATCATATTGCAATACCTGGACGCTATTACCAGGCCAATCTTCAGCCTCGACTTGTGCCGCTAATGAATTCGGCGTGGGTACGACGCAAGATTGCAATAAAAACCGTGTTGGCGGCACATATTCGGACATGACATGCTGCTGCAATAAACAAAGCGCGGCATCCATCAAAGTTAGCGCAAATTCACTGCTGTCCAATTATGTGTATGCCGGAGATAAGAAAGTGTTGATCTACAGTTTGAATATCCTTGCCAATGGCTCGGATATGGATGTCCAGCGCGTAACTCTGCAATTCAGCGACACCCCATACAAGTATCTTGGCAACATCTATCTGTATAACGGAAACACTCTGTTGACATCCTCACCATTAAACAACAGCACGGTTTCAACGGTATCAAACCTCAATCATGAAATTACCTTAAGCAATTTTTCGAACAAATTCGTGATTCCTGAAGGTACGGCCGGCCGGTTGGATATAAAAGCGGATGTAATTTCTCCGCTTGCAGGGGTTGGAGCGATTGCCAAAATGTATGTGATCACAGCTCCCAACGGCATACGCGCAGTTGGCCAATCAAATGTAAATTATTATGGCAGCGAAACTTCCGAAACTATGGGGTCTATGATGATTATTAGCAACAAACCAACTTGCGGCAATAATGTGTGTGAAGCTGAAGCCGGCGAATCGACAATTAATTGCCCCGCGGATTGTCAAGACAGCACTGCATGCAAAACTCTTTGGTGGAGCGACAACACGAGCAAAATCTGTCAGCAAAAACAATTTTGCGGCGCTTATATGTATTTAGGGCTGAAGACCTATGAAACCCAAGCGGCCTGCCAGAAGACGCTTGACGCGGCTTGCAGTAAGGAATGCGTAGCAAAGGGTTATGTACTGGGCGGCAATTATTGCGTCGCCAATGAATACGGAGTTCTGGAAGCGTGCTGTTGCACCGGATCGGCCGCCAAATGCGGCAACGGAACCTGTGAAAACAGCGAAACCGCCACAAATTGTTCTGCGGACTGCGGCGGGAAAAAAGCAACTTGCACCGATAGCGACAACGGAACTGACTATTATAAATTGGGCGGAATCACTGAAATCAACCAATACTCGAATTGGACCGCCAATTCATACCCCGATATGTGCGTAACCGACATCGCCGGCGCCAATCTGGCCGAAGCGATTTGCGAAAAACGCAGCGACGGATATTATTACGGTTCCCAAAAATATTATAATTGTCCCAACGGCTGTAAAGACGGCGCGTGCGCTCCCAAACTCTCCGAAATAGTCTCCCAACTGATACCATCTTCGGCCGATGTGGCTTCCTGCACCACAAATACCGGAGAAAAACGCCCCACCACAGGCACCAGCAATTACGCCAACTGGTTTATCTGGAATGGTTGCGCCAAAGAAAAAAAATATCAAATTACCGGCACAGCTTCCAGCACTCCGCAACCGATAGTATTGAATGTTTACGGAGATTTATGCGCTTCATGCGTCTGTAAATATCCAAATTTTAGCGTCTACGCGCTTACTGGCGATGTATGGATCGAATTATACACAGTTAATATCTCCGAAGCCGGCATTAATCGCAATTATTTGTACATTCCGGGGCCTGGTACCAGCGAGATCAAAATCGTGGCGTCGAGCTGTTTTTACCTGAAAGCTTACCAAGGATCAAGAGAGGCTCTCACGCAAAATTTTCCCGATTTAATCGTCTTGCCTGGGCTATAGAACCAAAAAAACAAAAATCCCGAAAAAATCGGGATTTTTGTTTTTCACAAATAAATCATATAATGAAATCACAAATATGCCGTAAGGATTGTTTTTCTCGCGAATTCTTTTTAAAAATTAAAAATAACCAATAAAATATGAACCTCAAAAGCAAAATCCTGGCCGCCGGGTTGGCGGCGATCATCGCGGGCTTTGGTATCTTCGCAACGAATATAAACACCGCGCAAGCGCAAACCGACAGCGAGCAAACCGATTCCGCCATCGCGCAAATGATGCAGATGATTGAAACGCTCAAACAGCAAATCCAGCAAATCATCGCGCTCATCGCCCAATTGAAGCCCCAGGAAACCTGCGGCAACGGCAAATGCCGCTTCGGCGAAACCGCGGCCACCTGTCCGGCGGACTGCGGCCAGCAAATTGCGGATTGCGCCAAGGAAGGAGAGGTTTTTGTTAATGATTCCAAGCAGTGCTGTTCCGGATTGGAAAAAATGATGAGTAACGGACAACGGGCCTGCCAAGTTGGCCGCGAATGTCCGGTCCAAACTAATTACACCTGCCGAAGCGCCAAATGCGGCGATAACACTTGCAGCGCCGGAGAAAAATGCCTGCGCGACTGCAATATTGTTGACGGCAAATCATTAATCAAAGTTTCGGGCAACGGATTCGCTTTGGGCGATATTGTTTCAATTAAAACCGCTTCGCCGCAAAAAAACGACATCGTTTATTACGACGCCGCGAAAAATGACAACTATTGCATGGCAATGGGGCCCGGATTATCGCTGAATGTTATTAAAGGATTGCCCGGGCAAACCGTGGTTTTTGGCGATGATTATATGAAAATCGGCGATGAAACGATCTCTATCGGAAATTATGCCCGGCGGGCGGCAGTATTCGGCGGCATCAAATATGACAGTCTGGCGGGCAGAACGATCGTCTTGGCACAAAACGAATACCTTTTGGACGGTTGGATCGGCCAGCAATGCTTTGCCGGAGATATAACCGATCAGGGAAGCAAGGCATACGGTCGTTTTACCGTAAATGAAGATGCGATCATCGCCATCATCGGCGCAAAAGTTGGCCATGACAGCGCATACGAAGAAGAAATGCGGAGCGTAGTATATTAAAACCGGCGCCATAAAACTCGTTTATCGCGACAGCAAACTAAAAACTGATTACTAAAATAAAAACAATATGAACCTCAAAAGCAAAATCCTGGCCGCCGGGTTGGCGGCAATTATCGCGGGCTTTGGTATGTTCGCGGCAAATATAAACACCGTGCAAGCGCAAACCGATGGCGCGCAAACCGATGGCGCCATCGCGCAAATGATGCAGATGATTGAAACGCTCAAACAGCAGATCCAGCAGATCATCACGCTCATCGCCCAATTAAAGCCCCAGGAAACCTGCGGCAACGGCGCTTGCCGCTTCGGCGAAACCGCGGCAAGCTGTCCCACTGATTGCAAAAAGAATTGCGGCAATGGTATTATTGAACATGATGAAAGTATCGACAGTTGTCCTGTTGATTGGAAAAATTCAAACAGCTGTTATGGCGAGAACGCCATTCCATCGCCGCAAGAAAAATGTTGTACCGGATTAACCGCTTATTTATTTAACGGCAGAGAAGAAGAAAAAGATGGAGCCTGCATTCAAACCCAAAAATTATGGGATAACGGCTATAGTTTTTATAAGTGCATAAATTGCGGAGATGGCAAATGCAATTCGGCTATCGGAGAAAATGCTTGCAATTGCTCCGCGGATTGCGCCAGATCATCAACCAACTGCGCCAAAGAAGGCGAAACAATATATAGCTACAATCAACAAAGTTGTTGCGCCGGGTTACAAAAAGTAATGATAACTTCCGGTTTGTCGGCAAACGGCTCCGCTTCAGTATATAAATGTTTAAAACCGGCAGTTTGTGGAAACAAAAAATGCGAAGCCCTTGAAACAATCTCGAGTTGCCCCACTGATTGTAAGGCAACCGCTTGCGCTCAAGAAAATGAATTTATTTCCTTTGCTTCCGCAAAACCATGTTGTGCCGGGTTAATCAAAAAAGAACAATACCGGGAAAGTCCGCCATGCCTTTTGTCGGGATCTTGCGATAAAGTAAACACAGCGACCTCTATCGGTTATTTTTGCGCCAAACCTGAAACATATAATGGTAAAATCCAATGTAGCGCCACCGGCGGCGCATGGAAATACAGCGAATGCACCCCGGGCTGTGTTTTTAACACCAAAGCCGAAAGAATTGCCGGCGGCGGCAAGGTCTGCGCCACGGTTTGCGTCAAGGATTACACTTGTGAATGCGCCAGCGGCAAATACTGGGCATCCCGCGAAGAGGGTTGTATAGATGCAGATCAAGCCAACATTGCGGGCGGCAACTGTACCTACAAAACCTATACTGGGACATGCACCAAAACCGGCACAAGCGCAGATGGCATAAGTTATACATTCACACCTTTTCAAACCCCGGACATTTCAGGCACTTTCTTAACTTCGGCAAGCCAAATAAATCCATATCGCGGCATCACCGATACTTGGCAAATAGCCAATTTAACGCAAACCTCCTGCGAATTAAAGGTTATTGTCAACGGCACCTGCACTCCAATAATAATGCGGCTGGTTTTATCTTTTGATTGAAATTCCGGCACATTA
>JBARNX010000021.1:0-41038 GCA_049641805.1 Minisyncoccales bacterium
CACCAACAACCCTCAATGGACCAAGGGCAAAAACGGCACCGCCCTGCAATTTGACGGCAAGGATGACTATGTTGATTGCGGGAGTACCAGCTCTTTGAATGGTATTTCCGGGGTGGTTTCGGTTGAAGCTTGGGCTAGGCTTGATAATTTGAGATATAATAGCATCGTGAACAAAAGGACTGGCAATGTAGAGGGTCATTGGGATTTTAGACATTATACTTCCGGGTTGCAATTTGTTAATTTTGATTCCGGCGGCAATCCCAAAATTATTACCGCCGCCGCGACATTTGATAATGATTGGCATCATTTAATCGTCGTGGCCACTGATTCGGAGGTGAAAATTTATATGGATGGCAAAAGATTAACAACTACCGGAGCTTTGGCGCCAATAATTTCCACAAGCGTTAATGTTAAAATTGGCGGTTGGGGTGTTGCTGGAAATTATTACTCTGACGGGCAAATTGACGAGGTGAGGATTTATAACCGGGCGCTGACGGAGGCGGAGGTGAAATATCACTATAATCGCGGGGGGCCGGTGGCGCAGTGGGATATGGACGAGGGAAGCGGGTCGGTGATAAATGATAAGTCGGGCAACAATAATAACGGCACGCTGGTTAACGGCGCGACCTGGGCCCAAGGCAAGCACGGCAGTGCCTTGAGCTTTGACGGCGTGGATGATTATGCCACGGTGGCCAATTCCGCGAGCTTGAATCCGACATCAAAAATTACCGTCGGTTTTTGGGCAAAACGAAACGGTGCGGGAACCGGCGTAACCCCCGGCCTTCTGTCAAAACGCGCCAACGGATTTGGCTTGATATGGCAAGGGGGCGCCGATGCCGACATTTTGAGTACTCGTATTTATCAAAGCGATGGAACGGCGATAAACAGCGGTAATATTTCCGGCGTTCTTTCGGTGGGAGAGTGGCGATATATAAATTTGGTGGCCGACGGCACGAATGTGATCACTTATGTTAACGGCGTTCCCAAAAAAACCGTGCCGTATAATGGCACGATATTAACCGGCACCGCTTTGCTGACCATTGGCCAGCAATCAAGTGCATATTTCAACGGACAGATTGATGAGGTGAAGGTTTATGACTATGCGCGGACAGAGGAGGAGATTCGGCTGGATTATAATGCCGGGCTGGCAACGCACTTGGGGCCCAGCGGCAAGACTTGCAGTGAAGACCCGGCCGGCTGTATGGATTTTGGCCTGGCCGGCCATTGGGATATGGATGAGGGAAGCGGATCAATAATCAATGATAAGTCGGGCAACAACAACCACGGCACCCTCACCAGCACCCGCATCAACGGTCCCCAGTGGACCAAAGGCAAAAACGGCAGTGCCCTGCAATTTGACGGCAAAGATGATTATGTGGATTGCGGAAATGACGCAAGTTTAAATATTACTGATGAGATTACTTTAGAGGCATGGTTTAAGCCAGTTTATAAAAGTAGCGGCAATTTTGGGCCCAATGATTGGATTTTAGTCAAAGGGGGCGCATATAGAGAGTCTTTTATATTCGGGCCATATTACAATACTTTTTTGTTGGCAGCATCTAACGATGGGTCAGCATGGGATTATTGGTTATCAGCCCCATTGGTAGCCGGTGCATGGCATCATGCGATATTTACCAACAAGGGAGGAGAGGGCGGAAAATTATATATTGATGGCCTATTGGTAGCTTCAAATAGTAGCTATGTAGCTTTGAAGTCAGATGTTACCGCCAATATATTTTTGGGTCGCAGAAGTTCTAATTATTATAAAGGATTAATTGACGAGGTGCGTATCTACAATCGGGCGTTGAGCGCCGAGGAGGTGAGGTATCATTATAATCAGGGGAAGCCGGTGGCGCAGTGGGATATGGATGAGGGAAGCGGGTCGGTGATAAATGATAAGTCGGGCAACGGCAATAACGGCACGCTGGTTAACGGCGCGACCTGGGCCCAAGGCAAGCGTGGCACGGCCTTGAGCTTTGATGGCACGGATGATTATGTTTCGGTTAACGACGATACTAATTTCCGCACAACGGGCGATTGGACCAGATCCATTTGGGTGAATTCTCCTGTTGCAATCGGTGGTGATGGAACTACCAATGATATTTGGACGCAAAGGACAACGACAAATAAATTTCTTTTGAGAATAGAGGCTGCGGGAAAGTGGGCGCTATATTACAGATCAACCGGTGCGGGCTTTTCTTCCTTTTTTATCGCAAGAACCGAAGCTGGGGTTTGGCAAAACATTGTGGCGGTGAAATCGGGGACATCTGTCGCAGTTTATCTTGATGGAAAAAAAGTCGCGAGTGCGGCAAACGCTGAAAATTTCCCAAACGACAGCCACCAGATTTATTTTGGCTCGGTGGCTGGCGGCACGGCGCAATTTTTACGAGGCCTGATTGATGAGGTGAAGATTTATGACTATGCGCGGACAGAGGAGGAGATTCGGCTGGATTATAATGCCGGGCTGGCAACGCACTTGGGGCCCAGCGGCAAGACTTGCAGTGAGGACCCGGCCGGCTGTATGGATTTTGGCCTGGCCGGCCATTGGGATATGGATGAGGGAAGCGGATCAATTCTAAATGATAAGTCGGGCAACAACAATACCTGTTCGCTGGTTAACGGCCCGGTATGGTCAAAAGGGAAAACCGGCAGTGCTTTATATTTTGACGGCGAAAATGATTATGCCAATTGCAATGCGGCGGTTAATGATATTTCAAGCGTTACCGGAACAGTGGAGCTTTGGGCAAAAGCGGACAGCGGCGTTGGGTTTCCATTCCATTCCAATGCAAATGTAAGAACTTATATAGCTAGAGGATCAACTGCATTTAATGTGGCTAAAGGTGAGCCTGCGGCATATATTTCTTTTCCTTCTACTCCAATCGGAGAATGGCATCATTTGGTGCTGGCTTGGGATAATGGTGTTTTTTGGGGATACCAAGACGGGGCATTGATTGATTCAAAAAGTTTTTCAAATTCCTCTGTTGCAAGCATTGTTAGAATCGGCCAGCATGCTAGCGGCAGTGTTAGTGATTCTTTTGATGGCCAAATTGATGGGGTGAAAATTTATAATCGGGCGTTGAGTGCCGAGGAGGTGAGGTATCATTATAATCAGGGGAAGCCGGTGGCGTATTGGGCGATGGACGAGGGCGAGGGGACGCGGGCGTTTGATGTTTCGGGCAACAACAACACCGGGGTTTTGACCAACGGCCCGACTTGGGTGGAAGGCAAGCGCGGCAGTGCCTTGAGCTTTGACGGCGCGGATGATTATGTGAGTTGCGGCACGGATTCCAGCTTGAATATCGCCGATTCAATGACGGCAAGCGCCTGGATTTATCCAAAAACTTTGGGCGAAGGCAATGCGGGCCATATCATTAGCCGGGGCGGAACCGGCGGTTGGTGTTTTTATGTTCTTACCGGTAATATCTTGAAATTATATAGCGGCGCAGGAATTCAAGTGACTAGCAATGCAAATTCAATCACATTGAATCAATGGCAGTATGCGACCGTTGTCTATGACAAGCAGAATGTCCGCTTTTTTGTGAACGGGGTTGAGAAGGGAGTGACGGCGGAAACCGATAGTATTCTGAACACTGGAAGCTGTGTCATCGGGGCCAGAGGGGTGACAGGTGATTTTGATTTTAACGGATACCTTGACGAGGTGAAGGTTTATAACTACGCGCGGACGGCGGAGCAGATAATGCAGGATTACAACGCAGGAGTTGCCACGCATTTGAAATAGAATGCTTTAAAGGGGTCGCACCCTTTTGATTACAAAAGGGAACGACCCCTTTGGCCCCGTTGACCCCGTGGAACGACCCTATGCGAGGCTCGCGAAGGTCTAACCTTCGTTAGTGCGAAGGTCAGACCTTCGCTTTGGATGGTTTGCTTTTTTGCGGATCGGCTGTATTATGCAAATATGATCACTCAATACATTAAACAGCAATTGAAGAAGGCGAGCTATAAAATTCTGGAGGACGGGACTTTTTTTGGTGAAATTCCCGGGGCGAAAGGAGTCTGGGCCAATGCGAAAAATTTGGAAGATTGCCGCCGGGAGTTGCAAGAAGTTTTGGAAGAATGGATTTTGTTGAAATTGTCCGACGGCGATTCAATCCCCGGGCTGGCGATGCCAAAAACCAAAACAAAGCAATCCATGACGGAACAATATGCCTAGCCGCCTCAATCCGGTTTCACGCCGAATTCTGATCAAGAAATTTAAAAAACTCGGGTTTGAGGGGCCGATTTCCGGCGGCCGGCATTGCTTTGTGAAAAAAGGCGAATTGAAAGTGAGCATTCCATCGCCCCATCAAAGAGATGTTATCGGAATTCCTCTTTTGAAAGAAATTTTGAAACAAGCCGGGATCAATCAAAATGATTGGAACAACGCTTGAGCGCACATAATCGCGAGGCTCGCGAAGGTCTAACCTTCGCATTAACGAAGGTTAGACCTTCGCTGACTTCGCTAACCGGTAGGGCCTGGTAACGCATTTGAATAATTGATAAATTATAAATTATATCAGAGTATGGCGGTTATAAACAAAATTAAGAGAACAGTCCGGGGGTTGCTGCCGGGATTCGCGCTGGGCGGGTATCATTATTTGTTGGCGTTTGCCGCCGCGGCGCGCTACGGTTTTCCGTCGCGCAAATTGAAAGTCATCGGCGTGACCGGGACCAACGGCAAATCGACTACGATCGAGTTTATTTCCGCAATTTTAAAAGAAGCGGGCTATAAGGTCGCGACTCTGTCATCGATCAAGTTCGAGATCGGGAAAGACCCGCAAATCAATAAAACCGGCAATACGATGCCGGGACGGTTTGCCGTGCAAAGCATGCTGGCGCGGGCGGCCAAAGCCGAATGCGATTACGCGATTATTGAAGTTACATCCGAGGGCATCAAACAGCATCGCCACCGCTTTATTGATTTTACCGGCGCGGTATTTACCAATTTGACTCCCGAGCACATCGAAAGCCATGGCGGGTTTGATAATTACCGCAAAGCAAAACTTCAGCTTTTTGCCACGGCCAAAGGTTTTCATGTGGTTAATTGCGACGATGAAAACGCAAGTTATTTTCTTGGGTTTGAGGCAAAAAGCAAGTTTGGCTATGGTTTTTGCGGCAGCCAAGGCATCGGCCGTAATGGCGCCAACTGCGCGGTAATCTGCGCCCAAGATATTAGAACCGGTTTAAACGGCGCGCAATTTGGCGTTGAAAACGATAAATTCGAGATAAAGCTGGCCGGCGAGTTTAATATCCACAACGCGCTGGCCGCGATCTGTTGCGCAGTTTCCCAAGGAGTGGAGATGGACGCGTGCCAAAGGGCGCTTTTCGGAATCAAGATCGTGCCCGGGCGGATGGAAAAAGCCAGCGATTCGCCGCGGGTGTTTGTTGATTTCGCGTTCACTCCGAACGCGCTGGAAAAAGTTTATTCGACTCTTGAGCGCGATTGCCGGGGGGAAAACGGGAAGCTTGTTTGTCTGTTGGGCGCGTGCGGCGGCGGCCGCGATAAATGGAAACGGCCGATCCTGGGACAAATCGCGGCCAAACATTGCGGCGAGATTATTCTGACCAACGAAGACCCTTATGACGAAGATCCGCAAAAGATCGTCGATATGGTCAAAGACGGAGCGGTTAAGGCCGGTTTTAGGGGCGGCATTCACGAAATTATGGATCGCCGGGAAGCAATCAGGAAAGCGCTTGAATTGACCGGGGCCGACGATGTGGCGATACTCACGGGCAAGGGAAGTATGCCGTGGACTTTTCTCGCCAATAGCGAAAAAATCCCGTGGAACGAGAAGGAAATCGTGGCCGAAGAGCTGGCAAAACTGCATAAATAAAAATAAACATTAATTAAAAAGGGTCGGACACTTCAAATTTGGAGGGTCCGGCCATTTTTAAAATACGAATCGCGGAAAGCGTTTTTTTATTGGAAATTTCGGTGGAAAAACTTGCAAGAATTTTAATAATTTAACCTTGGTTTAACCTTGACAAATTCGCAGGATTGGAATACAATAGGTGGGTCACGATGAATTTGCGGGTTTTGCGCTTATGGGTCAATTTTAAGGGTAATTAACAGTTTTCTGCGAAGCGCAAATACCCTAACCGCGGCATAGAAAGGCATCTGTGCGCCAGATTTAATTTATGTGTATTTGCTTGAAGTGTCCTGCGTGGAGCAAAAGTTTGCTCATTTTCACTCTTGGTTTTTCCAGTCTATGGTTGGCTCTCCGGTTCAACGGCGCGTTAGCCATGGAAACAGCCGCGGTTTTGGAACAATCGAACAAAGCCACGGTTTCCGGCAAGGCTCTCGAATTGATTTTTTCCGGAGTAATGATTTCGCAAGCCAATCCGTTGGAACTTAGGAACAATTCGGATGTTTGTTCCAAAGAAAACGGCTTGAGTTTTTCAAAAACCGCGATTCGCAAGATTAAAGTGGTTTTGACGGCCTATTCCAGCACCGTGGGACAGACCGACAGTACGCCGTTCATCACCGCCAACGGCACCTATGTTCACGATGGAGTGGTTGCCAACAACGGCCTTCCGTTCGGTACCAAGATCCGAATCCCAGAATTGTACGGCAGCAAAGAATTCTCGGTGGAGGACCGGATGCACTGGCGCATGGGGGATTATCGGTTTGATATCTGGTTTCCGTCCTATGAACAAGCCAAAAACTTCGGCGTGAGGTATGCTTATGTGGAAGTTCTGGAAAAATAATTCTGTCAACAAAAACCGTCCCGAGTTTATCGAGGGGCGGTTTTTTGTATTGTGCCCGGGGTGGGACTTGAACCCACATGAGTTGCCTCGCAACATTTTAAGTGTTGTGCGTGTGCCAATTTCGCCACCCGGGCGTATCCCGCCGAAGCGGGATAGTTGTCGGCTATTAGTTTTTAGTTGTTGGATCAACCCGGAATCTGCATTTGATTAACAATCGACAAACTAATTTTGAGGCCGCAGTGAGAATCGCACTCACGCATAACAGTTTTGTCCCGCTACGCGGGATCTCGCGCAGCGATGACAGACTGTCGCCTTACTACTTATTATATTCCTTGAGGCCGCAGTGAGAATCGCACTCACGCATAACAGTTTTGCAGACTGTCGCCTTACTACTTGGCTATGCGGCCATATTTCATTTTTATAAGTTCTTTTTGTTGGTGGGTTTTTAAAAACATTTCTTGCTTCATCGCTTCGCTTCGCGAATCAAATTCGTGGTATTCCAACAATTTCCACGGTTTATATGCTTTTGTTGATTTTACTTTTCCTTGATTGTGCAAGTTTATTCTATTTTGCAAATTGGCTGTACTTCCAATGTAAATGTCATTGTTTTTTAAGCTCAGCAAGATATATGTATAGTGTTTCATAGCTTTTTAACAGCTATAGATATGTTAAAAATCGTCATGGCGCAGCGATGACAGACTGTCGCCTTACTACTTGGCTAACCGGCCGATGTATCAATTTAATACATTTTGGCTTATTTTTCAATCTTTTCCCGATTGCTTTAACTGTTCCAGAATGGTTTCCACCTGCTGGGCCTGCGCCGGGTTGGCGTCGGGCATGAAGATGATTTTGGGCACCGGCCGCATGCGCAATTTTTTATTCAGCGCGCTTTGAAAAACCCAGGCGTTTCTTTCCATGCTTGCGACAATCTTCGTCCTTTCGCGGTCGGGGAGCACGCTGATATAAACCTTGGCTTCCTGCAAATTGCCGCTGGCTTTGACTTTGGTTATGGTGATCAGCGTTTCCCGGCTTACGGAAAAATCTCGGGCGATCATTTCGGCCAGAATATCCTGAATCAAAGTTTCAATTTTTTCAATTCGATGGTCCATATAAAAATGTAAAGCGAAAAGTTTAAAGTAAAATCTAGAAGTTTTTCTCTTGGGTGTAAAAAACCAAATAGTCGCCTTCTTGAATTTTTTCCTGGCCTTCGTAGAGAATGCCCACTTCTTCGCCTTTGCGGGCTTCGGCGATATCTTTTTTATTTTTTTGCAGATTGATCAACCGACCCTGTCCGGCCGGAGATTCACCCCGGAAAACCTCGATTTTGACGCCTTTTTTCACTTCGCCTTCGACAACTTTGCCGCCCACGATCTGGCGGCTTTTTTCCGCCCAGAAGCTTAACAAGACTTTCAATTTGCCGATGTCCTTGCGTTCGATTTGCGGTACCTTCATTCTTTCCATATACGCGCGCAGCCATTCAATCATTTCGTAGATTATTTCAAAGTTCATCACCCTGATTTTCTCCCGCTCGGCCATTATTTTGGCGTCATTGCCGGTTTTCACTTTGAAGCCGATAATAACCGCGCCGCTTGAGCGCGCCATCTTTACATCATTGAGATTTATCTCGCCCGCGCCGGTGCTTAATATGTCGAAAGCGGTTTCGGTTTGGGGAATTTGGCCGATGGTTTCTTTCAGCACTTCCAACGACCCCAGAACATCGGCCTTGAGCACGATGTTGATGATTTTTTGGCCTTCTTTTTTCGCGGCCGGAATTTTATCCGCGGCGGCCTTCGCAATCCGGCCAAGCTCGGTTTTAACGAAGTTTTGCGCCGCTTCCATACCGGCCATAGTCTGGAACGATTCGCCGATTACAGGCACGGTTTCAAACCCGATTGCCATTGCCGGCTGGGAAGGAAGGAGGGTATCAATCTTTTTGCCGCGCGAATCTTCAAGGCTTTTTATTTTTCCAAAAGCGGTCGCGGTGGCAATAACTGTTCCCGGATTTAAAACGCCGTCTTGAAGCAGGATACTGGCGCTGGGGCCGCGGCGATGATCAAGCGAGGATTCGATAATTATGCCGCGCGCGGGTGAGTTCGGATCGGCCTGCAGGTTTTCCATCTCGGCGACCAAGATCACCATTTCCAACAGATCATCAATGCCTTTGCCCGATTTGGCCGAAACTCCGATTGCGGGAATGTTACCGCCCCAGTCTTCGACCGTAATGTCTTCTTTTTGCAATTCGCGCTTGACTTTTTCGGGATTGGCCCCGGGAAGATCGATTTTGTTCATCGCCACGATCATCGGAATGCCGGCTTTTTTAATGGCCGCGATCGCTTCTTTTGTTTGGGGTTTCAGTCCTTCTTCGGCCGCGACCACAAGAATCGCGATATCCGCGATCCGCGATCCGCGCAAGCGCATTTGCGAAAAAGCTTCGTGGCCCGGGGTGTCGATGAAGGTGATTTTTTTTCCTTTGAAATCCGCCACCGACGCGCCGATGTGCTGGGTGATGCCGCCGGATTCTTTGTCGGCCACGCGAGTCTCGCGGATGTAATCCAAAATCGAGGTCTTGCCGTGATCGACATGGCCCATAACGACGACAACGGGAGGGCGGGTGATTAAGCTGGATTTGATCTTGGTAGTCATTTTAATTTAAAATGTAAATATCAAAGATCAAAATGACAATGTAAAATTTTAAAATGTCACGGTTTGGAAATTTTACAACTTTACACTGTCATTTTTCATTTTGATTTTTCAATTTTGATTTATTTTTGGCGATTTCGATGGCTTGTTTTTCTTCTTCGGCGAGCTTGAATTCGGAAGTTCCCTGCTTGACCGGTTTGCCGTAGACGCGGTTGCCGTCGCGCGAGAACAGGCTGGTGACGACCGCGCCGTTGTCGTTGCCGTCGAGTATGGCCAGAGAAAAGCTCTGGTTGCCGCCAAAACCTTCAAAAGGATTGAACCTGACCATTCCGACTTTGTCCACATTGGCCACGCTTTCTTCCTTCAGAGCGGCCATTTCCGATTTAATCTGCTTGCATTCTTCTTCCAGGCTTTTGAATTGCGCCAAAATCTCATCAATATTTTGCGGTTCCGTGGTTGGTTTTTTTTGGAAAAAAGACATAAAAGTATAATGTCAAAATATCAAATTTTCAATGTCAAAAAAAGGAGTGCGGTGTATCAAAAGTCGCATATGCGATCCTCGGCCGCCTTCGCTAAAGCTACGGCGAGCTAAAAGCGGTGGGAGGAGGAGTCGAACCTCCGATACCCTTTCGGGCATAACGGTTTTCGAAACCGTCCCATTCGGCCACTCTGGCATCCCACCAAATTTTGCGGGCAAAATTTGGAGTAATTCGTAATTGGTATTTGGTAATTTGGAAAATACGAAATACTTGGAATACCGAAAGCAAAATTTTCCCAACTACAAATTAACGCAAAAATAAAAAAACAACCGATTGCGGAATAGGCAACAGGTTATTCATAGCATTTTTTAAGCGGGAACGCAACAAAAGTGGGCGATAAGGGACTCGAACCCCTGGCATCTACAGTGTAAATGTAGCGCTCTACCGGCTGAGCTAATCGCCCAAATATACAAAATGCAGTAATTAGTGTGAGTAATTTGTATTTAGGGAACAAATTTTGCCGTAAATATACAAAATCATTTCTTCCCCCTAATTACTAAGTACCAATTACTAATTACTGCAAATTTTGTTTGCAAAATTTGTTGTGCCCGGGGCGAGACTTGAACTCGCACGGGGTTGAGCCCACTAGCACCTCAAGCTAGCTCGTATACCAATTTCGACACCCGGGCAAATCCCGTTTTAGCGGGATGGCTGATAGTTTGCGGTTGTTGGTTCGCGGAAAACCGATTTAAAGCAAGAAGCTTTTAGGCTTCTTGCTTTGTTTCCTTGGCCGCGGGTTTGGCTTCAACTCTTTTAATGCGGGAGCGTTTGCCTTTGGCAGTGCGCATATAATAGATTTTGGCGCGGCGGATTTTGCCGATTTTGATCACTTCAATCCTGTCAATGATCGGCGAGTGGAGCGGGAATATCTTTTCCACGCCCACGCCCGAAGCGATCTTGCGCACCGTGATGGCCGCGCCGGTTTCGTTTCCGTGTTTGCGGCACAAAACCAGACCTTCAAACATTTGGATTTTATCCTTGTCTTTGTCTTTATATTTTTGATAGACGCGCACCGTATCTCCTGCCTTTATTACCGGCAGGCTTTGTTTTTTATTCGGTTGTGAAAACTCCGCGATTTGCTTTTCCATAGTGTTATTTATTCTAAAATTGGATTTTGATCTGACAAGTGATTACTTTAAACTAAATTTGCTTAAAAGTCAAAGTGTGGGCAGTACAGGATTTGAACCTGTGACCCCTACTATGTCAAAGTAGTGCGCTACCCCTGCGCCAACTGCCCGTATTTAATTTTGTTTGTGGGCGTGGATGGACTCGAACCATCGACCCCGGCTTTATAAGAGCCGTGCTCTAACCGGCTGAGCTACACGCCCAAATAAATTTTATTATTTTCATCATAAGAGTCGAGCTCTACCACTGAGCTACACGCGCGCAGCAACCGTGGGGCGATTGCTTATTTCTTCACGATCCCGATAAGAGTTTCGTACTCTTCTTTTTCAATGGTTTCTTTTTCGATCAGTTTTTGAGCGATCTTTTCCAGAATATCGCGCTTTTCCATCAGGATCTTTTGCGCCAGTTCATGGCCTTCGTTGATTATTTTGGCCACTTCTTCGTCAATCTTGGCCGCCACTTGTTCGGAATAATTGCGCTGGCTTTCGAATTCCCGGCCCAGAAACGCCAATTCTTCTTTTTCGCCGAAAACAATCGATCCCAGCGGCGACATCCCGTATTCTTTTACCATTTTTCGGGCGATTTTTGAAGCGACTTTCAAGTCGTTGGAAGCGCCCGTCGATGATTGGCCGAAGATTATTTTTTCCGCGGACAAGCCGCCCAAAAGCATAGCGATTTCGGCGATAAAATCATCCTTGGTGCGCAATTTTTTTTCTTCGGTCGGAGTTTTTAATGTGTAGCCGGCGGCCATTCCGCGCGAAATGATGGAAATTTTGCGCACCGGTTCGGCTCCTGGCAGGGAAGATGAAACCAGCGCGTGGCCGGATTCGTGGTACGCGGCGATTTTTTTCTCGTCTTTTGAAAGCAGATGGCTTCTTTTCTCCGGCCCCAGCATCACTTTTTCAATCGATTCCAGAAATTCGGTTTGGAATATTTCAGTCTTGTTGCGTTTTGCCGCCAGCAAGGCCGCTTCGTTAACCACATTGGCCAGATCCGCGCCCGAAAATCCCGGGGTGCGTTCGGCAACCTCGCGCAGCTTGATGTCTTTGGCCAAAGGTTTTTGGCGGCAGTGGATATTTAAAACCGCCTCGCGGTCGTTGGCGTCGGGAAGGTCCAAAACAATGCGGCGGTCAAACCGTCCGGGGCGCAATAATGCCGGATCCAGATACTCGGGCCGGTTGGTGGCGCCCATAACAATGATGCCTTCGCCGCTTTCGATGCCGTCCATTTCCGCCAATATCTGGTTTAAAGTTTGTTCGCGTTCTTCGTGCCCGCCGGTTAAACCCACGCCGCGCACTTTGCCGATGGAGTCGATTTCGTCGATGAAGATGATCGCTCGTTTTACTTTGTGCGCTTGTTCAAACAAGCTGCGCACGCGGCTGGCGCCCACACCCACGAAAAGTTCGATGAATTCCGAACCGGAAATCGAGAAGAACGGCACATTGGCTTCATTGGCGATGGCTTTGGCCAGCAAGGTTTTTCCGGTGCCGGGCAACCCCATCAATAAGACTCCGCGCGGGATTTTCGCGCCCATTTTCAGATATTTTTCCGGGTTTTTCAAAAAGTCGATGATTTCGTTTAGTTCTTCTTTGGCCTCTTTTAATCCGGCAACATCGTTGAAGGTGGTTTTTTCTTTCGGGTTGCCGCCGCCCAGTATTCTGGTTTTGGCTTTGGTGAAATCAAAAGCCTGCATGGCGTTGCCTTTTGCCTGGCGGAATATCAGCATCAGGATAATGACAAAAACCAGCAGAGGCAGAACGCTGCCCAATAAAAGCGGGGCAAGCCATGTCCAAATGCTTGTGTCTTGTTTTGATTCAAAGTTTATCTTTTCCAGACTTGCTTTGTCGGCGCCCAGATTGACCAAGGTTTGGGAAAGCGAGGAATCGATTTCTTTTTCCGCGGTTGCCGGGGGAGTGTCGTCATTGTAGGTTATCGTCAGGGTGTTGTCGGTAACTGCGACATCTTTCACTTTTGACTGGTTGATATCCAAAACCAATTGAGAAAGGGATATTTGTTTGGGATCTTCGACTTTCGGCGAAGACAACGAAAACAACCCGGCGATAAGCGCCAGAAATACGACTACAAGCGCGAAATTTTTGAAAAAACCAGTCATTAAATCAAAATGTAAAAATCAAAGATCAAAATGGCAATTTAAAATGTAAAATGTCGGGATTCAAACATTTTATAATTTTGCATTGTCATTTTCCATTTTGATTTTTTAACTTTAAATTTTACTATTTCTGTTCGCCTTCTTCCTTTAAAGAGAGGAACACTTTGCCGTTGCTGATCTCGATGACCTTGGCTTTGGTTTTGCCGCCAATCTTGAAGTTTTCCGAAAGATTTTGGGCGAATTTTTCCGGGATTTGCGCCACCGGGATCAGGCCTTCGATATTTTCCGCACCGAAACGCACAAAGATGCCGAATTCCATCACGCCGGTGACATCGCCTTCGATTTCCTGGCCGATTTGGTATTTTTTCAAGCGTTCTTCGCGCATTTCGATCTCGGCCATTTTTTCCGACAGGATAATTTCGCCGGTTTTGGGTTTGAGGTTTAGAATCCTTACCGAAAGGTCGGTACCCACGAATTTTTGAAGTTCTTTCAGTATCTTGTCCGGATCGCCGCCCATAACCTTGGGGTAATGCGCGCTGGCCAGCTGGGATACGGGCAAAAACGCCGGCAGTCCGGCAACTTTGGCGATCAAGCCGCCTTTGTTGGCGCCCATGATCTTGATTGTAACCGGAGTGCGGTTTTCCAAACTGTCTTTCAATTCGTCCCAAACCAATTTGCGCGTGGCGCCGCTGACCGATAATTCAATGTATCCGTCTTCGTTTTCCAAGCTGGAAATCTTGGCCGAAATAGAATCGCCTTCCTTGATATCCTTCAGGCGGTCTTTGATTTCGTAAAATTCCTTGCCGTAAACGATGCCGGTGCCGATCGCGCCCAAGTCCACGAAAAGGGACGAACGCTCCTGGACGATAACCGTTCCTTTAACAATTTCTCCGGCTTTCGGAGGATTAATTGAAGCAACAGGAGCGATGCTGCTTTTAGGTGTTTCTTTTGTCATAATCTTCACCCTACAACATTTCTCTTTATTTTTCAAGTGGTTTGTAATGGTTTGTAATGATTTTTTAAGTTTGCATTTGAATTCGCATTTGTAGGGGCGAAAACATGGTTTCGCCCACATTAGAATTGTATAGGTTTGAGGGTGTAGAGTTATGTTGGCAAAGTTTTCAATGGTGGTGAAAACAAATGGTGGAAAGTTTTCATTGACATTGAAAACTTTTTGATTTAAAATCGGGTCATATGACAAACAATGTCTCCAAGGAAGTTTTGATTCCGGTCTTAAAAGAGCAATTTGAGGCGTTTTTGGCAAAAGATATCGGCGTCAAAAGAGAAATTTTGGATCGCGTGAGCGGTCTTGTCGCCGCGCCGCAAATAATGGTGATTACCGGTTTGAGGCGGGCGGGCAAATCAACGCTGCTGGCGCAAATTGCCGCCAAATATCTCAAAGATAAATTCTATTTTGTTAATTTTGAGGATGAAAGATTATCAAAATTTTTGGCCGGCGACTTTGATTTGTTGCATGAGGCGTTGATCGGTTTGTTTGGCGAGAGGAAAATTTTTCTGTTTGATGAAATCCAAAATGTTCCCGAGTGGGAGCGGTTCGTGCGTCGTTTGCACGATCAGGGCTATAAATTTATCGTTACCGGTTCCAATGCGTCGCTTTTGAGCCAAGAATTGGGCACGCGGCTCACCGGTCGCTCAATCCGGATTGAGGTTTATCCGTTTTCATTCGGTGAGTTTTTGTCGTTCAAAAAAGCTAAAGAGTTTGATTTTAATGCGCTTGTCCCCAAGCAAAGAAGCCGGTTGATAAAGTTGGTTGACGAATATCTGATTTTGGGCGGCATTCCGGATTCATTGAAATATCCCGAATTGGAAATTCATAAAACGCTTTATGATGATGTTTTGTATCGCGATGTCGCGGCGCGTTATCACCTTGGCAACATTAAGGAGTTGAAAGATCTGGCTTTCTTTTTGGCGAGCAACGCATCCTCGTTAATTTCTTTTAATAAGATTAAGGAGCTTTTAAAATTGGGAAGCGTTAATACGGTCAAGAGTTATATTGATTATCTTGAAAACAGCTGGCTGTTTTTCACGATCAATAAATATGCCTATTCGGTCAAAGAACAGCAAATCGCCGCCAAAAAAATTTATGGCGTTGATACCGGCTTGATTAAGTCCGTGGGGTTCGATTTTTCGCCGAATTCGGGAAAGTTGATGGAGAATGCGATTTATTTGCAATTGCGCCGGAAATATCAATATCAAGAAATTTATTATTATAAGACCGACCATGGATATGAAACGGATTTTTTCTTGCCCAAAGAAAATCTTTTAATTCAGTCAGCGCGCGATTTTGACGCGCCGGAAACCCAAGAAAGAGAATTGCGAGCGTTGGTTTTGGCGGCACAAGAGCAAAAAAGGCCAGTTGATTTGCTGGTGGTCACGCATCGCGCCAAGCAAAAAATAAAAAAAGATAATTATCAAATCAATGTGATTCCTTTATATGAATGGTTGTTGAGGTAGTTTTTTGCGGTGTTTTTTTGTTGTATTCGTAGGGGCGGGCAAAATGCCCGCCCCTACAAAATGCGGATGATATAAATTGGTAACCACTCACCGGGGTTCGCATTTTAAGGGTCTATCCCCTGTGCACTCGCAGGGGTTAGACCCTTGTAAAGAATTACGAATGCAAAGCGGCCATAGTCAAGGGTCGTGCATAAATCCTCGGTTCTTTTTTATACAAATACGGTAAAAGGGCTTTAAATATTGGGGGAATTTGCTACATTCAAATTGTAGCAAAATTTTATGGAACAAAATTTTAACCAAAGGGAAGAAAAGATAATTAAATTCTGGAACAATAATAAGATTTTTGAAAAATCGGTTAATCGCGCGCCCAAGAAGCGCCGGGACTTTGTGTTTTATGAGGGGCCGCCCACGGCTAATGCGCGGCCGGGGATACATCATCTGGAAACGCGCGTGTTCAAGGATATGGTTTGCCGCTATAAAACCATGGCGGGTTTTCGGGTCGAGCGCCGCGCCGGATGGGACACGCACGGGTTGCCGGTGGAATTGCAGATTGAAAAGAAACTTGGCCTCCACAACAAAAAAGAGATCGAGCAATATGGCATTAAGGAATTCAACAAGCAATGCCGCGATTCGGTTTTCGAGCAGATCAAGGAATGGCGCGCGCTGACCGAGCGCGTCGGTTATTGGCTGGATATGGATAATGCCTATATCACTTATGATTCCAAATATATGGAGTCGGTGTGGTTTATTTTGAAAACCGCTTGGGAAAAGAAATTGATGTTTCAGGATTACAAAGTGGTGCCGTATTGCCCGCGTTGCGGTACGGCGCTTTCCAGCCATGAAGTGGCGCAAGGTTATAAAAAAGTCAAAGAACTTTCCATATTCGTGAAATTCCGGGTGGTTAATCCCGAAATTAAAGACACTTCGCTTTTGGTTTGGACCACCACGCCATGGACATTGCCGGCCAATGTGGCCGCCGCGGTCAATCCCAAAATGAATTATGTGAAAGCCAAGCCGAAGGACGCCGCCGGCGGATTTTTAATTTTGGCGAAAAGCCGGTTTGGAGTTCTGGGTGAAAATTATGAAATTGTTGAGGAAATGAAGGGCGATAAATTGGTGGGTTTGCGCTATCAGGCGGTTTATCCGGTGCCCGACGAATCGAAAAAAACGATTTACAAAGTGATCATCGCGAATTTCGTTTCTTTGGAGGATGGTTCGGGAATTGTGCATATCGCACCGGCGTTTGGCGCCGAAGATATGGAAGCGATCCGTTCGGAGAATAAAAAATTGCGCGCTGAAAATCTGCCGGAGTTTCCGGTGGTGATGAATGTGGGCGAAGACGGCGCGTTTACTTTTGACAGCGCCAAGTGGGCGGGTATGTTTGTCAAAGACGCCGATTTGCCGATCACCAAAGATTTGGAAGAACGCGGATTGTTGTTTAAATCCGAAATTTACGAGCATGATTATCCGTTTTGCTGGCGCTGTAAAACGCCGTTGCTGTATTACGCCAAAAAGAGCTGGTTTATCGAAATGACCAGGCTGCGGGACGATTTAATCAAAAATAACCAAACGATTAACTGGGTGCCGGGTTATCTAAAGGACGGGCGTTTCGGGGAATGGCTGCGCGAAGTCAAGGATTGGGCGATTTCCCGCGACCGTTATTGGGGCACGCCTCTGCCGGCATGGAAGTGCGAATGCGGCCATACCCAAATTATGGGTTCGGTTCGCGATCTGCTGGATTGCCGTTATTCCCAAAATCGCTATTTTATTTTTCGGCACGGCCATTCGGCGCGGCAGGTAAAAAAGATTTCCAGTTCGTGGCCCGAGCCCGAGCCTTTGCCGCTCACCGAACAGGGGAGAAAGAAAGTTGGCGCCAACGCCAAGAAATTGGCCAAGGGGAAAATCGATCTGATCATTTCTTCGGATTTACTGCGGGCAAAAGAAACCGCCCAGATAATTTCCCAAGCCACGGGCGCCAAAATCGTTTATGACAAGCGGTTGCGCGAACTCAATGTGGGCGCGTTAAACGGCCAAGACCCGAAATTGTTTTGGGATTTCATCAATGCCGAGTCCGATCGTTTGAATGCCAAACCGCGAAGAGGAGAAAGCTTGGTTGCGCTGCGCCGCCGGGTTTATGAATTTATTTTTGATGTCGACAAGAAATATGAGAACAAAACCATTGTTTTCGTGTCGCACGAAATGCCTCTGACAATTTTGGAATGGACGCTGGAAGGGATGGAGCTGGAAACGATTATTGATGGCCGCTATTCCGGAAAAATTAAAAAAATCGACACCGGTGTTTTTCGGCCGATTGATTATAAGGAATTGCCCTTTAATGATCGGATGGAAATCGATTTGCATCGGCCTTATATTGATCAAGTGATGCCGATTTGCCCGAAATGCAACGCCAAAATGCGGCGCACGCCCGAAGTGCTTGACTGCTGGCTTGATTCGGGTTCAATGCCTTTCGCGCAGATAGGCTGGCCGCGGGGCAAAAATCAATCAAAAAATGAACCGCCAAAATTATTCCCCGCGGATTTCATTTCCGAAGCGATTGATCAGACGCGCGGCTGGTTTTACACTTTGCTTTCGGTGTCCGCGGTTTTGGGATTCGGCGCGTCCTATAAAAATGTGGTTTCGCTGGGGCATGTTTTGGATGAAAAGGGCGAAAAGATGTCCAAATCCAAAGGCAATGTGATCGATCCGCGGGAAATGATCGAGAAATATTGCGCCGACGCGGTGCGCTGGTATTTCTACACGGTTAATGATCCGGGCGATCCAAAACTTTACAATGAAAAAGATTTGGATCAGGCGGTTAAAAAGTTTTTGCTGACATTTTGGAATTGCCATATTTTCCTCCAGACTTATGCGCCCGGAATCAAAGCGCCCAAAACCGTCGCGCCGGCGCATGTGCTGGACCGGTGGATTGTTTCACGGCTGAATGAAACAATAATGCTTGTCGGCGGCCTTCTTGAGAAATACGATATCGCTCCCGCGGCGCGGGCGCTTGAATCGTTTGCAATCAATGATCTGTCGTTGTGGTATGTGAGGCGGTCGCGCCGGCGCTTGCAGCAGCCGGTAAATCCGGCCGAGCTGAAACAGGCGGCCAAGATATTCGCCTATGTGCTGGCGGATTTGGCCAAAATCACCGCGCCGTTTACGCCATTTTTGAGCGAGGAAATCTATCAGAAATTGAGCGGCAATGATTTTGCCAAACCCAAATCGGTTCATTTGGAAGAGTGGCCCCAAGTTTCGGAAAAATTAATTGACAAAAACCTTGGCATACAAATGGCGCGGGTGCGCGAGTTGGTGGCCGCGGCTTTGGCCGAGCGCGCCAAGCGGGGCGTTAAAGTGCGCCAGCCGCTGGCAAAAATGATCGTTGCCGGAAACCCGCTTGATGAAGAGCTGATCGGTTTGTTGGCGGGCGAAGTAAATGTAAAAGCAATCGAATTTAATCCGGGATCAAAGACGCCGATGGAATTCGACTGGACGATCACCCCCGCGCTGGAAGAGGAGGGTAATGTGCGGGAAACAATGCGCCAGATACAGGAATTGCGCAAAACCGCCAAGTTCACGCCCGCGGATAAAATCATCGTTTATGTTCAGGCCGAAGGCGGGTTGAAAGCCGCGATCGAAAAAAATCAATCAATGATGGCCAAGGAAACCAAAGCTGTTGGGATTGAATTCGGAAAGCCGGCCAAGCCGGCCGCACAAATCGAAGCTAAGGTTGGCGGCCGGACGCTATGGATCGGCATTAAAAAATGTTAAACTAAAACAACAGAAACACAATAGAAACAATTAGAAACACAATAGAAATACATTGCGAAGCGTTTTAACAATATATTTCCATTTATTTCGCGAGTAAAGCGAGCGTGTTTCTATGAATTTCGGTTATTTATGGAGCTCATTATTTGGTCGGTTATATTTGTTGTCGCGGCGGCCGTTTTGATTAAAGCGGCGGATTGGCTCGCGGCCGGCGCGCAAAGGCTCGCGGCCGGCGGCAGGGAGCCGGATTTCGCGGCGGCTTCGATTGCTTTGGCGTTGCCCGAATTGGCGCTGGCGCTGGCGGCGGTGACTTTGGGATTGCCCGAATTGGTGGTTCCGCTGGCGGTCGGTTCGACAATCGCCAATATCTTGCTGGTGGCGGGCGCGAGCGTTATGGCGGCCAAGGGTTTGCCGGTTAAGAAGGAATATATTGATTTGGACGCGCCGTTGCTGGCCGCGGCCGCGGCGATCTTTTTTACGGTTGCTTGCGACGGCGAAGTGAATCGGTTCGAGGGATTGTTGATGGCGGTGATATTTTTTGTTTATACGATTTATATTTTTTCCCGGGACAACCGGACCGGTTTGAATCCGCGCGACATCATTACTCCCGCGGCGATAGCTTCAAGCGGCCAAAAATTGGTTGAGGCGGTGGGCGCGCGTTTTGACCGGGGATTTGAAATGATTAAAAACGCGTCCCGGCAAAATTTTTTCAAGGCGCTGTTTTTATCGCTGGCCGGCGCGGGACTGCTGGTTTTTGCGGCGAATATCGCGGTTAAGTCGTTGATAAGCGTTGCCGCGATCGTTCAAATTTTTCCGGCAATGCTGGCAATGACGGTCTTAGCCACGGCGACATCCTTGCCCGAACTTTTTTCAAGTTTGGCGACAATCCGGCGCAAACGCTACGAGATGTCGCTGGGTAATGTTTTCGCCAGCAATACCGTGAATTTGCTTTTGGTGTGCGGTATCGCGGCGATGTTTTTGCCTTTGCCTTTCGAGGGTGCGGCATTAACGGTCGGTTTGCCGTTTTTGGCGATTTCGGTCGGTTTGCTGATAGTTTTCTCGTTCTCGCGCAAAATTAATTTTGGCGAAGGCATAATGTTTTTGTTCATATATTTTTTATTTATTGTGAAGCTGTTTAATCTATTCTGAAAAACTATGGAAAAACAAACCGGAGAATTATATAAAAGCAAGCTGTTCTTTGGGAAGACCAATGAAATTTTAGGTAAAGGCGCGATCGGCGAAGCTAATTCCCTTCGGAGCGAAGAAATGAAAGAAAAAGCCCGGCCGGGTTCTTTATCCGGCAATTCAATATTTAATCGACGCGGTTCCATGGCGGCGAGTGACGCGGCCGCGACGGGCGGAAATGGTTTGGGAATCGGACGCCAGAGCGATCTTGACCGCGTTATATCCCGCGCGCGGGAAAACGCGGCATTAAAAGCCGCCAAAATGGAAGCGGCGGAAAAAGCTAAAAAAACCGAAGCTTTGAAGGCCAATTTGAGGAAAACAGGAATTTTTACCGGCGGGGATTTTAATTCTACGGGGATAAAAAAAGTCGGGTCGGCCTTGAACGAAAGTTTGCGGAAAGCGTTTCCCGAATATTCCACGGGAACAAGCGAAAAAGCCAGAAAAACAATCGGGCGGATACTCGGCGCCGCAAGTTCGGACGCCCGGGTAAAGAAAGATCTTTTGATAAAAATGGGTAAAGCGATAGAAGCGGGAAAGCGCGACGATCCGTCTTTGAAAGGATGGAGCGAAGAAGAAAAAAAATATGTTTTTAACAGTTCCGACAGTTCCGAAAAAAGGCGCGGCATATTGGGAGGCATCGGCGGCGCGCTGGGAGGAGAGCACGCGAAGAAATGGAAAAATAATTAATTTGCGGAATGTTTACGCATTATCGGACGCAGGGAGTGGTTGTCAAAAAAATCGATCGGGGCGAGGCGGATCAGCTTCTGGTTGTTTACACCAAAGATTTCGGCCGGATCGAGGTGATGGCGCGGGGGATTCGCAAGATCACTTCCAAATTGCGCCCGGCGGTCGAATTCCCTTCCGTTGCCGAGATTGAATTTATCCAGGGGAAAGCTTGCAAAACATTGACCGATGCGTTAATTATGAATTTATTGGTGGATTCGCGGAAAGATTTGCGAAAATCAGCCGCTTTGCGCCGGATATGCGGTTTTGCGGAAGAAATAATCAAGGACCAGCAGGAAGATTCGCGGATATGGGGATTGTTGCGTTCGGCGTTGTTTTTTGTTGAATCCGCCGATGCCAAATGCGCCGCGGCGATTTGCCACTATTTCGTTTGGCATTTGTTGGATGTGGCCGGTTGGCGGCCTGACTTTGGAGGCGAGGCTCGCTCTGACGGGCGGCCGGAGTTGAACGAGCGAAACATTGGGGTTCAAACCTTGGCGCTGGTGAAATTTTTTTGCGATACCAATATCGAGCGCGGCAGTTTGATGCGGCTTACCGGCCGGCAAAACGATTTGTTGCTGGCGGCGGCGCGAGATCATCTGGCGGCGGTCACCAAATAATTTAAATTTTAAATTAAATTCGATGAGCAAATTTTTAAAAATATTAATTGTTTTTACTTTGGTTCTGGCGGCCGTGGGTTATGGTTTTTGGCGCAAAAACATCTACTCCAAAGAGGAATTGAAGCTGGAAATGATGGGGCCCAAAGAAGCCCAGTTGGGGCAGGAAGTTGAATATGTGGTTAAATATAAAAATAACGGCCAGTTCCGGCTGGAAAACCCCACGCTGATGTTTGTCGCGCCGGATTTTTCGATAAAAGATAACAAGATATACACCCAAGAAGTGATCGATTCGAACAAGCTCGGCGGGGCGATTTACCCGGGCGAGGAAAGAAGCTTCTCTTTCAAGGTGAGGCTCGTCGGCAAAGCGGGCGATGCCAAAGTGGCCAAAGCCACGCTTTCGTACCAGCCCAAGAATCTGACCGCGCGCTACGAATCAATCACTACTTCGACCACGGTGATGCAGGAGGTGCCGCTAAATCTCGATATGGATCTTTCGTCAACGGTGGAGGGCAACAAAGATTTTCATTTCAAAATCAATTATTTTTCAAATGTTGACTGGCTGTTGACCGATTTGCGGGTTAATATCGATTATCCGTCGGGATACGCTTTCTCGCAATCGACTCCCAAGTCGCTGGACAAGAATGAATGGAGCGTGCCGGTGCTCAACAAGAACCAATCCGGGACCATCGATGTGACCGGTCAGCTTTCGGGGAATTTGGGCGAAGGCAAAGTTTTCCGGGCGCGGATCGGGATGTGGAAAGACGGCCAGTATGTGCCGTTAAAAGAAATTGAGAGGGGTACTAAGATCGTTAAACCCACGGTCGGCTTGAGGCAAACTATCAATGGCGAGGCCGATTATACGGCCAAACCCGGCGAATGGCTTCATTACGAAGTTTATTACCGCAACATAAGCGATAGCGAACTTTACAATTTGGTGATGGTGGACAAGCTGGACGGCGATTTGTATGATTTTTCCACTATTAAATCCGATACCGGAAATTTTCAGTCGGGAGACAATTCCATCATTTTTGATTGGAAACAGAACAACCAGCTGGCCTATTTGGCGGTTATGGACGAGGGTAAAGTCGAGTTTTGGATAAAATTGAAAGACGATTTGAGCCATTTGAGCCAGCCGGAACTGGATAACAAAGTAATGATCGGGCCGGCGCGCGAAGATTTTATCACCAAGATCAGTTCCAAATTGGAGCTGGTGCAGAAAGTTTTTTTCGGCGACGAGATATTCGGAAATTCAGGACCGCTTCCTCCGCAAGTTGGGTTGCCGACGACTTATACGGTTACTTGGCAGGCGAAAAATTATTATTCCGATGTGAGAAATGTTATTATTAAAGCGGTTTTGCCTCCGGAAACGCAATTCAACAGCGGCAAAGTGTTTCCGGAGAACCAAGCGGGCAAGCTTATTTATAATGAAGGCACTCGGGAGTTGGCGTGGAATATCGGCGATATGACTGCGGGGCAGGGATTGATTTCCAATCCGCTGAATATCTCATTTCAGGTTACGGTGATACCGATGAGTTCGCAGGCTTTGAGCAAGGCGGGGATCATAGGCGAAGCGATGATTATCGGCGATGACAGTTGGACCGACACCACATTGGAATCAAAAGTTCCGGCGGTGGATACTGCCTCGATTTCCGATCCGGGGATGTCTGAAGACAGAGGGATGGTGCAACCCAGGAATTAATTAAAAATTGAAAAATCAAAGATCAAAATTAAGGAATGATATATTGTTGAATTTTTGAATTTTTAAAAATTCAACTCCAAAATTTTTCATTTTGATATTTAAATTTTTCATTTGGAATGTGGATTATTTGCAAAATATCATTTCGTTGGCCAAAAGAAGAGGGTTCGTTTTTCCGTCCTCGGAAATATACGGGGGTTTTGCCGCGGTTTATGACTACGGTCATTACGGTGCGCTTTTGAAAAATAACATTCGCGACGCGTGGTGGCGGCACATGGTACAGTTGCGCGACGATGTCGTGGGTTTGGACAGCGCGATTTTTATGCATCCGACGACATGGCTTGCGTCCGGGCATGTGGACAGTTTCGATGATCCGCAAGTCGATTGCAAAAAATGCAAAGCCCGCTGGCGCGCCGATCATATTTTGGAAACATTTGGCATCAGCGCCGACAAACAGCCGTTGGAATTTCTCAATTCCGAACTGGACAAATTGCGCGCGCAAAAGAAATTGAAATGCGCCAGTTGCGGTTCCGATCAGCTCACGGAGGCAAAAAGATTTTCGCTGATGGTTAAATCAAATCTGGGCTCTCCCACCGACGCTTTGAGCGAAGCGAATGCGGTTTATTTGCGGCCGGAAACCTGCGGCGGCATCTATTTGGAATATAAAAATACGCTGGACACCGCCAGAGTGAAATTGCCGTTTGGCATCGCGCAAATCGGCAAGGCGTTCCGCAACGAGATCGTGGCGCGTCAATTTATTTTTCGCACACGCGAGTTTGAACAGATGGAGATGCAGTATTTTTTGCATCCGTCGATGATGAAAGAAAAGTATGGCGGTTGGAAGCAAGTCCGTTGGAACTGGTATTTGAATTATGGAATGAGCGAAAACGATATCCGATGGTACAAGCACGAAAAATTGGCGCATTATGCCAGCGAGGCCTATGACATTGAGTATAATTTCAAGGCCCTGGGCGGATTCAAGGAGGTGGAGGGCATTCACGCGCGGGGCAATTGGGATTTGAGCCAGCATTCCAAATTTTCCGGGCAGGATTTGAGTTATGCCGATCCTCAAAGCGGCGAAAAATTCATTCCCCACATTATGGAAACTTCGGTGGGTTTAAACCGGTTGTTTTTTATGTTTTTAGACAAAGCCTATACCGAAGAAGATGTGAAGGGCGAGACGCGCGTGGTGATGAAATTCGACAAACGCTTGAGCCCGATCAAAGTTGCCATTTTCCCGTTGTTGAAGAACAAACCCGAGCTTGTCGCCAAAGCGCGCGAAATTTATGAAACTTTGCGCGAGGAATTTATGTGTGAGTTTGACGACAGCGGCAACATCGGCAAACGCTACCGACGCCAGGATGAAATCGGCACGCCTTATTGCATAACTGTTGATTTCGATTCGTTGGAAAAAAACGATGTGACCGTACGCGATCGCGATACCATGGAACAATCAAGGGTGCCGATTGATAAGTTAAAAGGTTTTCTGGATGAAAAATTGAAAGCTTGATCCGCGGTTGGGAACAAATGGTTTAAAATCGAAAAATTATGGAAGAAGATCAGAATAAAGGCGTTGATTTAAGCCACTATTTGGATTCCCGCAAGGCGAATGTTTTTGCCAAGCTTTCGAATTTAGATAAGGATAAAGAAGAAAAAGAGAAGAACAAAATTTATTTGGCGATCATCGGTGTTTGTTTTTTGATTATGGCTATCCTTTGGGGCTATTATTCTTATCAGCAGAATGCCAAAAATCAAACAACCAATTATGGCGTTTCCGGGGAAGTGATTTTGGAATAAAGCGTAAAGCATAATGTCGGATTTTTTTGCCAAACTGAAAATAAACAAGAATGGGTTCACTTTAATCGAACTTCTGGTGGTAATCTCCATCATCGGCGTGTTATCGGGAATGGTGCTGGTGGCGATGACGGGATTCCGGGAAAAGGCAAGGAATGCCCGGCGAGTGAGCGATATCCGGCAGATAAGAACCGCCATAGAAATGTATGCCGCTGAACGCGGATCATATCCGAATACGAGCGGACAAATCGTGTGCCTTGGTGTGCCTTCTGCTGAAGAATGTTGGGGCGGCGGTCCGCGCGGCAATGATAGCGTCAATAATGCACTGGCACCCTATCTGGCGCAAATTCCCAGAGATCCGCTTTATGGAGCCAGCGGTTGGGTTTATGGGACATATGTATATGCTTCCCCCGGATCTTACTGGTTGCCTTCGCCGGTAAATACTGTTAGCGGGGCTTACATATTGGCGTTTCAAACCGAGAAATTCCCAAATAACGACAAAGACTGCTTGGGATGGACATGGGGAGCGTGGGAAGTTAGCAAACCTCCCGCCATTCATTGTCCTTCCGGCGGATCTTGCCGCCAGTGCGGTTATCTGGGAAGCTGATAAAAGCATTGCGTTCGGCGGCGTGGAAGGATTGACGGCGGGGTCTTGCGGAGTTTATGATGTAGTAATCCCCGCGATATTCGCGGATTTAACATCAGTGTGCGATTTGCCAAGGCAATCCCGGCGGTTGGCCCCGGGAGAGATTAAATTGCTGCGGCCGGCATTTTTTGCAGTTTACCACAAAGCGTGATGGCAAAGTTTTTTGCAAAATTAAAATCAAACAAAAACGGCTTTACTTTAATTGAACTTCTGGTGGTAATCTCCATCATCGGCGTGCTGTCGGGGGTGGTGCTGGTGGCGATGGCGGGATTCCGGGAAAAGGCAAGGGACGCGCGGCGGCAAAGTGATATCACTCAAATCATAAAAGCGCTGGAATTGTATTATGCGGAGAATGGCCAATATCCATCATCAGGAGGAACGGGGTCGGTGTGGCCTAATACAGGATGGTCAAACAGCCGCGATGCAGTCTGGGATTCGCCTACCTTAACAAATTCGCTGGGATACCAGTTAAAGCCGTATCTTTCTTTGCCAAAGGATCCGTTAAACAGTGGTGCCAGTTGGGCTTACTCATATTCTTATTACTCAAATTCATATGGCTGTCATCGCCAGTGGTATATGCTGGTATATGTGTTGGAAAAAACCCAAATGCAAAGTCCAGGTATTACTGCATGCAACGGAACAAATTTTAATTATGGGGGCACAATTACGATTGGTATGCGCCAACAATAATTAATAATAATTTTTAAAAATATGGAAAGAAACCAAAGCAAAGATATTGATTTCAGCGATTACCGCCCTTCAGCCGGCGCGACACCGGCCGTTGCCGCGACGACGCCGGATTTTGAGCGGCAAGAAAAAAAGAAAAAAATCCAGCTGGCCGTCATCATCGTTTGCTTGATTCTGGCGGTCGGTTTCTGGGGATATTATTTTTATCAGCAAGACGCCCGGACCCGGACGGTGAACTATGAAATGGTGCCGGAGTAATTTCCAAAAGAAAAATGGTTTTTCCCCGCAAGCTAAATATGGCAAAATCAACCGGCTTCACCCTGATCGAACTTCTGGTGGTAATCTCCATCATCGGCGTGCTGTCGGGAATGGTGCTGGTGGCGATGGGAGGTACCCGGGCACGAGCGCGCGACGCGCGGCGGATGAGCGATATGCGGCAGATTGTGCTGGCGCTTCAGATGTATCACGCCAAATATGAAAGATTTCCGCCGATTTCCGCCGATGCGTGTTGCGACGGCTGGGACCAGGGGCCGTGCAACGACGGCAACAATAATTCGTTCATTGGCGCGCTGGAAGCCGAAGGATTGCTGACAACTCCGGTTGATCCGGCGGGCGGCTCCGGGACCGGTTGCTACGGTTATCATTATTACCTATATCCTGCGGGAGGTGCGGGTTGCGATCCGGCGCGCGGGAATTTCTTTGTCTTGGGAATCACCGATATGGAAACCAGCACCCGGCCGCATCCGGCAAGCCCGGGGTGGAGTTGTCCGAGCCGGAACTGGCAGGTCGAATTTGATTGGGTGGTAGGAGGTTTTGAAAATTAATATGGCGCGAATGATTTTAAACTTATGTATAAAAAAACAACATTGGCCAACGGGTTAAGGCTGATCACGGTAAACTCCGCGAACACCGATACGGTAACGGTTTTGATGCTGGTGGGTACCGGCTCAAAGTATGAAACCAAAGAAATTTCCGGGATTTCTCATTTTCTGGAGCATTTGCAATTCAAGGGCACCAAAAAGCGCTTGACGGAAATGGCTATTTTTTCGGAGATTGATGGATTGGGCGGCGTTGCCAACGCGTTTACTTCGCAGGAGATGACCGGTTATTATGCCAAAGTGCAAAGCAAAAAATTTGAAGCGGCGTTTGATTTGGTGGCCGATATTTTTCTTAATTCCACTTTGCCCGCGCCCGAGATTGAAAAAGAGCGGGGTACGATTATCGAAGAGTTGAAAATGTTCTACGACCATCCGATGCGCTATATTTGGACGGTTTGGGGCGGCGTGCTTTACGGCGACCAGCCGGCCGGATGGGATATCGCCGGAACCAAGGAGACCGTCAACCGCATTACCCGCGGCCAGCTTATTTCTTACCGGAATTTAAATTACGCGGCGCAAAATACCATTATCTGCGTTTCCGGCAATTTTGACGAGGGCCAAGCCGGCCGCCTGGCAAAGCAATATTTCGGCGATTTTGCCGCAAAAATTCCGGTTAAAAAATCCGCCGTGATCGAACAGCAAGAAGCGCCCCGGGTTTTAATCTACAAAAAAGACACCAATCAAACCCAGATCGCGCTGGGCGCGCGGGCGTTCGGTTATTCTTATCCGAAACGCTACGCGCTGGAATTGCTGGAAACGGTTTTGGGCGGAATGTTTTCTTCGCGGCTGATGGAAGAGGTAAGGATCAAACGGGGTTTAGCTTACGATGTGCACACCGAGTTGGCCATGGATCCGGACGCCGGATCGCTGGCGGCAACGGCCAATCTGGACAGTTCGCGCTTGGATGAGGGGATAAAAGTGATTTTGGGCGAGTTCAAAAAAATTCGCGACAAAGAAATTTCACCGGCTGAATTGCAAAAAGCCAAAGATAATTACATCGGTAAAAGTTCGATCATCTTGGAGTCGTCGCACAGCAAAGGGATTTTTTATGCCGAGCAGGAGCTGTTGGAAAGCAAGGTGCTTGAGCCCGAAGAGATATACGAAAAGATTAAAAATGTTACAATTCAAGACATACAGGAAGCCGCCAATGAAATTTTCAAACCGGAAAAATTGAATTTAGCGGTGATCGGCCCGTATGACGGCAAATCAAGGTTTGAAGGGTTGTTGGACGGGGCGTTATAATTTTATGTTTTCAATCGGCGACAACAGCAGAATGATCGATATTTCGTGGGGCGCGATCGTTAAGATCGGGCTGGGACTGGCCATTGGCTGGGCGCTGTTTTTGGCGCGCGAAGTTTTGTTGCTGGCGCTTTTCGGCTTGATCATTTCGTCGCTCTTCAATCCGGCGATAAATTTGCTGTCCAGATTCAGAATTCCCCGTGCCGCCGCGGTATTGTTCGTTTATTCTTTGGTGCTGGGATCGCTTGGGGCGGCGATTTATATGGTGGCGCCGGTGTTCATAGTCGAGACCCAGCAGCTGGGACAGCTGTTCCCGGTTTATTTCGAGAAGTTCGCGCCGGTTTTGTCGGGATTGGGATTTGCGATATTCCAAAGCATGGACGCGTTTGTGGCCGCGATCCGCGATTGGCTGGTGGGCGCGTCGTCATCCATTATCGGTTCGCTGGCAGCGGTATTCGGCGGCATTTTGGCGACGGTTACCGTGATCACCGCCGCGGTGTTTTTTTCGCTGGAAGAGGACGGCGTGAAAAAATTTATAATGCTGGCGGTGCCGAAAAAGCATGAAAAAACCGCCTTGGCGTGGTGGGAAAAAGCGCAGGTAAAAATTTCGGGGTGGTTTGCGGTGCGGTTTGCGGGAATGATCGCGGTGGGGCTGTTGACATCGCTGGTTTGCTGGGCGCTGGACATTCGATACCCGATATTTCTGGGTTTTATTGCCGGAGCCGCCGATATTATTCCTTTTATCGGGCCGCTGGCCGCCGCGGCGGTGATCGCGCTGCTGGCCTTGCTTGATTCTTGGCAGGCGGCGCTGCTGGCGGTGGCGCTTTTTATGCTGATCCAGCAATTGGAAAATAATTTGATGATTCCGCTGCTTACCAAAAAATTCATTGAATTTCCGGCAATTTTGGTGTTGGTGTCAATTCTTGTCGGCGACGCGCTTTGGGGTTTGGCCGGCGCAATTCTGGCAATCCCGCTGTTCGGAATTTTATACGATTTCATCCGCGATTACTTGATCCGCAATAAAAAGCTTGAATTATAAATTTTGCAAAGGCCATATCTCTGCAGGTTAAATATGCCGGGAATCTTATATATCGTGGCTACGCCAATCGGCAATTTGGCTGACATAACGAGTCGGGCAATCGAAGCGCTGAAAAGCGCGGATTTAATATTGTGCGAAGACACGCGCGTGACCAAAGTTTTGCTCGACAACTATGGAATTGCAAAGCCATTGTTGAGTTACCACCAGCATTCGGACGCGGAAAGGACCGGCGAAATTTTAAAATTGCTGGAGGATGGAAAAATATTGGCGCTGGTTTCCGATGCTGGTACGCCGGGAATCAGCGACCCGGGCAACCAATTGGTGGAATCAGCCGCGAAAAAATTCGGCGACGGCGTAAAAATCATTCCTGTACCGGGTGCGAACGCCGCGATTGCGGCCTTGAGCGTTTCCGGTTTTCCCACGGACAAATTTATTTTTCTCGGGTTTCCGCCGGCGAAAAACAAACGCAAAAAATACTTCGAAGACCTGCTGGCCAGCGAATTTACCGCGGTTTTCTACGAATCCAATTTTCGGATTTTAAAAACCCTGGCCGAAATCGATGATCTCAATCCCGACAAATCCCGCCGCATCGCGGTCTGCCGCGAGCTGACCAAAGCCTTTGAATCGATCTATCGCGGCACAATCGCCGAAGTCATTGCCAAAATAAAAAAAGACCCTTTGAAAGGCGAATTTGTCGCGGTGCTTGAAGGAAAACGATGAATTTGTTAGGTTTGAGAATTATGAGTCCAAAATACTACATTACTACCACTCTGCCCTATGTGAATGCCAAGCCGCATATCGGGTTTGCGCTGGAGATTATCCAGGCCGATGTTTTGGCGCGCTGGCGTCGGTCGCAAGGGGCGGAGGTGTTTTTTAATACCGGTACCGATGAACACGGGTTGAAGATTTTCCAGAAAGCGCAGGAATTAGGCAAAACCCCGCAAGAATATTGCGACGAATCGGCACGGCATTTCAAAGCTTTAAAAGAAAAACTTGATTTGTCTTTTGATAATTTCATTCGCACCACTGATGCGCATCATATCGCGGCGGCGCAGGAATTTTGGAAACGGTGCGATGCCAACGGCGATATTTATAAAAAAGTTTACAAAGCGAAGTATTGCGTTGGCTGTGAACTGGAAGTTACCGATTCCCAGCTGGTGAATGGCCGGTGCCCGATCCATCCCAACAAGGATGTCGAAACCATTGAAGAAGAAAATTATTTTTTCCGGTTTTCGAAATATCAGCAACCGCTTTTGGATTTTTATAATGCTAATCCTGATTTTGTGGTTCCCGATGTGCGGTTCAACGAGATTAAGAATTTTGTGGCCGGCGGGTTGCAGGATTTTTCCATTTCGCGCGTGAAGGAAAAAATGCCCTGGGGTATTCCGGTGCCGGGCGACGACAATCAGGTGATGTATGTGTGGTTTGACGCGCTGGTGAACTACATTTCGTGTTTAAACTGGCCCGATGACGAAAAAAGATTTACGGAATTTTGGGGGACCAAAGAAAATCGCAATGCCATCCAGGTCGCGGGCAAGGATAATTTGCGCCAGCAAACCGCGATGTGGCAGGCGATGTTAATGTCAGCCGGATTACCTAATTCCAAGCAAGTGTTTATCCATGGATTCATCACCGCCAACGGCCAGAAAATGTCCAAGAGCTTGGGTAATGTGATTGACCCGGTTGAATTGGTGGACAAATACGGCGCGGACGCGGCGCGCTACTTTATGTTGCGCGAACTGCCGCCCACCGAAGACGGAGATTTTTCTTTTGAAAAATTTGAAGAACGCTATAATGCCGATCTGGCCAAAGGCATCGGCAATCTGGCCGCGCGCGTGACCGTGATTGCCAAAAAGATCGGCGCATCAATGTCTGCGGGAACCGCGCTCAATCCGGAAGTGAAAGCCGAAATTGATACCGCGCAAAACGCGGTTGGGCTTTTGCTGGAAGATTATAAATTCAACGAAGCCCTATCGGCAATTTGGAAAGTGATAAATTTTGGCGACAAATACATTGAAAAAACCCAGCCGTGGAAAACCAAAGACACCGCGGCCGTGGGCGATTTATTATTTACCCTTTCACAAATCGCGGAAATGATCGAACCCTTCATCCCCCAAACCTCGCGAAAGATCAAAAAATTGCTCGCGGGCGAAGATACCGGCATCTTGTTTCCGCGCCTTGACGATGAACAATGAATTTTGTATATATTTGAATATGGCCGAAGTTATATTCAAATATGACTCCTTGAAAATGAGCAATTTAATCGCGTTAAACAATTTTAACTTTTTCTTTAGCCCCTCTCGGAGTTCGGGAATTTTTTGTTTGCGCGATGAATAAATAAAATCATTTATCAATCCCAAAGCAAGCGGCAAATTCTCGGACAACGAGTTTTTTTGTTTTTATAACGCCCGTTGCCCCACAGTTCGTTCAAAATTCGGAGGACAAACAATGAAGTTGGAACTACCGGTAGGAGTGCAGGAAATGGCAAGAATGCCAAAGGGAATAAGAATGGAATTATTATCAATAATTTTTTTTGATAAATCGGATGTTTATAAAAAAATTGAAGAGGCCTTCAAGAAGGTGGCGATCGGTCTTTTTAGGGAAAATTACCAGGTCTTTGAAAGGCGAAATCTTGCCGGAGTTCCCGGCGGATTGCCGGTGGCGGGGTTTTTATTGGTATCTGTCAATGGTAGCGATAACAATCCCGAGCAAGAAGAGTCGCTGGATCGGACTGTTTATCTTTTTTGCGTCGACCAACGCAAAAAAGGTGAGGGGCTGGCGGTTTGCTACGGGTCGGATAATTTGACCCGGCGGTTGTTGATAATGACGCTCACCGATCTTTCTTCTTTTGATAATGTCTCTTCCTTTTCCTAATGGGTTGAAATCTTTCAGCCCCTTTATTTTGATTTTGGGGCTTGACGGATCTTTATGGATTTGATAGACAATAATTATTAAGAGATTTTATGAATCAAATCGCGCGGGAAAATAATTTTATATTGTTGCCGGTCCTAGTCCTTATTATTAAGGAGGGTCTTTTATTTGGCAGAAGTTGAAGAAAAAACATTGCTAAACAAAAGATCCTTCGCCAAAAAGCGAAGGTTTTTATTTATTAAGAGAGATCTTTTGTCTAATTATAATTTATCAGATAAAAGATCCTTCTCGATAATTCGAAGAGGAGATGTTGGCAAGCCGCTTGCTTATAAAAAACGGCAGGAGAAAGGCATATTCCCTAAAGGAATAGAAGCGGCGGCGGATAACCGTCGCAGCCAACAAAATCATAGCAATGCGGAGAATTTTCCGCAATTTAAAATTTTTGAAAGGGATCTGTTGAAATCAAATTTCAACAGATTGGCTCGCTTGTTGTATACAGGCGGGCGTTTTTATATATTCGGGAAAGTTGCGCAAGGTCGCACCTTGCAAGCTTGCAGGGTACGACCTTGCGCAACTTGGAAATTGAAAAATTGGGGTTAATGGCGTAGAATGAAAAAATATGGAAAACCAAGAATATACAATACCAAAAAATAAAAAAGTGGTGTTTGTGGGGCGGTTTCAGCCGTTTCATAACGGGCATTTGGAAGCGATCCGGTGGATATTGAAACAGGTCGGCGAAGTTGGCATTGTGATCGGCAGTATGCAGGAATACGGCCAGGTTAATAATCCTTTGGATTTCAAGGAGCGCAAAGAAATCGTGGAAATGGCGCTGAAAGTTGCCGGGATCAAAAATTACAGGATTTTTGGTTTGCCGGATTTTCGCAATAACGCGGCCTGGTCAAAGAAGCTGCTGGAGATTACCGGGCTGGGGGCCGGGCAGACGGTTTTGGTTTCTTTGAATGATTGGGCGCGGGAGAGCGTGCGCGAAATCGGTATTGAAGTTGCTGACCATCCGATGTTTTTCGACAATTTGTCGGCCACGCAGGTGCGGCAGACCATTGCCGCGGGTTTTGACTGGGAGAAACTGGTGCCATCCGCGGTTACTCATTATTTGAAGAATAACGGCGGGCTGAAAAGAATTGCCGATAGTCAAGTATTGCCCGAGGATAAAATAATTGATTTTATTAAAGAAAAAATGGCCGCGGCCGGATTGGAGCGGTTGGTGTTGGGAGTTTCGGGCGGCATTGATTCGGCCGTAATCGCGGCACTGTTGCAAAAGGCGTTTAAGAAAAAAACAACATTTGTCTGGATGCCATTTGTGCGCAAGTGTCCGTTTGGCAAAAATGTGGTGCGGTTGGAAGAAGCGTTCAAAATCAAAGTTGAGAAAATATATCTGGATAAAGTGATCCAAATTTTCGCCAAGGCTTTACCCAATGGCGGCAATTTGGTTTACGGAAATTTGAAACCGCGCATCCGCATGGCCACTCTTTATTATTTTGCCAATTTGAGAAAAGGAATGGTGGTGGGTACGACTAACCGCACGGAAATGGAGATTGGTTATTTCACCAAGTATGGCGACGGCGGGGTGGATATTGAGCCAATCGCGGATTTGTACAAGAGCGAGATATATGATATGGCCAAGCGATTGAAGATTCCCTCCGAAATTATCGAAGTGGCGCCCACGGCCGCGCTGTGGCCGGGCCAGACCGACGAAAAAGAACTGGGGTTAACCTATTTCCAATTGGATACGATATTAAAGTTGTTGAGCCAGGGATTTTTGCCCGAAGAGGTTTGCCGCCTGACGAACACCGATGCCAATAAAATGCAGAAAATCATCGGCCGCAAAAAGAAAAACGCGCACAAGCTGGTAATGCCGCCGGTGTGCATTTTGAAAGGCGAATAAAATTATTTTGCAGGGGTCTAACCCCTGCGATTACACAGGGGATAGACCCCGAAATATATGGATATCGTCAGCATTCTTCTGGTTATCGGCGGGTTGGTGGTTTTTGAGATTGTCAACAGCGTCGATAACGCTATTATCAATGCTCATGTTTTAAAAACCATGAGCGCCAAGTGGCGCAAGATTTTTTTGTTTTGGGGGCTGATTTTCGCGGTTTTTGTGATCAGGGGAATATTGCCATTCCTGATCGTTTGGCTCACAGTTCCGGACATCTCGATTGTTGAGGCGTTCCGCGCGATGTTTACGAGTTCGCCGGAGGTAATTAATGCCATCAACGAAGGCAAACCGCTCATTCTTATCGGCGCCGGGGTTTTTCTTTTGTTGTTGTATCTCCATTGGCTGTTTTTGGAGGAAAAATCCCCGTTGTTCGTGACCGACCGGCTGATCAAGCCGCACTATGGCATCTGGTTTTTTGCCTGCGCGGCGGTGTTGCTTGTCGCTTTATTGTATTTAGCCAAGGCCAGCCCGCTGTTGATGTTGTCGGCGGCCATTGGCAACGCGATGTTTTTTATCCTTTACGGGTTTCGCGAACAAGCGGAAAAGGAAAGCGAAAATTTGTTGGCGGGCGGCGGCGGAATGGGCGATCTTTCCAAGCTTTTATATCTGGAAGTTTTGGACGCGTCGTTCTCGTTTGACGGCGTTTTGGGAGCGTTTGCGTTCACGACTTCGATTCCGCTGATATTGATCGGCAACGGCATTGGCGCGTTCGTGGTGCGGGAAATGACCATTAGAAGCATTGATAAAGTTGCCAACTATAAATTCCTGAAGAACGGCGCGATGACCTCGATCGGGATTTTGGGCGCGATCATTGTTTTTGAAAGTTTTTCCGAAAGTTTTAAATTGGGTTTCAATATTCCCGACGCGGCGGCGCCGTTGATAACTTTCGCCTTGGTGGGCGTGGCATTTTGGGAATCGCATAAGTTACTGAAAAAATAAATCCGAATATCGAATTTCAAATATCGAAACAAGCACGAATTACAAAAATCTTAAACAAACAGTTAAAAAGAATTATCGTTTTAAAAATTTTAATTTTCGATATTGTTTCGGATTTCGATATTCGCGCTTCGAATGTATGTTGTTGATTGATACTCACGCACATTTGAATTTAGAAGCCTTTGACAATGATCGCCGGCAGGTGATTGAAAATTCCCTTGATAAGGGTGTTTTCATGATTAATGTCGGAGTCAACTATGCTTCGTCGTTGCGCGCGGTGGAAATCGCCCAAGAAAGCGGCGGCGGAGTTTGGGCCGCGGCCGGGCTGCACCCGGAAAATATCGACGATGATTTTCATCCCGATCCAAAAGATTTTCGGAGGCCGGAAGACATCAAGGAACCGGCGTTCGATTCCGATCTTTACCGCAAACTGGCGCGATCATCTCCCAAAATTGTTGCCATTGGCGAGATTGGTTTGGACTATTTGCATTTACCCAAAGACGAAATTAAAGCGCCGCGCATCCGCGACAAGCAGGCGGATGTTTTCAAGCAACAGCTGGCGCTGGCCCGCGAACTTGATTTGCCTGTTATCATCCATTCGCGTATGGCGCACAATGACACGATCAATATCTTGCGCGAATTTGCGGGATTCGGAGGGCGCGTGAATGGCGTGATCCATTGTTTTACCGGTAATGCCGAGGAAATGCGGCAATACCGCGGCTTGGGTTTGTATTTCGGAATCAACGGCATCATCTTCAAGCTTGACTTGAATGAGGCAATCGCGCAAATGCCGCCGGATCGCATTCTGCTGGAGACCGATTGCCCGTTTCTTTCGCCTTTGCCTGAAGTAAAGCGTAACGAGCCGCAGTTTGTTTTGAATGTTGCCGAACGCGTGGCGCAAATCCGCAACGATTCGGTCGAAACCATTATCGAAGCGTCAACGGAAAACGCGAAAAAATTGTTTGGAATAAGTTGATTTTATTCCAATTTAAGCTATTATTGGAATGTAATTTCTTGGAGGGATCGCATAGTGGCATTGCAAGAGGTTGCTAACCTCTGACGGTCTTAAAGCCGTCCGTGGGTTCGAATCCCGCTCCCTCCGCTTTCACCTCGCCGAAACTCTTTTTTGTTTGGCAAAAAAGAGTGAAGGCGGGCTTCGCCCCTTCGGCTCGGTTCCAGCGTGACGCAGTCCGCCTATAGGAGTTATTTATATTTCGAATAGAAAATGTTTTATGTTTACAGCCTAAAATGTAAAGATGGTTACTATATTGGCTGTTGCGAAGATTTAAAAGAAAGGTTTAAAAGGCGTAAAAATGGCCATGTTCCGGCGATTGCCGATAGATTGCCGATTGTTTTGGAATTTTATTCTTTTTATACCCCGCCAGCTTGCTGCGGGGAACAAAAAGAATGAGGAGTCCAGAGGAAACATCCTCTGGTTGCGGCGGGGTTAATACCCCGCCGCAAGAGCCCGATTTATTTTGCCATCACCAATAAATATAAAGCTTTCGAATTTGAAAATTATCTAAAATCGGGTTCAGGCAGAGTATTTGTGAAAAAACATTTATCATAGTTTGCGAAAGTATTTTACCGCCGCGAGGCGGTTTTTTGCTTTCGCAAAACTGTTTTATCCGCTAAAATAGAAAAATGGAAAAAATTTTACAAAACATCAAGGGGCTGACTTCCAAAGAGGCGGAGGAAAAAATAAAAGCCGAAGGTTATAACGAAATTCCGTCGCAAAAGAAGCGCGGATTTTTTGGTATTTTTTGGGAAGTTTTGAAAGAGCCGATGCTTTTGCTTTTGGTGGGAGCGGCCGCGATCTATTTCTTTTTGGGCGAGCCGCAGGACGCGTTGATGCTTTCCGCATTCGTGGTTTTTGTGGTTGGAATCACTTTTTATCAGCAGCGCAAAACCGAGCGGGCGATTGAAGCATTACGCGATCTTTCCAGTCCGCGGGCGCTGGTGATCCGGGACGGGGTGCGGCGCCGCATTTCCGGCCGCGAGGCGGTTGTCGGTGATATTATTGTTTTGCAGGAGGGCGACCGCGTTCCCGCGGACGCGGCGATGCTTGGAACGATAAATCTAACGGTCGATGAATCACTGCTGACCGGCGAATCGCTGGCGGTATCAAAAGCGGTCTGGGACGGAATAAAAAAAATCGAAGACAATCGTCCGGGCGGCGACAACTTGCCTTTTGTTTATTCCGGAACCTTGGTGACGCGCGGCCGGGGCACCGCGCTTGTGGCGGCGGTTGGTGGCAATACCCAAATGGGCAAGATCGGCAAATCGCTGGCGGGGATAAACGAAGAAGAAACCCTTTTAAAAAAAGAAACCGGGCGTTTGGTGCGGTTATTCGGCTTAGCCGGCGCGATTTTATGCGCCGCCGCGGTTTTATTCTACGGGTTTTTTCGCGGCGATTGGCTGGCAGGAGTTCTTTACGGCATTACTATCAGCATGTCGATGCTGCCCGAGGAATTTCCGGTAGTGCTGATGATCTTTCTGGCGCTGGGTGCGTGGCGCGTTTCCAAACGCAAGGTGTTGACCCGAAATACGGCCGCGATCGAATCGCTGGGTGCGGCGGAAATTTTGTGCGTCGACAAAACCGGCACGATCACCATGAACCAGATGCGTTTGCAAACGATAGTGTCGGGCGATGATTGCCTTGACCTTGCCAAATACGATGACGATGAAAATCCCCTGCCCGGGAAATTCCATTTTCTCTTGGAGCAAGCGATGTTGGCCAGCCAGGCCGATCCGTTTGACCCGCTGGAAAAAGAAATCCGGCGCACCGGCGAATATTTCTTGGCCGCGGGAATGCGCCATGCCGATGGGAAATTGATCAAAGAGTATCCGTTTGCCGGCAACATTTTGGCGCTTTCCCGCGTTTGGGAAATTGGCGACGGCAGCCGCTATGTCGTGGCGGCCAAGGGCGCACCGGAATCGATCGCCGAACTTTGCCATTTGGATGAGGGGGGGAAGCAGGCGATGATCGCGCGGATGCAGCCGCTTTTGGATTCCGGATTGCGCTTGCTGGCAGTGGCGCAAGCGGTTGTGGATAAAGATCCACTTCCAAGCCATCAGCACGAATTTGATTTTAAGTTCGTTGGTTTGCTTGGGTTTAGCGATCCGGTTCGCCCATCGGTTCCCGAAGCGGTCAAGGATTGCTACCGCGCCGGAATCCGCATCTGCATGATCACCGGCGATTATCCGGGAACGGCCTGCAATATCGCCCGGCGTATCGGTTTGAAAAATCCCGACCAGTTTTTGACGGGCGAAGATTTGAGGACGCTGGGCGAGGCCGAGTTGCGGAAACGCATGGAAACCGCCAATATTTTCGCGCGCGTGGTGCCCGAGCAGAAAATGATAATCATTAACGCATTCAAGAGCCAGGGGAAAGTGATTGCGATGACTGGCGACGGCGTTAACGATGCGCCGGCGCTCAAGGCCGCCCATATTGGAATCGCGATGGGCGAACGGGGCACGGATGTGGCGCGCGAAGCCGCGGACCTGGTTTTGCTCAACGATGATTTTTCTTCGATCGCGGAAGCGGTGCGCACAGGGCGGACGATTTTCGATAATTTGAAAAAGGCGATCGCTTATATTTTCGCGGTGCATATCCCGATCGCGGGGATTTCATTTTTACCGGTGGCTTTCGGGATGCCGGTGGTGTTTTCCCCGGCGCATATCGCTTTCTTGGAATTGATTATTGACCCGGCCTGTTCGATGGTTTTTGAGGCCGAGCCGGAAGGCAAAAATGTGATGGCGCGGCCGCCGCGCAAATTGAGCGAGCCGCTGTTCAATCGCCGCGCGTTTATCGTTAGCGCGCTGCAAGGTTTTGGGGTGTTGCTGGCGGTATTTGTTTTGTTTTCGTATGTTCTTGCCGCGGGACGGAGCGATGAAGAAGCGCGGGCGATCGCGTTTACCGCAATCGTGTTCTCCAATGTGATGCTCATTACCACCAATTTATCGTGGCATAAGCTGAGCCTGTCTATTCTGGGAAACGGCAACAAAGCGCTTTATTGGATGCTGGCCGCGGTCTCAATAACATTAACCTTGGTATTGTCGATCCCGTTCCTGCGCCAAGTTTTCCATTTCGCTCCCATCAGCCTCGCCGATGTCGCGCTGTCGTTCGCAGTCGCTTTCGCCAGCCTCCTGTGGTTCGAAATCTTCAAGTTATTCAGGAAAGGTTGATTTTTCAAGAAAAGACAAAATCCGCAATTTGTGCGGATTTTGTTTTATGCGGTGCTTTTTGGGCGAAGTTCGAACATTTTTTGACGAAAATTCGAATTCCGAATTTTAAAATCCAATCGCTCGGGCGGGCAAAAATTCCTTCCCCCCAACCCCCTTCCTTTTTGCCCGCCCGAGCGTTTCAGTTTTGCGCGCGAAGCGCGCAATCATTCTGGGTTTTGCTCAAAAAATGTTCGAACTTCGTTCAAAAAACACCGCCAATTTTCACTTTTTGTGAAATCGTAAGAAATAGCCTCGGCGCAAAGCGCCTCGGCATGGTATTTTTCCGCAATTTTAAAGGCATTTTTGAAATCCAAAAACAAAGTGCGGTCGGCAATGCGGAAGTTCCTGTGCGAAAGCACAGAGAAAACAAAATTTTCAGAACCAATCTTCTTTCTTTCGCCTTTGGCGAAAGGTTGAGCGTATTTTTCATTGATTGCCCAAAAACTAATCTAAAAACAATATGGACAACATAAATTTACAAACCAAAAAAATTTTTCTCTATGCTCGCAAATCCACGGACGAACCCGAAAGGCAGGTTTTGAGTATTGAGGCGCAAATGTTTGAGTTGCGAGAATATGCCAAAAAAGAAAACCTGAATATCGTCCGTGAATTTGTGGAAAGCAAAACCGCCAAAGAACCGGGGCGAGAGATTTTTAACGATATGATAGCAAGTATAGAGAAAAATGAAGCCGAGGGAATTTTAGCGTGGCACCCTGACCGCTTGGCAAGAAATAGCATAGACGGCGGACGAATAATTTATCTCGTAGATACTGGAAAAATTACCACGCTAAAATTTCCTACTTTTTGGTTTGATCCGACACCGCAAGGAAAATTTATGTTGTCCATCGCTTTTGGGCAATCAAAATATTATGTGGATAATCTTTCGGAAAATATAAAGAGGGGTATTCGCCAGAAATTACGAAATGGAATATGGCCCGCTTGGGCGCCACTTGGCTATGTAAATGACAAAAATGCCCGCTGTATCGCCGTAGATAAAGAAAAGGCAAAGTATATTAAGCGGGCTTTTGAGATGTATGCCACTGGCGAATACCCCCTCGCTCAAATCCGAAAGATTATCAATTCCTTGGGCTTGGTTGGCAAGAAAGGCAAAATGCTTTCCGTCTCAAATTATCAGTATATGCTCAAGAATAAAATCTATTACGGAATGATTGAATATAACG